>NZ_JADGIA010000254.1 GCF_019683635.1 Thermogemmatispora sp. | reverse complement strand
AAGGTCCCAGGAAGATCACCTGGTTGATAGACCGGAGGTGGACACCTGGTAACAGGTGCAGCTGACCGGCCCTAATGACCGAACGGCTTGTGCCTTCCTATCCACTTCATGGCGCTGCGTTCTTGTGCCGAATGTCGCTGACCAGCTTGTAGCTGCTGTCTGCTCTCTCTCGGCAAAATTGAGGCAAGTGTCTCGCGATCAGTTGTCTCTCATCGCTCAATGAAAGGGCGGTGAGCAGCTGCTTCTTGACGTGGGAAAAGGCGTGATCAGCGCCTTTTTTGTTTGCTTAATTCTTACCATCCAACATGGTCAGGGCCTGCAGTATCTCTTGACGAACCTCTGGATCTTCTTCCTGTTCAAGCCGCTCTGTGAGCGCCTGCCGAGCCTCTTCTCCCCCAATGCATCCCAATGCCCAGGCTGCATGCCCACGCACAAGGGCCTCTGCATCATAGAGGGCTTGAATCAGCGCCGGTACGGCCCGCCTATCGCCGAGATTCCCCAGTGCCACACAGACGTTACGCAGCAAACCACGTCGCTTGGCCCGCCAGATAGGGGTATGACGAAAGCGGGCGCGGAACTCCTCTTCGCTGAGGGCCAGCAGCGGGATCAGCTCGGGTGCGCCGCCAACCTGGGGCCGTGGGCGGAACTCATCGCGCTTCCTCAGCCACATCTGCGGTCGCTGCCTGGACCTCACCCCTGCGGCTTCCGCCTTCCCATCTCCTGCCTGCTCTGCTGTGCGTCCGGCCTGGCGCAGTCCGAGGCGCTTCTCCACAACCTGATTGACGGGACAGACCTCCTGACAGATGTCGCAGCCGAAGATCAGGTTCCCCATGAGAGGACGCAGCTCTAGCGGGATGCTGCCGCGTAGCTCGATCGTGAGATAAGAGATGCAACGCCGGTTGTCCAGCACGTAGGGAGCGGGTAAAGCTCCAGTAGGACAGGCGTACAGGCAGCGTTCACACTTCCCGCAGTTGGCCTGCAGAGGCTCATCTGCAGGCAGGGGCAGGTTTGTCACAATCTCGGCGAGAAAGACCCAGGAGCCCCAGCCGCGTGTGAGAATGGTCGTGTTTTTGCCATACCAGCCGATGCCAGCACGCTGGGCGACAGCGCGGTCAACCATGCGCCCGGTGTCGACGAATAGTCTCGCTTCTAGCTCTTGCCCGGCCTCACGACGCGCATATTCCCGTAGCCAGTCGGCAAATTGCTTCAGCTTGGGCTTGATAATCTCATGGTAGTCCTCTCCCCAGGCGTAGCGTGAGATACGGCCTCGTGGCTGGCCATCCTCTGGCTCCTCCGGCAGCTCGCTGAGGTAAGACATGGCCAGGGCGATGATCGAACGAGCCTCCGGTAAGAGGGCGTCGGGATGGCAGGAGACTTCCGCTCGCTCGCTGGTGAACCAGGGGAGGCCGTCCATGAGGCCCGCCGCAATACGCTCCTTGATGACACGCTCGGCCTCGGGGAAAGCTTCTGCCCCTGTGATGCGCACGAGGTCAAAGCCCAATTCATAGCCATATGCTTTGATTGGGGCGGCATCGAGCATCTTCATGCCGGGCCTCGATTCCGTTTCAGTCAAGGTCAATTGGTGATGTCTCGCCTATGGTTGAGCCAGCCAGCAATGCTCAAGAGGAGCACAATGTAGGCGAGCAGCACTGTAAGAGCTTCTGTATCGGGCAGTGTAGAGATACTACTACTCCCAAAGATATAATACCCCTGATGAGCCATCAAGGTAGCGAGGTTATTACCGATCAGGTAGTCGGGGACGGCGCGCAGGAAGGCGCTGACCGGGCCTTGCACTAGCTCGCTGCTCAGCTGGCAGATTTGCCCAATGATAGGCTCCAGCAGATACCAGACGATGCCGCCTCCAATACCTGCGGCACTGGAGCGGCCCAGGATGCCAAAGAAAAGCGCAATGACGGCGAAGATGAACCAGTTGAAGATGGCCAGAAGCAGAAAGAGGACGGTGTGGAGCAACCAGCTTGTCGTGAGAAAAGGAGCTGGACCCGGCGCCTCCCTGAGAAGACTGAGCAGGTAGCCAATCACCAGGCCGCTGATGCTCAGGCCACTGATGCCCACGATGCAGCAGATGAGCACGGCCCCAACCTTGGCAAGTAGAAACTGCGTGCGCGTGGGCCCTCGGGTGAAGAGCAGGCGAATCGTTCCCTGAGTGTACTCGCCTCCAGCTGTGCTACCCGCGATAATAATAATGAGAATGGTAAAAGGTGTAAGGGCTGTTTGTACGGCGATATTGAGAGAAGTGGGAGGCAGGAGCAACCTGACCACCTGACCGCTGCCGTCTCCTGTCGAGAAGAGGAAGAGGGCGAAGAAAACCAGCAGGGTGGTTAGCAGGGGGATCAGGGCTGAGATCCTCGTAAGCGGACGGCGGCGAAGCTTGTAGAGTTCCATTGCAGTCAGGCGCAGCAGGACGCTCAAGTAGTCGCGCCGACCCAGGAGGACCGGCGCGCTGGCAAACGGCTCGGCTGGCTGCTGACCCTCTCTAGCCGGCGTAGAAGGACTGGTCTCTATGGGATGCATAGGCTCTGTTTCTCCTTGCTCCTTTCGCTTACTGAGGTTTTCCTTCTCCCGGCATGATCCTGCCGTATGGCGCAGGGGCAGGAAGGCCCCCGACGGCAGAGGCCGCTGCCCCGGGGAATTGAGCAGCTGCCGTGAGTTCAAGGAAGGCCTCTTCCAGGCTGCCCTCCTGGGGATGGATTTCTGCCGCGAAAAGGTTCCGCTGGGCCAGTAGGGCATTAATCTCTGCGGAGCGCTTCGCTGGCGCCTCAACACGCAGTGTTGTCCCAGTCTCTCCTCTAGCCTCGCTCGCTTTTCCAGGCTGCTCGCTGGGGCCGACTCCCGTGGCTACAATGGTTTTGATCCAGGTGGCTCCGCGCTCGCGTGCCTCCTGCAAAACCTGCAGGGCCGCCCGCGCCTCGGCGGCGCTGTTCATACGGATCAGAATGTGCTCGCTCTGGCGCAGGAGGGCGCTGACGTCACCTTGCTTGATCAGGTTGCCCCGGTGCAGAATGGCTACGCGGTTACAGACCTGCTGAACTTCGTGTAAAATGTGGCTGGAAAGAAAGATGGTCTTTCCTTGCTGGGCCAGACGCACGATTAGCTGGCGAATCTCAACCATGCCGACCGGGTCCAGGCCGTTGGTTGGTTCATCCAGGAGGATCAGCTCGGGATCAGTCAGGAGGGCTGCGGCGATGCCGAGCCGCTGCTTCATACCGAGCGAGTATTTATGATAGGCTAGCCCGGCCTGGGCGCGCAATTCAACCAGCTCAAGGGTCTCTTCGATGCGCTTCTCGTTGAGAGGATGCCGCGCCATGTCTGAGGCCGCGGCGATGATGCGCAGATTGTCTCGCCCGGAGAGGTAGGGATAGAAGACGGGCGTCTCAACGACAGCACCGATGCGCCGCAGGATGCGCGGAAGCTGATATTGGTTGTCCATGCCAAAGATAAAGGCGCGCCCCGCTGTGGGACGGATCAGTCCCAACAGCATACGGATGGTGGTGGTTTTGCCCGAGCCGTTGGGGCCGAGAAAGCCGAAAACGTCGCCTCGCATCACGCGCAGATTCAGATCGTTGACTGCCACGAGGTTGCCAAAGGCTTTTGTCAGTCTGGTGGTGCTGATGATGGTGTCATCTTCTTCGGTGAGCATGATATCGTTCACGCTTTGCTCCTTGTGGCGTACTCGCCGCTGAACACCAGTGGTGTCCGCGCTGCTGGATACTTCAGCCTGCGGAGCGCGCCGGGAGTGAAAGGTCGGCGCCGATCTCACGCCGGAGCCAGTCGCTGACTGGCTTTGGTTCCTCTGTTGCTATGGCGCTCTTGCTGTCTCTTTAGTATGCCCTGTTTACCCTGTGCTGGCAAGTAGCTGGCCAGGAGCCTGCATGACTCTGTTGCCGCCCCGCCCTGTTGCGCAGGGGAAGGCTGGTCTGCTGGTTCTTGCTCTTGACATCCTGTCGGTGACTGGCTGAGGAATAAGATAATAAGAAGCAGGAAAGGATATTTACTTGCTTGATTAGAGGGGACGGACGGACAGAAGGAAAGAAGGAAGAGAGGCGCTGATGTGGTCTATTGATCCTGACGATGGACGTTTGCCAGATCTGCACGCCGGTTCCAACGGCCATGCCAGGGGTCAGATGGCTTACGGTGGCCCTGAGCCGCCGTGGTCTGTGACGGCTGGCAAGTCGAGCTGGTCACCGCCAGCACCACCGGCCAGCGGGGGGCGTCGGCGCGCGAGTCGACGGCTGCTCCTGTTCGCCCTGGCTGCGATTCTGCTGCTGGCGCTGATTGTCGGGGCGGCCTTCTACTATGGGTCTGTGCTCCGTTCGACTCCCGAAAAGTCATTAGCCGCTTTCTGTACTGCTCTGAGCCAGGGTGATCCTGGCTCGGCCTATCACTATCTGGACTCGGCTTTGCAGCGCCAGGCTTCTTTTCAGGTCTTCGCTGGCGTGCTGGGAAAAACCGAGCGCTGTAGCTATGAGGCCTTGCATGTGCAGGGGACAACGGCAACGGCTGTGCTACGCTTCACTGGCGCTGGTCAGCTGCAGACCCAGCAGGTTGGCCTGAACGAGGAGGGCGGAACCTGGCTGATTAGCGAGGACGAGGCGCTCACGGCACTGCCGCGCTCGCTCAGCGCCCTGTGTTCAGGACTGGAAACAGGAAAAGCTGAAGCCGCTTACGCAAGGTTGACTCCGCTTTTTCAGCACCATGTCTCTCTTGGGATTTTCCGCTTGCTTGTGGATGGTATCACTTCCTGCTCCTCACAGATTGAGGCGGTGGTTCCCACGCAGGCCAAGGCTCTGGTCGTGGTACGCTATCGGACTGAGGTTCAGCCGGAGCAGGGCACGGCCCTGCTGGTACCTGCGGCGGACGACTGGTTGATCGATGCTCTGTCGTCTTTGTCGACGCCGGAGCGCTCCCTCTTGAGTTTCTGCAAGGCGTTGCAGCAGGGCACTTATGACATAGCCTATGAACTACTCAGCCTGGACTTCCAGGCCCACTTTGGTGGCCTGCGCCAGTTTATCAACGTGGTGAATCCGGTCATCAAGAGCAATGGGGGGATCAAGAGCTGCTCCGTGGGAGCGGCGCAGAAAAAAGCTGACCGGTTCATTGTGAAGGGCGTCATCACCTATGCCAATGGCAAAACGGAGACCGATGAAGATGAGCTGGTGCTGGAGGCCGATATCTGGCGCCTCAATGCTCTCTCCTGAGTGCCTGTGACAGCGGGACATCGCTAGCCCTGGACAATAGCTCTCCTTGAAAAAAGCACGCTTGCTGCGTTTTTTTGGAAAGGGATAGGTAAGGGTGGGCCGTGTCGAGTCAGACGGGAGTTTCCTCTAGGGTACGGTGAAGATTGGGTTGCCAGAATATCTCAAGCCGATCATGTATCACTCTAAATGCTCCAGCTACTTCTTGTTTTGAGGTGAGCGAGCGAGATCACCGGGAAGCAACAGGCTGCTAGCTGTGAGGAAAACGCGAGCCAGTTAGTAGCATGTCATGTCGAAGCCATACCAGCTCTGCTTGCGTAGTAATCAGTGGTACAGTTGCAGAGCGATCTGGTCCGCTGTGGCCAAGGTGGTGTAGCCGGCTGAATGGCTCTAAGCAGACAAGCGGGAAGGATCTACACATCGATAAGGAAGAAGGAGTTCTCTTGTGGAAGCCAGCTTGAACGGCCCACAGGGGCGTATTACCCTGGGGCCGGGCGTGACGACTGTGGGGCGTGCGCCCGATAATCAGATTCGTTTGAACGATCAACAGGTTTCGTCACACCATGCGGAATTTCGTGCTGAGGAGGGAGGGTACAGCCTGATTGATCGAGGCAGTACCAATGGCACCTTTGTCAATGATCAGCGCCTGGCCAGTCAGGTGCCCCAGCGACTGAACTCCGGTGATCGCATTCGTTTTGGCGAGACAGTCTTTACCTATGAGGTTGCTGGGGCCGCGAATCAAGCAGAAGAGCGTACCGTGTTGGCTGGTTCACCCGATCAGTTCCAGCCCTCGCCGGCAGCGCCCTCCTATCCTCAATCAGCGTATCAGTCGCCCCCTGCTGCTGCCTTTCCTGCCCAGGGGCAGGGGTATGGGCAGCAAGGAGGCTGGCAGGCTCAGCCCTATGGAGGACCACCCCCCCAGGGCTATGGCCAGCAGCCGCCGGCAGGCTCTCCGGGCTACCCCGTACAGCCGGCACCCTATGGACCACCTCCCCAGGGGGCGCCATCCTTCCCCGGTCAGGCGCCAGGCTATCCGCAGTTCCCACCGCAGCCGCAACCACAACCACGACGCAGGGGATGCACAGGTTGTCTGGTTGCCGGTCTCCTGGTATTCGTGCTTTTGGTGCTTGCTCTGGTTGTAGTACTCTTTAATCCCCTCAATTTCCCTGGACCTCTTGGCTTGCTTGCTTCATCGCCTCAGAAGACGCTTGACACCTTCTGCAGCGCTCTGAAGAAGAGTGACTATCATACGGCCTATGGGCAATTCTCATCCACGCTGCAGGCTAGTGAGAGCGAGCAGCAGTTTACTCAAGCTTT
>NZ_JADGIA010000253.1 GCF_019683635.1 Thermogemmatispora sp. | reverse complement strand
TGTTGAGCGGATGTCTGGTGTTGCAACCCTACGGTCAAGCGCTCAAGTGAGGAGACGCTAGCTGTCCTCCGGCAGGCTTTTGAGCCGCTTCCGCTCCTCTTCGGCCTGCCACTTCGGCACGTCTTCAATAATATCCGTAACGGGCACGCCGAGCGCCTCAGCTATACGATTTAGAGTGTCTGTATTGACCGTTCTATAGGGATCATGAAATATCCATCTTACGATGTAATAGCTAACTTGTGCCCGCAGAGAGAGCTGGTGCATTGAAATGCCTTTCTCTTGTGCTACCTCTTTCACACGCAGGCGTAACACACGCTCTCCTCAGTGTTTTTTTTAAGCTTACCAGAGTATCGTAATCTCGGGTATTCTATACTTTTATAAGCATAGCAGTATGCGCTTTTCGCTATACGCTTATTTTTAGTGCTATATCTATTGACTAATCGGCTTAATCATGGTAGGCTAGGGATAGGATGACAAACGACAGGAAGGAAGGAGCCTGATGGAAGTGTCACGTTGCTGGTAGAGAAAGGAAGTGAGTGATGACGCAAGGGGAACGGGGGGGGAAGCAGGTGATGATGGGAGTCGGTGCTGACGACCTCAAGGCCATCAAGTACATTCTCCTGTTTTATGGGCGTTACTTACAGTCGGGCCAGGCTGGTCAGCCGGTGAGCCATCGCAGCATCAACCGCATACAGCTTGTCCTGCTCAAGATTGAGCAGATTATCAGCGGGCAGGTTATCCTTCTGAGGTGGGACGAGCTGGGGCTGATCACCGAGGCGATCGCCACCTTCACCGAGCTGGTGCGCCGCAAGATTGGCGCCTCCAAAGAGCGTGATGAGGTGCTGGCCAACTGCGAGCAGCTCCACAACTACCTGAGTCTGGTCCTGCCGTCCATCCACCCAACCCTGAAAGGAGGTGGGAGCGGTTCCTGAGACATCCTGCTGCTGAAGAGGGTCTTCGCTTTTCCTCTACCCCTACTCTCTAAACCTCCATCTCGTCTGCTATCAGCGCCCACGCAAGAGCGCGAAGACCCCCTTCTGGTCCAATCGCTTTCCCGAACGAACGCAGCGACGGCTAATCTTTGGCGAGATGGCGCGGGTGGGAGCGTCGAGCCTGGCTCGGCGCGTCGGGACCACGCGCGCCATCTTCTCCTTCTCTACTCTCAGTTTTTGCACCGGTCCGGCATTGACTTGCCTGGTCCCGCTCGCCCAGAGCAGCTACGGCGTCTGGCGGCGGGGCCAGCGTCCTGGCCGCTGGGGCACCGCCAGCTCCGCCGCCAGGGCGCGCTGTTCGCGGATCATCTCCTCCACCGAGACATCTTCCAGCAGGATGGTCGTCGGCACCCCCAAAGCGTGCGCAATGCGGTTAACGGTGTCCGTGTTGGTGGGCCGATAGGGATTGCGATAGATGGCCTTGATGATGTTATAGCTGACCTCTGCCCGCTGGGACAACTGGTTCATGGATATCCCCTTGTCACGTGCGACCTCTTTGATGCGCAGCCGAAGCACGATTCTACCCTCATAAGCGAAGATCTTTCTGTCAGTATAGCTCAATCATGCCATTTGTGGAAGAACTTCTTTACAATTTTCGCCTGGACTAGAAGGATGTCTTGATGTTTATGCTCTCTCTACTCTACACAAGAGGCTCCAACTCTCTGGATGGCGCCGGGGCCGAATCTATGGTATACTGGGCGAAGAAGCAGGCAGTTCTGCGGGACAAGAGCAAACGCCGACGTGGCCTGGGCCAGGCTCAGAGGCGCTCTGATCCGTTTCCTGAAGAGCCTGCGGGTTACGGGTCAGCCGGGCGAGGAAAGGAACTGAGCCAGTCAGGGCAGTCTTTGTCAGTCGGGCCTGAGCGGACCATCTATTTCTGCCTCTATGGATCTATTGTAGCCGATCGCCATTCACGTGAGCTGAGGCAGGCCGGAGGAGCAGCATGCAGCCGGGAGCTGGCGCCAGAGGGAGCTTGCGCGTCTATCTCAGCTATGCCAGCGCCGAACGGTCCTGGAGCGAGCGCATTGCGCAACGGGTGCGGATAGCCGCGCGCGGGGCAGGTTTAGAGCCGCCCGTCATCGTGGGGCCGGGGCAGATCCTGGCCGGCAGCGACACCCGGCGAGCCAGGCGCGCCGCCCTGGAGAGCGCTGATCTAATCCTGCTGCTGGTCAGTCCCGACTTCTTTGAAAACCCCGACTGTCTCGACGACCAGGAGGTAGCCCTGGCGCGGCGCGACGAGGGCGTTATCGTCGTCCCCATCATCGTCCGTCCCGTGGGCTGGAAGTATACCGAGCTTGGTCGGCTGGAAGCGCTGCCTCCGGGCCACCCGCTTAGCCGCTCGCGCGATGAAGGACTCTATCTTGTTGAGGAAGGGCTACGCCGGCTCATCAGCGAGCTACGGGGGCGCCGCCAGAAAGCCGCCGGCGCCAGCCAGCTCCTGCCCCAGCAAGAGCAGGCTCTGCGCGCCATGCTCATCGATCATCAGCCCTTCATCGCCAGCCGACTGGAGGGCTTCGTTGGGCGCGGCGTCGAGCTGGCCGCCCTTCGTCAGCAGATCGCCGAACTGCAGCCGGGCGGAGGCTATCTGATCATCAGCGCTCAGGCCGGCCAGGGCAAAAGCAGCCTCATCGCCCGTCTCGTGCAGGAAGAAGGAGCGGAGCGCGTCCCGCACCACTTCCTGCCGCTTGACCCGCCCCTCGACCACGTCGTCGCCCTCCTGCGCGACCTGCTGGCGCGTCTCATCTTCGCCCAGGCCCTTGACCCGACGCCCCTGCTGGTCGCTGGCACCAGTCGCGCCGCCCTGACGACCGCTTTCTGGAACCTCCTCAACGAACTGGGCAGCCGTGGCGAGCGCGTCCTGATCTGCATCGATGGTCTTGATCAGCTCCCGCGTGACCCCAGTGGCAGACGCGACCTGAGCTTTCTCCCCACGCAACTGCCGGCGGGCTGTGTTCTCGTGCTGGGCAGCCGGCCCGACGATCTCCTGCCGGCCCTGCATCAGCGCGGGCCGGTGCGTGAGTATCGCCTGCCGCCGCTCAGCCGTGCCGATTTCGACCAGCTCCTGCGCGAGCGTGGCCTGCAGCTCACGCGCGCCGAGGGCGACCGTCTCTACGCCTTCATGGAGCAGAACACCCTCTACCTTGACCTGGCGGCGCGCGCGCTGGAGCGCGACCCGGCCCTCACCGCGGACGCCCTCAGAGAGCGCCTCTCTAGCGACCCCGCCAACATCTTCAGTCTAAGCATCGATCGTCTCAAGCCGCATCCCCTATGGGAGCACGCCATCTATCCCCTGCTTGGCCTGCTGCTGGTCGCCCGCGAAGCGCTGGGGCAGGGGCAGCTCAGCCAGATCCTGGCGCCGCTGCCCACCTACCAGGTGCGCGACGCCCTGCAGCAGCTTGGGGGCCTGCTCATCGCCGACGGCGGCGGGCGCTACAGCCTCTTCCATCCCAAGCTGCGCGACTATCTCCGCCAGGACCCCGAGCAGCCGGCCAGTCCCTACCTGTTCAGCGCCGCCGAAGAGGCCCACTGGCATCGGGTGCTGGCTGACTGGTGCGAGCGCGGCGGCAGTGAGCTAATCTGGCAAGAGGCGCGTCACGATCCCGACGAGGCCGCGCGTCGGCGTTATGCCCGTCAGCATCTGGCGGCCCACCTCTTCTATGGGCGGGCCTGGGAGCGGCTCTTTGCCCTGCTTGACGCTGGTCACTATGGGCAGAGCAAGATCCGCCAGCTTGATCCGAGCACCCGCGCCTATGCCAGCGACCTCGACTTGGGGCGGCAGGCCGCCGCCTGGGAGGGCTGGAGCTTCAGCGAGGGGCTGGCCCAACTGCCGCGGCTGTGGCACTACACCCTGCTGCGCTGCAGCCTGAGCAGCCAGGCCGAGCGCTATCCGCCGGAAGCCTTCGCCCTGCTCGTTCAGCTTGGGCGGCAGCAAGAGGCCATCGGGCTGGCCGATCTCATCAGTGATCCCGGGCGGCAGATCGAGGCGCTGGTAGCCATCGCGCGCCAGCTTCAGGAGCAGGGGGCGCCTGAGAGCGACTACGGGCCGCTCTACTGGCGTGCCTGCGACGTAGCGCGGCAGAGCAGCGAGCCGGAGCGCCTGGCGCCGTTGCTGAGCGAGCTGGCGCGGGATCTCTACCGGGCTGGCTGCACTGAGCCGGCCCTGCAACTCTGGTGGGCTGCCCTCAGCGTGGCGCGGCGCGCAGTCCCGGCAGATCTCTGTGCCGAGGCCCTGCAGCAGATCGCCGAGGGGCTGGCCGAGGCGGGTCAGAGCGCCGAAATCGAGGAAATCATCGAGGCCATGCCCCCCAATACCCTGCAGGACGAGGCACGGCTGACCCTGGTCGAGGCGTTGGCCCGCGCCCGGCGCTGGACTGAGGCCAGCGAGGTCGTGGAGGCCATCAGCGAAAGCGCCGTGCAGCAGCGTGCTGAAGCGCTGGCTGTGCTGGGGAGCGAGCTGGCCCAGGCCGGCGAGCAGGAGAGAGCGCAGCAGCTCTGGCAGCAGGCGGAGCGGCTGGCGCTCACCATCTCCGGCGGCAGGCAGCAAGCCAAGGCGCTGCTCGGGCTGGTGCGAGCTTTGGCCCGCGCCCAGCAATGGAGCGAAGCCGAGCGGATCTGCGAGCTTGTGCCCGACCAGTGGCGGCGAGGAGAAGCGTGGCTAGAGCTGGTTCGCGCCTGCGCGGCTGGCGGGCGTTGGCGGGAAGCCGAAGCCAGCAGCGAGCGTCTGGAGGACGAGAGGCAGCAGGCGGAGGCCCGGCAGCATCTGGCCGAGGCGCTGGCCGCTGCCGGGCGCTGGCAGGAGGCCGAGGGGCACAGCCTCCGCATCCCGCTCCCACGTGAACGCCTGCATACCCTCACGCGGCTCGGGCTGGCCCGGGCCGCGCGTGGTCAGCTCCGCGAGGCGCAGCGGCTCTGGCAGCAGGCTGAGGCTGAGCTTGAGCGACTGGAGAGCGGCGACGAGCAGTGCGTAGCCTGTGTGCAGCTTGGTCAGGCGCTGGCGCGGGCGGGTCTCCATGAGGAGGCGCAGCGCTGCTGGCGGCAGGCTGAGGCCATCATTCGCACCCTGCCAGAGGGAGAAGAGCGGCGCGAGGCGCTGGCCCCGCTCATAGAGCGCCTGATCCAGCTTGGGCGCTGGCAGGAGGCGGAGCGTCTGGCCACGACGCTCGGCGACTGGCAACAGCAGGCCCAGGTACTCATTGCCCGGGGTCGGGATCTCAGCCAGTCGGGGCGGCGGGCCGAAGCCGAGCAGCGCTGGAGGCAGATCGTTGGTCTGGTGCGCAAGCAGCCGGCCAGCCGCGAGCAGATTCAGGCGGCACTCACGCTTGTGAGCGCCTTCGCTTCCCCCGCGACCTGGGACGAGGCCGAGCGCTGGGTTCGCAGCCTGGTGCAAGGTCAGGAGCGGGGCGAGGTCCTGGCCTACCTTGGGCGGTTGCAGGCGCTGGCGGGGGCCAGAGAGCGAGCGCGGCGGCTCTGGCAGGAAGCCGAGGCCCTGATTGCCGGAGAGGCCAGCAGTTGGGAGCAGTCGGACGGCTACCAGGCGCTGGCGCGCGAGCTGGCCCAGGCCGGCGAATGGGAAGAGGCGGCTCGCATTGTCGAGTGCGTACCCGAGGGTTGGGAGCGGGCCGATGGCCAGGTCCTGCTTGTCAATGAGCTGGTCAAGGCCGGGCGGCTGGACGAGGCCGAGCGCTGCTGTCGGGCCATTGAGCTGGAGCACCAGCGAGTTCAGGCGCTGCTGATCCTGGGGAAGGGCCATGCGCGGGCGGCGGAGTCGGAGCCGGAGCGGCGGGCGCGGGCCGAGGAGTGCTGGAGCGAGAGCGAGCGGCTCATTGCGGGCATGTGGGCTGAGCAGCGGGCCGAGCTATTGGCCGCCCTGGGCGAAGCGCTTGCCGCCGCTGGTGAGCGGGAGCGGGCGCGCCAGTATTGGCGGCAGAGCGAGCAGCAGATTGCGGCGCTAGAGGGTGAGGGTGGGAAGGCTGAGGCGTTGGCTGTTCTGGCTGAGACCCTCATTGCCGCCCAGGAGTGGGGCGAGGCGGAGCGCCTGCTGAAGCACTACCCGTACAGTCAGCGGGCGAGTGAGCTACTGGCCAGGCTGGTTGCTTCGCTGGCGGAGGCCGGGCATTGGGAGGAGGCGCAGCGGATCAGCAAGGCCATCAGCCTTGATCAGGAGCGGGCGCGGGCCTTAGCAGTCCTGGGGCGGGTCTTAGCGCAGGCCGGACAGCGGGAGCGGGCACATCAGATCTGGGCCGAGGGGCGGCAGTTGATTGGGGGCATCATCAGCGAGGAGGGTCAGGCACAGGTTCTGCTGGCCCTGGGGCAGGCGCTGGCGGAGGCAGGCGAGGCAGAGGAGCTACTGCGTCTGGTGCAGCAGGAGTGGTCGCGAGTGGGCACGCGCGTGCAGGCGCTGCGGCTCTTTCCGCTGGTGGGCAATTTGATCGGACGCTCCCCCGAGCTGGGGTCGGCTTTGGGAGAGGCTTTTGTGCAGGTAGAGCGCTTTCTGAGCGGGGCCGGAACCTGAGCCATGCGACTGATTGACGCTGTGGTCAGCG
>NZ_JADGIA010000252.1 GCF_019683635.1 Thermogemmatispora sp. | reverse complement strand
GCGACAGCATGAGTTAACTGGTCTGCAGGTCGCTGTGAGTCTGGAGGCCGATGCGGCCTGGCATGTGCGTGCCTGGGGCGAGTGGGTGCTGCAGCGTGCGCGGGCGGCGCTGGCAGGCTACTATCCGACGGTCGATGACAGGCCGACGGTGGCTTACCTGTGGGCGCGAACGATGCGCTGCAAGAATTGCCGGGCGACGGTGCCGCTGCTCAAGACGCGCTGGCTGGCCAGGACGGGGAAGAAACGGGTGGCGCTCAAGATGGAGCCAAACGCTGAGCGGACAGGCGTGGTCTTCGAGATCTGGGAGGATGTGCCGCTGCCGACGGGGACGGCCCAGGAGCGCCGGGCTTTTGAGCGCCGCGTGGGCGGGGGGACGATGTCGCGCACGGGGGTGACCTGCCCCTGCTGCGGGACGGTGATCAAGATGGAGGATATCCGCTTCGAGGGGATGGCGGGCCGCCTGGGAACAGTGCTGACGGCGGTGATCGTCGAGGGCAAGCAGGGGAAGGAGTATCGCTTGCCGACGGAGGAGGAGCGCCGCGCCGCCGAGGAGGCGGCTGACGCGCTGCCGGCCCTGTTTGCGGCGATCCCTTTCGGTCTGCCAGAGGAGCCTTTGCCCCGCGGTGGCCCGGGGGCCAGCCGTGCTTTTTCGGTGGATGGCTACGGCTTCTCGCGCTGGCATCAGCTCTTTACGCCGCGCCAGTTGCTGGCCCTGGGGACCTTCGTGCGCGAGACGCGCGCCGCACGCGAGGAGCTGCGCGCCCTGGGCTACCCGCCGCACTGGGTGGAGGCCATCAGCGCCTATCTGGCGCTGGCGATTGACCGCCTGGCGGATAGGGGAAGTACGCTCTGTTCATGGGATATCGGGCGCATAACAATACGCAATACTTTTAAGCAGTTTACCTTACCGCTCGCTTGGGACTTTGCCGAGAGCGTCCCTTTTGAAGACAGCTCCGGCGGCTACCCTGGCGCCGTTGAGTGGCTCGCCCGCTACCTTGAGCATGCCCTGGCGGCCTGCCGGCACAGCCCAGTGGCTCCCCAGATCCTACAGCGCTCTGCGACGCAAGCGCTTGACGAGCGTTACGACCTCATCGTCACCGATCCTCCCTACTACGACGCCATCCCCTACTCTGACCTGATGGACTTCTTCTACGTCTGGCTGCGGCGCAGCCTGCACGGCCTCAGCCCCGAGATCGACGCCGTCTTTGCCAGCCCGCTCGCGCCCAAGTGGGATCATGAGCGCAATGACGGCGAGCTGATCGACGACGCCAGCCGCTTCGGCGGCGACCGCCAGCACTCGCGGGCCGCCTACGAAGATGGCATGTACCACGCCTTCCAGGCCTGCTACCGCGCTCTACGCCCCGATGGGCGCCTGGTCATCGTCTTCGCCCACAAGCAGCCTGACGCCTGGGAGACCCTGGTCGCGGCCCTCATCCGCGCCGGTTTCGTCGTCGAGGCCAGCTGGCCCATTCAGACCGAGATGAGCAACCGCACACGCGCTCTCTCCTCCGCCGCTCTGGCCTCCTCCATCTGGCTGGTCTGCCGGCGGCGGCCCGAGAGCACGCGCCCCGGCTGGGACAAGACCGTCCTTGCCGAGATGCGCCAGAACATCACTGAGCGCCTGCGCCACTTCTGGGACGTCGGCATTCGCGGCCCCGACTTCATCTGGTCGGCCACCGGCGCGGCCCTCGAAATCTACAGCCGCTACCCGGTTGTCAAAAAAGCCGACCAGCCGGGCCAGCTCATGAACATCAGCGAATTCCTGCGCCACGTCCGGCGCATCGTCGTCGACTTCATGGTTGGGCGCGTCCTCAGCCAGAGCGGGGACAGCATCAGCGAGCTGGACGACCTCACCGCCTACTACCTGCTGCACCGCTATAGCTTCGGCTTCGAGCCGGTACCCAGCGGCGTCTGCATCCTCTACGCCATGTCCTGCGGCCTCAGCGATCGTGACCTCGTGCAGCGCTACGACCTGCTCAGCCGCAGCGCCTCAGCCAGCACCAGCAACGGCAGCACCCCCGACGAGGACGACGAGGAGGAGGACGAGGGCGCCGAAGAGGTCAACGGGAGATCAGGCGAGAGCAGCGGCAGCAACCTGCGCCTCAAAAGTTGGCAGCAGCGTCGTCAGCCGCACCTCGGCCAGAGCGTCAACGGCAAAGACGACGAGCCACCCCCGCTCATCGACCAGGTCCATCATCTCATGCACCTGTGGAAGGCCGGCGACGTCCGCCCCGTCAACGACTACCTCGACCACCAGATGCTCGACCACAAGCCGCTCTTCCGTGCCCTGCTGCAGGCCCTCATCGAGCTGGCCGCCGAGAGCAGCGATGAGCGCTCCCTGCTGGAGAGCATCAGCAACTATCTCGACCAGCGCAAAGGCTTGCCGAACCAGAGCCTGCCATTCAGCCAGGTCCAGGCAAGGCCCTCTGTTCCATCCCGCAGCAGGCCAGAATAGAGCCGCCGCACTTTCCTGGCCTGCTGCCCGATCTGTTCCTGCTCCGATCGCCGCGGTGGGCCAGGCCGGAGCGGGCAGGCTGGCCTCAGTCAACCCCAGGAGGGAGTACCTTGATTGGAGGAGATGCACGAGTAAGACAGGTCAAGAAGAGGGAGAGAGGAACCTATGAGCACCAGTACACACCGGTCGCATCCCTGGCATGAGATCGTGCGCCTGCGCGACGACCTGCTGAATGGCGACCTCAGCCTGGCCAGCTTTGCCGCCGACCTCTATGACGTCGTCATGCAGCGAGGCAACTCGCTCTACCGCGAGCCAGACGAATTCTTCTCCTTCACCTATCCCACGGCCAACATGCGCCGTCTGGCGCGGGAAGTCATGCAGCGCCTGGCCGGATTGAGCGATCGCGCCGTCTACCAGCTCGAGCTATACTACGGCGGCGGCAAGACCCACACCCTCATCACCCTCTATCACCTGGCTCATCGGCCCGAGCGTCTGCCCAGGCTGCCCGCCGTCGAAGAATTCCAGGCAGCCATCGGTCTAAGCCCCCTGCCGCGGGCGCGCATCGCCGTGCTGGCCTTCGACAAGCTTGACCCGGAAAAGGGCCTGGAGATCCCCGGTCCCGGCGGAGAGCGGCGCTGGCTGCGCCATCCCTGGAGCATCCTCGCCTACCAGCTCGCCGGCAGCGAAGGGCTGCGCCTCATCCATCCCGACGAGCAGGACGCCGAGCGCGAGACGCCACCGGCGGAGAACCTGATCAGCACCCTGCTCTCGCTGCCGGCGCGCCAGAACAACGCCACCCTTGTCCTCATGGACGAGGTCCTCATCTATGTCCGAGAGAAGGTCGGCCTTGATCCTGTCTGGCGCTGGCGCATGAGCGACTTTTTCCAATATTTGACGCAGGCCGCCAACAAGGTGCCCACCTGCGCCGTCGTCGTCTCGCTGCTGGCCAGCGACCCGCGCAAGCGCGACGAGCTGGGGCGCGAGCTGAGCAACGAGCTACAAGAAATCCTCGGACGCCAGCGCGAGCCGGTTTTCCAGCCGGTCGAAAAAGAGGACCTTGCCGAGGTGCTGCGCCGGCGCTTCTTCACTCCCGACTCCATCCGCAACCGCGACCTTTTCCGTCCCCAGGCCATCTTTGCCGTCAACGGCATCGCCTCCCTTGTCGAAGAGGTGGCCAGGCATCGTCACGAACTTGAGGAGCGCATTGTCAACAGCTATCCCTTTCATCCCGATCTCATCGACCTCTTCTACGGCAAATGGACCGACCTGCAGACCTTCCAGGGTACGCGCGGCACGCTGCGCAACTTTGCCCTGGCCTTGCGCGACGCCGCCCGCTGGGACCCCTGCCCGCTGGTCTCCGTCAATGCCTTCATTGGCCCGCCCAACGGCAGCGGCCTCTCGGAAGTCGCCCACGAGCTGGCCACCACCGCCGAAAACGAATCGTACGAGGGCCGACGCCAGGCCTGGAGCGCCATTCTACAGAGCGAACTAGAGAAGGCGCGCCAGATCCAGCGCTCCTTTCCCTCATTGCGTTTCCGCGAGGTCGAGCAGGCGGTTTTTGCCACCTTCCTGCACTCGCAGCCCGTGGGCAAAGATGCCAACCTGCATGAACTGCTGCGCCTCATCGGCCAGATGAGTCCTGATCGCATTGCTCTGACGCAGGCCCTGAAGCAGTGGACCGAGGTCTCCTGGTTTCTCGACGAGAGCACCTGGCATGAGAGAGAGAAACTGGACGAGGAGGGCCAGGAGCTGCCAAAGGTCTGGCGTCTGGGGGCGCGACCCAACCTGCGTCAGATGCACCACGATGCCTGTCAGAACATCAGTCCCGAGGCTGTCGAGCACCATCTGCGCCGTGAAATCGAGGAGTGTCGCTATCTCTTCTCGACCAGTGGCGAGCGGCATCCGCCGCGCGTGCACAAGCTTGCCCGGGAGCCGCGCGATGTAGATGACGACGGTGATCTACATCTGGTCATTCTGGGGCCAGAAGGGGCCTGCCGTCCCGGGCATCCCTCGGAGCTGGCCCTGCGCATCCTGAACGAGAAGAGCGGTCCCGAGGCGCCGCGCGTCTATCGCAACGCCGTCATCGTGGTAGCTCCCTACACGCGCGGGCTGGATGGTGCCCGCGAGGCCCTGCGCAGCTATCTGGGCTGGCTCGACGTTGAGGAGCGACTCAAGCGTGAAGAGCAGGAGGTCGACAGCAATCGCCAGGCGCTGCTGGAACGCGAGAAGAAAGAGAGCGAGACGCGCCTCAAGGAGCTGGTGCGCGAGAGCTACTGCATTGTGGTGGCGCTCTCGGTCAACAACGAGGCGGAGGCATTTCAGATCAAGCTCACCGAGAGCAATCTGTACGCCTCGCTCAAGGCTGATGAGCGTGTGCGCATCTCGGAGCAGCCGATCGAGGCAGAGGCTCTGCTGCCGGGCGGTCCCTATGAGCTATGGCGTCCGGGCGAGAGCGCGCGGCGTTACAAGGATGTGCTGGAGGCCTTCGCCCAGTTCGTGCACCTGCCGCGTATTGTCGACCGCCAGGCCATCAGGCAGACCCTGATCAATGGCTGTCTGCAGGGACGCTTTGTTTTTCGTCAGCCGCGGCCCGATCGCAGCTATCGCACCTTCTGGCGACAGCGTCCCGATGAGGAGGTGCTGCGCGATCCGGCGCTAGAGGTGGTCTTGCCCGAGGCGGCCAGTCTGACAGAGCTGGCGCCTGAGCTGTTGCAGCCTGGGGTCTTGCCAGAGCTGTGGCAGGGTGAGGAGCTGTCTCTCAGTCGGCTCTCTATCTACTTTGGCGGCGGTCAAGTCGTCCATGAGCCGCGCGATGGTTACAGTGAGCTGTTGGCCATTCCGCAGGCTGAGCCGCGGGTGATCAGGCAGGCGGTGCGCGAGGCGGTGCGGGGGCGACAGCTCTGGTTATTGAGCGGGCAGAGCAGCTTTTTGGGGGAGGAGGTGGCTGAGGATGTGCTGTTGAGCGAGGGGGCACGTCTGAGGCGCCCGCCGGAGCCGTTGGCGGCCAGTGAGATTCTGCCTGAGCGGCTGCCGGAGGCCTGGCGTGGTGAGCAGACGACGGCGCGGGAGATCGCTGATGCGTTGGCCAGGCGTCTGGGTGTGCCCTTGCCCTGGCTGACGGTGCGGGCGGTCATTGAGGATGCTTTTCAGCAGCGTCTGCTGGAGCGCAGCGTCGACTCAGGTCCCTGGCCGTGTGACTATGCGGGGGCGCGGGCGGTCAAGATTGTGGTGACGCGCCAGGAGCCGGTAGCGGTGGCTGGCCTGCAGAGCACGCTCATGGGGGCGGCAGGTGTGAGCGCCGCGCGTGAGCAGCCCACGGCTTATGTGTTGCCGCTGCGCGCGGAGGCGACGCTTGAGAGCGGTGAGCTTCAGAATTTGGCTGAGGTAGTTGGCGAGCTGTTTAAGATCTGTGGGGACTACAATCTTACTCTGCGTCTTCAGGTTGGGATCGAAGTTGAGCCGGCCAGCCGTGTGACGGGGGAGGCCTTGCAGCGTTTGAATGCTGTGTTGGGCGAGGTGGCACCTGGCTTGAGGTTGCGCTCTTCTTCTGCCTGAGTATGGAGGATGGCTCTTTTCCTTTTGCTCGTTGCCATCTGCTGAGTAAGGAGAGCAGAGAAGCAGAGTGAGCGCCGGGTGGCATGCCCGGCGCTCATGTTTTATTGCTGGACGCTTTTCCTCCCCTCCTCCTCTCCTTCTTTCAGTATCCGCAAGCGGATCGAGACCCCTGCCACTCTATGGACATCACATACAGCAATCCGAGCACGACCCTTTCAATATCCACAAGCGGATCGAGACCCCTGCCACGCTGGTACGTCACAAGCAATGACATGCTTGCGCTGCTCTTTCAGTATCCACAAGCGGATCGAGACCCCTGCCACTCCGTGGGCTGCAGCAGGCCGCGGGCCAGTCCCCAGACTTTCAGTATCCACAAGCGGATCGAGACCCCTGCCACACGTGGTGAGCGGCTGCAACCAGGGACATTTGCTGTCTTTCAGTATCCACAAGCGGATCGAGACCCCTGCCACTCCGTGGGCTGCAGCAGGCCGCGGGCCAGTCCCCAGACTTTCAGTATCCACAAGCGGATCG
>NZ_JADGIA010000251.1 GCF_019683635.1 Thermogemmatispora sp. | reverse complement strand
GGATAGACCGGCCCCTGAGTTTCAATCCCAAACGGGCTTTTCCTCTCTTTCAGAGCTAGCCTACGTCCCAGTCAGCTTCACCCTAGAGCGGTTTCAATCCCAAACGGGCTTTTCCTCTCTTTCAGAGAGGAACCTCAACCCCCTGAGCTGTTGGCAGACATTGTTTCAATCCCAAACGGGCTTTTCCTCTCTTTCAGAGTTTGGGATCAAGGATGAGGCTGACTTGGCGGCGGTGCTGTTTCAATCCCAAACGGGCTTTTCCTCTCTTTCAGAGGTTGTCCCCCCGCCCCCCAGCTCGATGTTGCGTTCGTTTCAATCCCAAACGGGCTTTTCCTCTCTTTCAGAGGGTACCCCCTCTAGAGTAGCATCTGGAGCCGCCTCCGTCAAGCTTTTTCGATGATCCCAAAAAAGCGGTCATCAGTGACCGCTCTAGCACGGCTATGATGCCAGGCACTTTGCCCCTCCGAGCGCTTCTCAAGCCTTTCGAGGATCGCTGCATGAGAAAGCGGGTGCCGAGATCCTCGAAGTGAACGGCATAACAGACATTAACAACATCACATCTTTAATCAGGACAAAACTTCTGCTATCAAGATAGAGGGCAAATACTACAGCGAGCACACCAGCAAAAGCACGCTGCCCGGCAGTATGAAGAAGGATCAGGAGGACGAGGAGGATCAGGTCGAAAAAAGAGGAACAATCAGGAGTCTTTCGCTACCTGCTCCTCCTCTAGCGGCGGCTCAAGCTCAATCAACTCAGATGGATCAACGCGCAGCGCTCGCGCCAGTTTCTCCAAGGTTGTTAAGGTGATATTTGTGTAGGGATCGTGGAAGATGCGCTGTATCATCCCGACGTTCAGGTCGGCCAGGCGCGAAAGGCGGGATTGGCTTATTCCCTTCTGTTGGGCGATCTCCCGGACTCTGATTCGTATTGGCATGGCGCTAAATTAGCATAATGGCAACTCTTTTGAGGAGTCCCTATAAAAGAGTTTGCTTAAAGGCATGTTATTTTGATAAAACTATTGACACATACACCTTAAAAGGATATACTTTTCATGGTAGTATAGCCGTAGCCCCCAAGGGCGCGGGCGAGAGCCGTCTGAGAAGGGTTCTTCTTCTGAGAGACAGTCAACGGATTGTCATGTTGTGCAACTGAGTGAGGAGAATGTTATGTTGCTGAGTCGGCGCACCATCTGTCAATCGCTGCCCATCCTCGCCACAGCCTGCAGCAGTGCAGACGACCCCACCCTTGTCCTGCGGGCCCTCAGCGAGCCGGAGCTGTCGGCGCGGCTGCTCATGCGCAGCGCCGTCGTCCCCGAGCGCGCGGGCCGCTACCTCGAAGCCCTGGGCCTCGTCCAGACCGCCCTGACGCTCGTCCGGGGGCGGGCCTACGCCGAAATCTGCCACGCCTACCGGGCCGTCCTCCTCGGAGAATACTCCCGCGAAAGAGGCGACCCCGGCGCCCTGGCCGAAGCCGTCCGCGAGGCCCGCAGCCTCCGCGGCCAGATCCTCCACGACGGCGACCTCAAGCAGCTGCGCTATCAGCTCGCCTGCCTGGAGGGCCGCGAAGAGGCCGCGCCCGCCCTCGTGCGCCTCTCGCTCGACGTCTGGCAGCAGCCCGGCCAGATGCTCACCGACGGAACCTGGCACTGGGCCCGCGGCGGCTTCATCGTCAAGAGCCTCGAAACGCTGATCCTCAGCCAGCACCGGCGCGAGGCCGACCAGCTCGCACAGGAATTCCTGCCGATCGAAAACAAAACCTTCCATGCCTATCGCGCGCTTGAATGGGAGTGGGAGGCCATCAAGACCAAACTCTACGCCTCGCCGGAGCAACAGCGCGCCTTCCGCCGGCGGGCCTGCCAGGCCGGCTACGTCCGCCAGGCCGTCATCGCCCTATAAGAGCACAAGCGCCATCCCTTGAGCGCCAAATCACGAGAGAGAGGAGGCTACCCGCATGCCGCCACACTCGCTGGTCGGTCAGCGCGTCCGCTACTACCTGCCTGGCGTGCGCCCGGGCATCTGGTCGGGCCGCGTGCTGGCCGTCGACGAAAAGACCGCTCGTTTGCGCATCACCCTGGAAGAGCCGGGCTACGAGGTAGAGATCCCGCTCCACGCCCTGCGCAGCATCTACGATGCCGAGCGCGCCATCTGGAAAGAGATTCCCTTTCCAGAGAGGAAGACCGGATGAGCGGACGTCTCGATCGCCGTCTGCTGCGGCGCCTCCTCCATCCTGGACTGCCGCCCAGCCCGGGCCGGGCCAGTCCCTGGAAAGGAGCAGCGCCCGCCGTGTCGCACTTCGACTAACTCAGCCAGGACGCGAGCAGATTTCTTCTACTTCCAGTCAACACCCTTCTTCTGCCAGTGCGTGCCTAGCTGTTGCATCGGCCAGCGGTAGGAGGAGCCGGCGCCTCCCCCAGAGGGCGGGCGTCGTGCGCGCCCACCCTCCGCCGCTGGCCTCTTGGTTGCAGTGTGGGTCGCAGCTGCCACGCAGCCGCCAGAGCCAGGCGGTCCCCAATCGCGCACCCGCGCGCTACTTCGCCAGATCGCGCGGATCGAACTCGCGCGGCTTCTTCGGCCCCCGCCACAGCCACGGATTGCTCAACTGGCGGCCCAGCAGGCGATAAGCCTTCTCCGTAGAGATCGGCTCTTCGCCCGGTACACGACCCCGGTGCAGCAGCAACAGATCCAGCACCAGCGGCCCCAGCAAACCCCAGGCCAGAAAGGCAAAGCCGATCAGCAAGAGCCAGGTCGCCACTGGCCAATGATCATCGTAGAAGCCGCGGGGAGAGGTGCGGTAGTCCGCCGTTGTAAAGGTGTACGGCTGGCCCTCTTCGGTCACCAGCGAAAAGGCCACCACGCGGTAGCCGCTGCCCGTCAGGCGCTCGCCGTTCTGCAGATTCAGCTCTACCGACTGCTGCGCATCGCTCTCATAGACCAGCGAGAGCAGCCTGGGCCGCGTATCCGCAAAGACCCCGCCGGGATAGGGCGAAAAATCGGCATCCTTGATCACGTAGAACTGCTTGCCGTGATTGATCTGCAGATAATCGTAGCCCTCGTCAGAAGAATAGTCCTGAAACCAGGCAATCGCGGGGGCATCCTGAAAGTGGACCTGATGGGAGGTCACGCCCCACAGAAAGCCGCTGATCAGCAGGCCCGCGGCAGCCAACAGATTGCCTACGCGCGTTGAGAGCAGGAACCAGAGCAGGCGCAGCAGCGCCATCATCAGATTGATCAGGCCGGCTAGCATTTTGAAACCTCCTTGCTTTCTTTCTTTATCTCGTCCCGCCTCGTCTCACCTCGCCTCGCGAGGAAACTGGCGAGCGAGTCGCAAGCGTTACCCACCGGGGAGACCTGACCCATCGGAGGAGAGTGTGGGCAGTCGGTCCAGCCATTGGCGAGAGCGCCGCCCCGTCCCGGCAATGCCACGCTGAGCAGCAGAACGCTGAGAAGGAAAGGCGAATCACCATTGATCACGTACACAAGAGAAGAAACACCCTGTCACACTCAAGTGACATCAAGGTCAGCAAAGAAGCAAGCGGTATACTTTCTTCTCCACCCCCTTTTAGTCTAAGGTCTTGCAAATTTCCATAAAAGGATACATAAATAGAAGTGGGATACAACTTCTGCGACGCGCCTTAGAGACAAGAACGGTTCAGGTCCAGATCACAATAACGGTACATTCGGGAATCCTCATCGAGAACTCTCTTACCTGCGAGACGTACCATATCACAGGAGAGACAAGCAGACAGAGAAATCTGGTTTAGTCAAACCCAGGCGGGGGGCAGTATGTATGCAACACCACACATCGCTGCACTGTGAGCCGACGCTGAGTGAACGCCTGCCGTTAACCATTGGTCTGGTGGGAGGGGCCATCACCGCAGCGGGTCAATTTCTGCTACTCTTCGCGCTCTTCTTCGACCAGCTCGGGCTGGCGTGGGCGCCGGAGCTACGGCTGCTCATGCTCCTGGGCCTCTGGCTGGGTCTACCTGGCAGCCTGGCCCTCTTGCTGGCGAGTCTCATCGCGCGCTGCACCGGGGTGCGCGATGACGGTTACACTGTCGGGGGAACGACCGGCTGCATCGCCGCCCTGCTGACCACCGTCGGCAGCGGCGTCTGGCTGGTCATCACCATCGTCTCCATGTTGCCCGCGACCCGGTCACCCCTCATCGACCAGAGCGCCAGCAGCGTCTCCGTCTTCATGCCCAGCACTCAGCTTCTGGAGTTCTACATCGTCCTCATCTTCATCAATCTACTCTCGTTCCTGCTCGCCCTGCTCGGCGGCATCATCGGCGGCCACCTCGGATCAACGCATGCCGACGCCGCCTCGCCGCGCTAGCCTCGCCGGCGGGCGCCTCTCCTCTCCACTCAGTCAGTGAGCCTGCCAGCAGTCTGCCTGCAGGCGAGGGGAGAGAGCCACCGCCCGGCGCTCAGGCCAGGCGCCGGGCAGGCGAGCAGAAAGGCGGGATAGAGAAAAGCGAGCTGGTTGAGCGCAGGCCGACCCGGCGGCCACCTCAACCAGCTCCAGCCCTGTCCAGCTCAGGCATGGCCATCTCACCTCAGCGCCCCGCCGTCCGTCCCAGCACATGGATCGCCTGCCCAAGGGCCTCCTCGGCGCTCTCCAGCAGTCCCTCGCTCAGCGAAGGATGAGCATAGAGCAGCTCGGCCAGATCGGTCAGCGTCGCCCCCATCTCGATCGCCAGCACCCCAGCCGTGATCAGCTCGCCGGCGCGCGGCCCCACGATGGTCACCCCAAGAATCGTCTCATCCTCAGCATTCGCCACCACCAGCGCCGTGCCCGTCTCGCCGCCCAGCATCAGCGCGCGCCCGTTGGCCCCCAGCGGAAAGCGCCCCGTCTTCACGCGGTAGCCGGCGCGCTCGGCCTCCTGAGCCGAGTAGCCCACAGTCGCCAGCTCCGGCGACGACAGAACCACGCGCGGCAGCGCCAGCGGCGCGAACTGCACCCGGCGTCCGCAGAGCGCCTCAGCCGCCACCTTGCCCTGCTTGATGGCCACACTCGCCAGCGGCGGCGCCCCCGTCGCAGCACAGTCGCCGGCGGCATAGATGCGCGCAGCACTGCTCTGCAGCGACGGCGAGACCAGAACGGCCCCACGCTCATCGGTGCGCACGCCCGCCGCCTCCAACTGCAGCCCCGCCGTACGCGGACGCAGCTCGCCGCAGACCACCAGCGGGCGCTCCTCCACGCGCTCAGGCGGCAGATTGCTGCTCACCTGGACCCCAAGCTGACGCAGCCCGGCCTGCACCAGGCGCAGGGCCGCCGCCTCCACGCCCGCCAGCAGCTCCTGGCCCGGCACACAGAGCCGCACACGCACCCCCAGACGAGCAAAGAGCGTCGCCAGCTCCAGCGCCAGATAATCGGACCCGGCCACCGTCAGCGCCTCCGGCAGCGCTGCCAGACTCAGAGCCTGCTCCGGCGTCAGCAGCGTCCGCCCATCGTAGTCCAGGCCCGGCGGCGGCACAGCCTCGGCCCCAACAGCGATCAGACAATGCTCAAACTTGAAGCGCTCGCCCTGCTCGCTCTCGACGCGCACCTCCTCGGGACCCAGAAACCAGGCCCGGCCCGCCACATACTGCACGCGATTGCCGGCCAGCAAGCGCCGCACGCCCTCGGCCAGGCGCGCCACAATGCTCGCCTTCCAGGCTTGCAGGCGGTCCCAATCGAAGGTCACTCCCGTCAGCCGTATCCCCAGCGGCTCCAGCGTCTCGCGCCGCAGCCCGGCATAGCGCTCACTGGCGGTCAGCAGCGCCTTCAGCGGAATGCACCCCCGATGCAAACACGTCCCCCCGGGCGGCTCAGGATCAACCAGCGTCACCTGCCGTCCCAACTGCGCGGCCCGAATAGCGGCCACATAGCCCGCCGGTCCCCCGCCAAGGACCAGCACATCGACCGCGGTGGTCACATCGCCCACAACCATAGCGTCCGTTCTCCTCTCGGTACAGCCATCTTGCCTCTCTGCGCTCTCGCCGCTCCCGGCTCCCAGACGAGACGCGCACTCAGGAGAAACAACGGGCCGCCGACCTCCCTGTCCCGGCCCGCCTTTCCAAAGCAGTGCACGCCCGCTGGTCAACGCCGACCAGACCAACCAGGCGCTCGCAGCGACTCAACCGGAGCGCTCTTCGGCCAGCACCTCATCGATCAAGCGCCAGCCATACTCGGTCAGGGTATGCCGCCCATGTTCGACACGGCGGAAGACATCCTTGAAGCGTGGACCCACCTTTAAGGGATGGCTGGCATTCTCCACCCGGCGCGGACGCGCTGTCCCATACTTGATCTTCGAGATGCCATCTGAGCGCATCATCTGAAAGATCCCGGTATAGCTGCGCTCCCAGGTCGGGCGATCAACCCCGAGCTGACGACGAATATCCTCGCGGCTAAAAATCTCCTTGCCCTCTTGTTTCACCAGAACGGCGACAGCCTTAATGATCTCTTCGGCAGTTGCCACGGTCGGCCTCCTTCCGACACGCTTGCCCCAGGAGGGTCGGGCCGCACAGTCCCCTTCCCCGTCCGTGCCGCGCGGGCCGGCCCTC
>NZ_JADGIA010000056.1 GCF_019683635.1 Thermogemmatispora sp. | reverse complement strand
TGTCAAAACCCGGTAGCCCGAATGCGGAGTGGTCGGCACCTGGGCAGAGCAAAGGCAACGCGGTCGCAGCGAGCACTTGCAGCAAAGCAGTAGGGAGGCGCCCCTCTTGGCAGCTGCTAGGGGCGCCTCCTCCGTCCGTCCACGCCTGGCCTGGCCACCCTGCTGTATCAGCGGGCCAGGCTCAGCAGCACGAGCGCTGGCTGCTCAGGCCAGGACATAGGTCTTGAAAAGACAATACTCTTGCCAGCCCAGGCGTCGATAGACGTTCAAGCCCATCGGCGTGGCCTGCAAAGTAGCGCGGCGGTAACCCAGCTGCTCAGCCGTGCGCATGGCCGCCAGCGTCATGGCTGTACCAACTCCTTGACGACGCGCCTGGGGGAGGGTGGCCACGCCGTAGAGACCAGCCAGGCCCCCACCGAAAGTCAGCAGGGCCGTCCCGACTGGCTCTCCATGCCGGAAGCCCAGGAGATAGCGCACCTGCTGGCCCGGCAGAAAGCCATAGCGCTGGTAGAGATCGAAGAAGACCGCTCTGATCGGTTCAGGGAAGCCGAAGCCATCGCAGAGCACCTGCAACCAGGTCTCCATCGCCCGCGCCTCGCCGACCTCCTCGACAACCAGATCCTCGGGCACCGGCGGCGCCCCTGCCGGTATAGGTTGCCCCAGATCGATCGCCATGCCCGGTACCTCCTCGTCTAGCTGGCAGCCCTGCGCCTGCAGACGCTGTTCGAGGTCGCTGGGACGCGACGAGGGGGCCAGTAACCAGGTCAGAGGCACCTGCCGGCGTCGCGCCTCTGCACAGAGGAGCGCGATCTGCTCATCGGCCTCCTGCTCAGCAAGCTGACAGCGGACCACCCCATTGGCGAAGAAGACCGGTCGCCCGCTGAAAAAGAAGAGCAGGCCGTTACGCTGATGAAACTCACCGCCCAAGGCCCGCCCAAGATGGGCATAGGCTTCAAACAGATTGGCTTCCATAGCCGCTAGCAGCTCGGGCGAGGCTCCTCTCCCCGACTGCTCCATTGCCTCTGTCATCGCTTTTCCTCCTACTAGACGCTCTTTCGTCGCCAGCGCGCTCTCAGCGGCTACTCGCCAGCGTGCTCTCCCAGGATCTTTCCGAAGCGCTGCACCTGCTGGGGATTGCGCAGCTGAAGAGCGATCAGCAGCCCCAGACCAATGACCAGCCAGGCTGCTGTAATGTAGGGAGCCAGATTGAGCGGGAACTGCGGCACCGGCACAATCGAACTATAGATCGTAAAGGCACAGATCACGATCGCAATCAAGGGCAGCAGGATGTCGAAGGCCAGGACTAGTGGACTGCCTTCGCCACGCGCGCGGGCCCTGATGGAGGCCACTATCCCGGATAAGGCTACCAGAATGTAGGCCAGCAGGATGCCAAGCGAGGCCGTCGTCGCCATGAAGCCGAAGAAGAGGAACGGCCCCAGCTGTATCCCCAGAGCGGCCCCCAGCACCAGCGTGAGAGCCAGCACCACCAGAATCGCGACCCAGGGCGTCTTGTAACGAGGATGGGTCACGGCGAAGGCCGCCGGTAGACCGCCATCGCGTCCGACGGCGAACATCATGCGCGAAGCCAGAATGACCCCCGCGAGCGTGGCGCTAAAGGCCCCAACGGCCACCATGAGATCGATGAGAGTCGCCAGGAAAGCCCCAGCGTAGCGCGTTGCCAGCGTGTCCAGGGGAGCTTCGTCTCTGGCCCACTGATCGATGTGGGCCACCCCGTAGCCATTGGCCATTGCGAAGGAGACCAGGACATAGTAGATGATGGCCACGAGCACCGCTGTTAGAATGGCCCAGGGAATGGCCTGGCGCGGACGCTGTGTCTCTTCTCCGAGCACTGCCGCCGCCTCGAAGCCAATAAACGAGGTGAAGCTGAAGATGGCAGCGAAGAAGAGCGAGGACCAGCCACCAGCCAGTCCAGCCGGCGACAAGGGGGTGAAGCTAATGCCGCTCGCCCCACCACGGGCCAGGATAATCACAGCCAGGGCGAGGACCGAGAGCAGACCGATAAAGGAGAGTAGTAGTTGCGTTCGCGTCGAGAGCCGAACATCAAAGAAGGCCAGGACAAAGAGCAACACCAGTAAGACACAGAAAATGACGAACCAGTGAAGTGTCAGCCCCAGGTGCTCCAATAACTGATCGAGAAAGATACTGGAAATAGCAAGCGTAAAGGAAGCCCCAGCAGCAAAAGCTCCGCCATACATCCAGCCGCCAATAAAGCCGGCTTGCGGCCCAAGCCCTTGCGCGATATAGGTATAGAGGCCACCCGCACTGGCAATGCGCCTGGTAAAGCGAATGATGACGTAGGCCAGACAGAGACTGGCGAGGCCAGCCACGACATAGGCCAGGGGCACGGCAGCCCCCGCCGAAGCGGCGGCAAAGGAGCTGGAGAGCGCAATTCCCATCTCCAGCGAGAGCAGGGCCACCGACTGGGCAATGGCGTCGAAGAGACCCAGGCTGTCCTTGCGCAAGGTATAGCCCTGCGCCCCGCTCTGAGACAACAGCTCCGATGAGGTCTGCATCTGGCTTTCACTCATCTTGCACCATTCCTTTCTCTTCTCATCTCATCTCTCATGAGCACTTGCTCAGCGTCCCTGACTCATCACCTGTCAGGTCCATCTCACCCCGGTGATGCCAAGGCTCACCACCCTTGAGCGCTCACTCTATGGCTCCCATCCCCCAGGACTGGGAAAGGAGCCGGGCCTCGGCGACACGGCTGGCTCGGTCTGCTGTAGAGCACCTCCTTGAAGAGGGCGCCCCCCTCCTGGCCAGCCGGCGAGAGGGCCGGGGGCCGCAGCAACGGGAGACACCTTTTGTAGAGCTGGATTGGCCGCCAGCGGCGATACGGACGCCTGGCCATCGGGCGGTAAGAGCGCCGCCAGGTCCTCTGCCTCGGGAACCAGAAAGCTGTAGATAGCACCCACCGTCAGGCTGGCCAGCACAAAAAGCAAGACCCAGAAGCCCCAGTCTTCGTTGTTCAAGACCGCTGGTACTGGAGAACCAGCGAAGAAGGTGCAGCCGATGGCCACACCAGTCAAGGCGATTCCGAGTACAGCAGATAGGTAAAAGAGTGGTGACGGCACAACCCAGCGCCGGCGCAGCTGCCGACTGTAACGGCTACAGAGCAGAATACCGCACAGGAAGAGGCTGATCATTGCTATGTCCCAGATGACCGAGGCCCCGTTAATGACGACCAGAAATACGGTGAGCGCCAGCTCTTGATTAGGCGCAACAGGAGCTACAAAGCAGATAACAAAGATAAAGACTATGTTGATCACCGTCTGTAAGAGCATGGCATTGAAAGGCACCCCGTTGGAATTAAGGCGCGCCAAAGCACGGGGCAGGCGGCGATCCAGACCAGCAACGAAGAGCAAGCGCCCGAACATAGCATTGTAGGCGGCTGTCGCGCAAATAAAATAGACAAACATTATAATATAATAGCAATCAGAAATAATATCACCAATTTCGCTTCCAAAAACATGATTGAAAAGTATCGATACAAAAGATGTCTCTTTCAGCTCCGCGGGGGAAAGAACAGCCAGAACACCAAAGGCGGCAAAGAGGTAGCCAGCGATAATGATCAGCGTGCCCCATAAGAGGTAGCGCTCACTGCGCCGCTGGTCGACGACCTCTCCCCCCATATTCAGCGGCACCGCCATTCCTAGTAAGGCAACAGTGACAATGGCGAGCACGGGCAGACTGGAGACGCTGAGCTGCCAGGAGTGGGCCGAGAAATCTCCGCGCAGCGGCTGACCGCTCAGAAGCCACCCCAGGCCGGCCAGGCCCACAAGCCCGAACATGAGGGCATAGGCCGCGAAAACAATATTCAAGATACGCTGAAGCTGCCTCTGGCCGAGGGCACAGAGCAACTGCGCCACCAGCAGGACCAGGACCGCCGCCACTCCCTGCTCCCAGGGCAGGCTCAGCCAATTGCTGTTGAGACTCTGGATGCTGGCGACGGCAGCCTCAGCCTCCACAGTTAAACCAATGGCCCCAGGCCACCAGTTGCAGAAAAAGCCGAGGAAGGTATCCCAGAAATTGCCAAAGGCACGATTTGCCCATAAGTAGACTGCCCCTTCACCGGGAAAGAGGCGATAGAGCTGGGCACAGACCAGCGCCGAGGGGATGAGAAAGCAGAGGAAGCCCAGGGCCCAGTACAACAGGCTGCCTCCCCCCGCCGCTCCTACGGTCTGGACATTGTTAATGAGAAGGACAGCAAACAGACAGAGGACAGTCAGATCGCGCGGGCGGAGGACACGCGGCAAGCGACCAAGCGGAAGGCGTTCACTGGGCAGCGCAGGACGACTCTCCGGGGCCACTTCATCGCCAACAGATGGGCTCTGCTTGGGCACTAGCGGAGATGCAAAAGGAGTCATGGGTTTCCCCCTCTCTAGTTATATATGTAACCATATCTATTAAATTCATTGATGAATCTCTTCGAGCGTGATAGCTCCTCTCTGGATCATAGAGAGAAGCAGAGGCATAATCTGTTCTGGTGAGCGACGGAGCAGATGAGCAATCTCGGACACCGTTCGGCTCCCATCGATCAAGGCAAAAAGCAGCCGTTCCTCACGTGACCAGGACAAGGGAGGAGGTGACTGGAGCAGCCGCCGGGGCACAAGATGGGATGGCCTTATCCCCTGTGAAGGCGAAGGGCGTGGCGCGCTGCGTTGGCCAGGACCCGCTATCGGAACTGTTGCCGCCGGCGCCGAGCTGGCGGCACCTCTCTGTTCTTCTGCCGTCAGATGCCACTGTAATTCTCCCCGACTGGCAAGCCAGTCAATCGCTTGAGCGCCGCTCATGAGGAGCCGCCCATCGACAAGGCTGATGATGATGCACGAGAGAGGGCGACCTTTCTGTAGCTGCAAGCTGGCTTGCCAGGCTTCCCCTTGGCGGAGCACGATGAGTGTCCCGCTCTGCTGAGACAGGCTTAGGAGCTGCAGCAGGCTCGCGAAATCCTTGGTGTACATTGCATCGCCGTCCCCATCGTCCTCCAGTAGACCGACCAGCTCACTTGCCCTCTGGGTGGGCGGGCTAAGAATTCCCTCGGATCACCCTTGACGAGCTTAAATAAGGGCCTCGGTGGCTAGTTCAAGCTGCTCCAGATCTCTGGTGAGCTGCTGACTGGCATCGCTGAACTGGGCCGCAATCTCCTGAGCGCTCTTCATAGCTTTATCTAGCTGCTCCGGTAATCTATCGCGTTCATAGGCATCAGCTATTCGAGCAGAGAGAAAGGAGATTTGCTGCAACCCATGACGCAGAGCCGTCAGCGCCTCCAGGGCCTCGCTATCGCGGTTGGCCTGGGCCCGCTGGTGCAGAAAGGCCAGGCGAGGCTGCAGGCTCTGACACGTTCGCGTAATCAGGGCAATATCGCGCACAATAGCCGTGTGACGCACGGCGAGATGCCGACTGACCGCAGCTAAAATGGAGGTACCGATCTGCTGCTCTTCGGCAATGCGCTGCGCGTCGACGGTCAGACGCCGTACCTCGTCCGTGGTCGCTGTAATCCGGCGCGTCGCCCGGCGGATGGGGCGCACAATCGGAAGAAAGACCCACGTTGCGGTCAAGACCGTCAAGAGGAGAATGCCACAGAGCAGCAGCCAGGTGTTTCTTCCAGCCAGTCGATATGCCGACCCATAAAAGAACAAAACAAATAAACTGACAGGGATAAATGAAACAATAAGCATCGATATAAGAAAGCGCAGCTTGATGCCAAAGCCTGTGCGGCGCAGCAGGGTAACCAGGTCAAGAGAAGCCTCCGGCCACGGGTCCAGTCTCTCCTCATGCCCTGATTGTAGCTCTAGACTATGATCTGCCAACATTTGGGCGCTCCTATCAGAGGACATGAAGAACGCTTGAGTAGTTTCTTCTACACAGCTAGATAGTATAGCACCCCTCTAAACCAGATGGATATTAATAGCTTGTAAAAAAAATGGTACTCTGTGGCAAAAGAAGTTATACAAGAAAGCTTTTGATGAGACGGCCTCGGGAGAGGAACCCACTAGCAAAGGGAGTTGTCGGTTACAGGAGCTAGAATAGTGAGGACAGGTGGCATAGCCCAGTGGGACAGACTGAGCGCAGCAGCTTTTGCCAGGGTCGAGGCCGCCTCACCTACTGGCCAGATTTTTCACCAGACAGCTAGCAAAGAGAGAGCAGTTATGAGCCTGACAAAGAGGTATTTACAGCTTCCTGGCTGCGCGCGTGGTGCGATCAGAGCCACAGGTCCAGCGAGGTTCTCTCTGTGGCAGGCCGCCAGCCATTCAGGCCCATGAAGAACTGCCGGAAGACCAGGCAGAGCAGGGACTGGATTGACAAAGGCTGGCCCTATCGTCTATAGTATTGTACTAGTCACTCGCCTATCTGTCTGCCTGGGAAGTAGCCCGGAGAGCCGCACAGGGCTACCCTTGTTCAGCCCATGCTGTCGCTCTCCTTGCTTGACCTGGCAGCAAGTTGCTTCGCGCGCGCCGCCCACCATTCATGCTACTCCAGTACGTGAAGCAGCCATTCTCAGACAATCAAGCATCAGACTATGATACATCTTTCAGCGTATGACAACTGAAAACGTGCCTCCCGAGCTGGTCGCCGAGGCTCAAAATCTTGACACGCCACCTGAGCGGCTGACTGAGCTAAGTCACCAGCCGGCCTTACGTCCCCTGGTCGCCGCCAATCCGGCAACACCGCCCGTCGTATTGGAGCAGCTCAGTAGGGAACGCGATCTGACTGTACGCCGAGCCGTGGCCCGCAACCCGAACACCTCGCTTGACCTGCTGCTGGAGCTGGCCCGCGAGTTTCCCCATGAATTTCTATCCAATCCTATCCTGCCTCTTTTGAACCTGACGCAGCCCGATTTTATTAAACAAGCCTCGCCCCAGGCGTGGCTGCAGCTCTTGCGTTGCGAAGAGACTCCCCTGCTCTGGTTACGCTGGCTCAATGAGGATGTGAATCTCAGCCGCATTCGTTGGTTCTCCGATGAAACCATGTGGGCCTTACAGTGGCATGTCGCCATCGCGGGTGAGATTTCTGAGTTCAACGAACAGCGGCAGCGCTTCGTCAGCGAGGCGGTGGCCGACTACGAGCGGCGCAGTAGTCAGGTTGGCCTCTATCCCCGTTCCTTCAGCTCGACGCTGGTGCTTCTGGCCCTGGCCATGCCCGATCTCTATCCTGAGCTGGTTGAGGGGATCTACTCGCCCGACGACGAATGCTGGCGTCGGCTCTTGCTAGCCTGCTATCCCTATCTGCAACAGGAGACATTGCTCAAGCTGGTCAGCGAAGGACCGCTAGCGGTCCGCGCCGAGGCTGTCAGGCTGGCGGCGCTTCCGCCCGAGCTACTCTATGAACTGGCCCAAGCTCCAGAGGCTGAGATCCGCAGCGCGGTGGCGGCCAATCCCGCCACTCCTCCCGCGCTGCTGCTGACCTTGATAGAGGATACCAGCAGCCAGGTACGCAGCGCTGTGGCTCTGCATCCCCAGCTACCCGCAGAGGGATTGGCCCGCCTGGCCAGGAGTAGCGAGCCGGAGGTGCGGCGGGCCGTGGCTGGCCATACCGCACTGGGAGCTGGCGAGCGCGAGCTGCTGGCCACCGATGCCCGCGCCGAGGTACGGGCTGCCGTCGCGCCACATCTGCCGCCTGAGAGCGCCTTGCTCCGGCGTCTGGCAGAGGACGAGGCTAGTCAGGTGCGTGCTGCCGTCGCCTCTCACTCAGCCCTGCCCACAGCGCTCAGTGCCTCTCTGGCAAGGGATACCGCTGTAGAGGTTGTGCTCTCGCTGGCAGGCAATCCATGTCTGCCCCCAAAGCTCGCCGAACAGCTCTGCGAACATCCCCAGGCCATGATCCGCTGGCGCGCAGTTTCCCACCCGGCGCTGGCGCCAGAGACCTTGCGCCATCTGGCATCTTCTCAAAGGCAGGATCGTCCCTTGCTCGCCGGTCTGGCTCGCAATCTCAACACGCCCGCCGATGTCCTGACATGGCTGGCGGAGCTTGACGATCGTGAGATCCACCTGGCCTTGAGTCAGCAGCCACGGCTGCCCACGCCCCTGCTGGAGCGTCTGGCCGCTCGCTATCTGAGCGAGTGGCGCCGCCAGCGCGCTGTCGTCTCGACAGATGAGGGCACTCAGCCCATTGAGATCCTTCGCTCTGTGGCAGCTCACCCTTCCTCTCCGCTGACCCTGCTAGAGCAGCTGCTGCGCTTGAACGATAGCGAGGTAGCGATCGCGGTCGCGACTCACCCGCGGACCATCGCCCAGGGCCAGAGCCTGATCTTCGATTATCTGCTAGAGACGCTGCGCGAAGAGATTATCAAAGCCGATCTGCCTTCGCGTCTGCGTCCGCTGTTGCTGCAACGTCGAGATCTGCCACCAGCCTTACTGGAGCTATTCGCCGAATCCGGTCGCTGGGTCGAGCGCTATCTTGTGGCTCAGCATGCGGCTGTTCCATCCACACTATTGGAGACCCTGGCCCACGATGGTAATTGCTTTGTGCGCGCCGCCGCCCGCGCCCGACTAGCCAGTCAGCCGAGGGATTGACAGGTGTCACGCTTTTTTGATCGAGTGCTGTCTCCTGTCCAACTGGTGGGACACTTGCCCTCTGGCTCGCAAACGTCGGTTTTGCATCCCTGATTGTTATTGCGCGCCCGTCTGCCCTTCTGCCTGTGACTACTCTCAGCCATGCCGCAGGAGCGATGGAGAAAAACTTTCATCAGCTAGTAGAGCAGCTGCTGGCAGAAGCCAGGCAGAGCAGCCCCAGGTCTACAGGAGGAGGCGGCTGAGCAGGAAACAGCCCCTGAGCCAGGTACCAGCCATGAAGGCCATCGCGGCAGCTAACCCAATGACTTCCCCGGAGACACTGCCTTGCAGGACCTGGCCCACGACTGTCGGCTGTGGCGGACCGCGCAGTGGTTCAGCATCCCAAAGCCCCTTTGGGGGTTCTCATAAAGCTAGCTGTAGGCTGCTCTCACGAGGTCCTGGCCAATCCAATCATCTCTCTGGTGAGCCTCACAGAGCCTCTCACGCAGTGGAAGCAGCCGTCAGCTGCCTGGCGGTGGGAGCCTTGACAACCGCTCACCTGACGTTCTATGGTGGTTGCCATCTACCCAGCCCATTTTTTCGACAGTGGCGCCCGAGAGCAGTCCTCAGCGCATGCTCTATACGCGCCTTGCTTCCATCTGATACCTGGAACAATAGAAGATCATCCTTCTCTGAAGACGAGGATAACAAGGAAGGTGAAAGAGTCTCATGCGACCTGATGCCCTGGCACGCTTTCTGTCCGGCCTGGTGAGCCGGCGCCTGATGATGAGCACCATGATCTGGGGGCCACCCGGCGTCGGTAAATCGAGCATCGTCGCGCAGACAGCACGGGCCCATAGTCTGGAGCTGATCGACCTGCGCCTCTCACAGCTTGCACCAACCGATCTGCGCGGTCTGCCCGTGGCTGAAGAGGGCACAGCCCGCTGGTATCCCCCCGAGTTTCTGCCGCGCTCGGGTCGGGGAATTCTCTTTCTCGATGAGCTAAACCTGGCTCCGCCAACGATCCAGGGCATCGCCCAGCAGCTGATTCTCGACCGGCGCGTTGGCAGCTACACCGTCCCCGAAGGCTGGTTCATCTGGGCCGCCGGCAATCGCAAAGAAGACCGCGCCGCCGTCTTCGACATGCCCGCGCCGCTGAGCAACCGCTTTATTCATCTGTTTGTAGAACCGAACTTCGATAGCTTCAAAGCCTACGCCCTGGAGCAGGGCATGCACGAACACTTATTGGCTTTTCTGGCCTTCCGTCCTGAGCTGCTACACAGGCTTGATCCGCAGCAGCCAGCCTGGCCCTCGCCACGCACCTGGATGATGGCCGATGCGCTCTACAAGGCCGGGCTGGATATCGCCCCGGCAGTCGGCCAGGGAGCTGCCGCTGAGTTTGAGGCATTCATGGCCCTCTACGACCGCCTTCCCGATGTCGAGGCCATTCTAGAGGGTGCAGGCGAACACATCGCTTTTCCTGGCGAGCCATCGCTGCGCTACGCCATCACGGTGGCTCTAGCGACGCGCGCCTCAAGCCTGCAACAATGCTACCAGGCCTTTGTCTGGATGAGCCAGAAAGCCCAACCCGAATGGGTGCAGCTCTTCGCTACGGATCTCTTCCGCCTGCTGCGCGCACGCAACGAGCTAGGCAAGCTGGCCGCCCTGGTGCAGCGCAACCAGCAGCTTCAGAAGCTGTTTACCGAGTACATGGAGCTGCTTAATCAACAGCAATGAGCGAAGGAGGGATAACAGCTGACCCAGCCAGAGGATGCCAGTGCTCAGCAATCACTTGAACCAGCCTGCTCCAAGGAGGAGATGCCATGCAGGAGCACCACGATATACAAAAGCAGATCAGTGCCGCGATTCTTCAGCTGCGCCTGCGGCAGCCATTTTTCGCCACGCTGAGCCTCTTTGCTCAGATCAAGGTGAGCGATAGCGTCGATACGGCCATGACAGATGGGCGCAGCATCACCTTTAATCCCACCTTCTGGCGGCAGCTGACGCCAGCCGAGCGCCTGGGGGTACTCACCCACGAGGTGCTCCACGCCGCGCTGCAGCATGTGCCACGACGCGGCCAGCGGGACGCGCAACTCTGGAACATTGCTGCCGATATCGTGGTCAATGGCATCATTGCCCATCTGGAAGGGTTAGAGCTACCCAGGGGCCATCTGCGCGAGCCTGATCTGGAGAGATTGAGCGTCGAGGAGATCTATCAGCAACTACAGCAGCACCGCAAGCGCGCCTCCCAGCTGCGTGTCCCCCTGGACCTCAAGCAACAGAGCCAGCAAGAGGACCCGCTATCGCACGAGGAGTATAACCGACAGCGAGACTACTGGTGGCGGGCCATTAAGCAGGCGCGCAGCACAGTAGCACCACCTGGTCATTTTCCTCTCGGTTTGGAACGCGAGCTGGCGCGTATCGACCCGAGCCGACTAGACTGGCGTAGCTACCTCTGGCGCTTTCTGACGCAGACCCCGAGCGACTTCTCTGGCTTCGACCGGCGCTTTATTGGTCAGCGGCTCTACCTTGACGCCCAGGAGAACGAGCAGCTTCACGCCTACATCGCGGTCGATACCAGCGGCTCGATCAGCAACAAGGACCTGAGCCTTTTCTTGAGCGAGTTGCGCGGTATCCTGGCCGCCTACCCTCATGTGATCGGCCAGCTCTACTATGTCGATACGGAATGCTACGGTCCCTACGAGGTGAGCAGCGTCTCCGCTGAGTTGCCACCAGCACAGGGCGGCGGGGGAACGAACTTCGCCCCTTTCTTCGAGCGCGTCCAGACGGAGCACGAACCGTGGCAGAACGCCGTCTGTGTTTACCTGACCGATGGCTTCGGCTCCTTTCCCGAGGAGCCGCCCGGGCTGCCCGTGCTGTGGGTCGTAACGGGCCACCACCTTGAGCGAGAGGGCTTTCCTTTTGGCGAAGTGATCGAGCTGGTACCTGATGAGGGGAACTAAGCGGCTTCCGCTCTTTTCCGTACAGGAGCGGAAGCCGCTGGGGACAGGTTACTGCCTGCGATCGTTGCCTTTAGCGCTGGCTGCCAGCGGTCGCCGCCTCAAAGGCGATCGGCAAGGAACGGATCACAAAGACCAGACCCCGGTTGACCATGATCGGAACGCCCGGGACACGCTCCAGCCTGCCCAGGCGTTGTAACATCAACGGCAGAGCAATCTTGGCCTCCAGACGCGCTAGCGGCGCCCCAACACAATAGTGGATACCATGACCGAAGGCCAGATGACGGTTAGGGCTGCGCTCGATCAGAAAGCGATCCGGCTCTGGGAACTGGGCCGGGTCGCGGTTGGCCGAGGCTGTCCAGACAAGAACGTTTTGCCTGGGCGGAATGCGCTGTCCTCCAAGCTCGACCTCGGTCGTTGTGCGCCGCAGCAGGAACCAGACGGGGGGCAGGAAGCGCAGCACCTCCTCGATGGCTGCTGGCATCAGCTCTGGCTGGCGACGCAGTCGCTCCATGACGTCGGGGTAGTCGGTGAAGCAGACGATGGCATTAGCAATCAGGTTTTTTGTGGTCTCCTGACCAGCGGCCAGCAACAGGACGCAGAAGCTCAATAGCTCAGTCTGACTGAGCTTCTGCCCGTCGACTTCGGCCTGACAGAGCGCGCTGATCAGGTCCTCCCGCGGCGCCCGCCGGCGCTCGGCAATCAGGTCGGTGAAGTAGTCCTCCATCTCCTGGCGCATCGTCCGCCCGGCCAGGCGCCGCGCCGGTGGAGCGGAAGGATCAGCCTGCGCCCAGCGCTGGAAGATGTCCCAATCCTGATCAGGGACCCCGAGAAGCTCGGCGATCACTTTGGCCGGCAAGGGGAAGGCAATGTCGGCCACTACATCCAGCTCTCCTTTGGCCAGCACTGCATCCAGCAGCTCTTGCGTGATCTGCGTGATGCGATCCGCAAGGCGCGCCACAGCTCGCGGCGTGAAAGCCTGGTTGACCAGGTTGCGCAGCTTGCGATGCTCCGGTGGATCTTTGGCTAACAACGTTCCCTCAAAAAAAGCCCCAACGTCCTCAAAGGCGTTGGAAGAAAAGCGCGCATAGTCCGTGAGAACATTCAAAACATCATCATAGCGAAACACTTGCCAGATGCCTGTGCCTTCGTGAAAGAAGACCGGGTGTGCCTCCCGCATGGCAGCAAACCAGGCAAAGGAACGCTCGGTATCTTCCAGGGGCTGCAGCCCGAAGAGCATGGGGGCCGTTGCGCGCAAACCGGGTTGTGATTGCATTGCTGCTATATCCTTTCCTCTCCAGACGTCTCGCTGGCAATACCGTCAAAGAAAATCTGCGCCACCTGCGCCACGAGGCTCTCGGGAGAGAGCTGCTCGCGCTCAAGCACTGACTGGTACTTGTTAAAGAGTAGCAGGTGCATAAATGTCTGTAGCAGCAGATCGGTCGAGAGCGTGTCACGGAACTCGCCATTGCGCTGGCCTTGCTCAAGCACGGCGCGAATGGCGGCGCTGATCTGTTCCAGGCGGGGCCCAAGACGCTCTTTGAGAGCCTGACGCAGGTCTCCGCCATAGGTGAGCAGCTGTAAGAGGCGCGCATGCAGGCCACTGCGCTCTAGATAGACATACTCTAGAATGCGCCTGAGCCTGCCACGAGCCGTGCTGGCAGCGCTTTGGGCCTGAGCGACGGCGCGAGCAAACTGCTCCAGGTGACGCTCGAAGAGAGCGGTGATCAGCTCGTCCTTACCACCCGGAAAGTGTTGATAGAGCGTCCCCTTGGCGACGCCGCAGCGGGCCGCGATCTCATCCATCGTTGTTTCGTGATAACCTCGCTCCTCGAAGACCTCCTCCGCCACATTGAGAATCAGCTCTGTGCGTACTTCGCGCAGCCGCTCCTTTAAGCGCTGCCGTCCCATCTCACTCCCCATCGGCTCATTCCTCCTCTGTCATGCTTGATGCTGCTCCCTTCCTCTGACCAGGAAGGCAGGCTGGCCCCTCGCCCTACGCTCTCTTCAACCACATTGAACTTGCCAGTCATATTTTAGACGTATAAGTCAAGCTGAGCCAGACGTAGATCAGATAGGAGCTGCCAGATAGGCAACAAGACCAGCTCTTGCAAGAGCAAGACGCCTTGCCGAATGGTTGACATTCCAGAGGCAATTGCCTATCCTGGAAAGGCGGCTTGCCGCCTGCTTTGGCAAGCCGGCGGCAGCAAGTAAGACTACAAGAAGCGGCCAGGCAAGACCACAGCGAAAGAGAGGTCCCATGAGCGAACCACGAACAGCGATGGATGTCCGACCGGGCTACCGGGGCCGGGCCTTTACCTCCGATCTCACCGGGCAGGAATTCTGGCTAGTTGTCGATAAGGGTTTTCAGCCTCTGGGGTTAGTGATGGGCAACTGCATTTACTCAATGGGCGCCATTCGCAACTGGCTGGCGGGGATTAAGTCCCATTTCCAGGGTGAGCTGAAAGAATATACGCAGCTGATGTATCAGGCCCGCGAGCTGGCTTTGAGCCGCATGCAGTTTGAGGCTGATCAGCTTGGCGCCGACGGCGTCATCGGCGTCGACATCCAGGTCCAATACTTGCATAACGGTGAGTGGATGGAGGTGACGGCTATCGGCACCGCGGTGCGCTGGGTCGGTAGCGGCCCCAATATGCCGCCCACTGGTCAGGGCCGCGTCGTTATCCCTGTAGGGCAGTAACCGCCCCTTCCTGATTACTGGCGCTGCCAGCTCCAGCGGCGGGTTCTTTTCTGATCTGAAACGGCTCATTCGCCGCTGATTGGTTGGGCAGCGCCTGGCCCTCTTGGCCCGACCTGAGCGCGCTGAGGCTGGCTGTGCTTTGGCGAGCAGGTCAGCTCCGTCCGCATCGGGCGAGATGAAGAGACCGCAGATCCCAATCTCTTTCACAATGACAGGGTAGCCGCACGAGCAATGAGCATGAGAACGGAGCAGTAAAGCATGCAACGGCAGACTCGTGCTTTTGATCTGGCTCAGGTACGCGCGGAGACGCCAGGTTGCACCGAAGTGCTGCATTTCAATAACGCCGGGGCCGCCCTGATGCCTCAGCCGGTAGTGGAGGCCGTGAGCGCTCATCTCCAGCGCGAGGCACGTCATGGCGGCTACGAAGCAGCCGAAGAGGCGCGTGAGGCTCTCGTCCACGTCTACGAGGCGGTGGCCACGCTGCTTGGCTGCCAGCCGAGCGAGGTGGCCCTGGTGGAGAACGCCACCCGGGCCTGGGATATGGCTTTCTACGCTATTCCGTTTGCGCCTGGCGATCGTATCCTGACGGGCCTGGCTGAATATGCCAGTAACTACCTGGCCTTTCTGCAGATGACCCGCCGATCTGGTGTCCGCGTCGAGGTAATTCCTGACGATGAATATGGCCAAATCTCTCTGAGCGCCCTGCGCAACGCCATCGATGAGCACGTACGCGTGATCGCTTTGACGCACGTGCCGACTAACAATGGCCTGGTGAATCCTGCGGCTGAAGTGGGGCGTATCGCCCGCGAGGCTGGTGTGCTCTATCTGCTGGATGCGACGCAATCGGTTGGCCAGATGCCCCTGGATGTGCGCACGCTCGGCTGCGACATTCTGGCTGGTACGGGGCGTAAGTTCTTGCGTGGTCCGCGTGGTACAGGATTCTTGTATGTGCGTCAGGAAGTGTTAGAGCACTTGGAGCCGCCGCTCATCGATTTGCATGCCGCCAGTTGGACGGCGCCCGACCAGTATGCTCTGCGTCCCGATGCGCGTCGCTTCGAGTGCTGGGAGGCAAGTATTGCCAATCGCCTGGGCCTGGGGGCCGCTATCGATTATTTTCTGCAATGGGATCAGCAACGTCTCTGGCGCCGTATTCGCGATCTCGCCTATCTGCTGCGTACGCGTCTCACTCCGCTGCCGGGGGTCATTGTCCATGATCGGGGAGTAGTCCAGGGCGGCATTGTGACCTTCACGGTGGAAGGCTGGGAGGCCGAGATGATCCGCCAGGCGCTGCGCCGCCAGCACATCAATGTCTCGGTGGTCTCTCAGCAGGCCGCGCTGCTGGATATGCAGGCCCGCGGCCTTCAGACGCTGGTGCGTGCTTCGGTACATTACTACAATTCGGAGGAGGAGGTCGAGCGTTTCGCTCGGACGCTGGAGCAGTTGCTGGCTGACCCCACTAGCTTGCTGAGTTAAGCTTCCCTGTTCTCCTCTCGCTTTGTAGCAACAGGGTATCTTTTTTGCTGCCCTCCCGTCTCCCGTTCTCACTATTGCACAAGAGAACGCAAAAAGCATCAACATATACCATCTTGACTATCCGCTTGACATGATCATTGCCCATTCTCTACAATCCTCCAACAAGAGAACTCGCAAGGTAGAAGGAGGAGATGGCGGCCAAAGCAGGAACCTTGCGGGGGGAGAAGAGCGCTATGGTCAGTCGAATCGATCAGCGGCTTGGAGGCTATCGGCTGGTGCGCCTGTTGGGCCAGGGCCATATGACACGTGTCTATTTGGGGGAGCACGTACACACGGGGGCCCAGGCGGCGCTGAAGGTGGTTGAGGCACAGCTCTCCAGCCAGGAGCTGGCCGAGCTGTTGATCCGCGCACAAATTTTGACACGGCTGGAGCATCCGCACATTGTGCGTGTTTTCGATTTTGGGGCGGAGGATGGGCAGCCGTTCATTGTAATGGCCTACGCCCCTCATGGGACGCTGCGCGAGCGGCATCCGCGAGGTATTCCTTTGCCTCTGCCGACAGTGGTTTCCTACGTGCGCCAGGTGGCTGCGGCCTTGCAGTATATTCACGGCTATAAGCTCATCCATCGTGATATTAAGCCGCACAATATGCTGCTGGGACCGGACAATCAGGTCTGGCTGAGCGATTTCGATATTGCGACGGTGGCGCGCAGCGCGGGCTACCGCCGCGAGAAGCTGCAGGGCTTCGAAGGAACGGTTCCCTACGCAGCGCCGGAGCAGCTGCGCGGACGCCCCCGGCTGGCCAGCGATCAGTATGCCCTGGGGGTGGTGGTCTATGAGTGGCTGACGGGCGATTGGCCATTTCTCGGCACGACCCAGGAGATCGCCCTGCAGCATCAGATTGCACCTCCGCCATCGTTGCGCGAACGCGCTCCGACGGTTCCTCCGTTAGTGGAACAGGTGGTGCTGCGCGCTTTGGCGAAGGACCCGAATGAACGGTTCCCCTCAGTAGAGGAGTTCGCCCGTGAGTTAGAGCGCGCCAGCCGTCAGGAGCGCCTCCCGCTTTCTCCTCTGCCACGCTCGCAGTTTAAATCGCCGCTGCCCTTTGCCCCGGCTGCTGCTCAGTCAGCGGCAGCGCCAGCCGCTGAGTTGCCACCCTCTTCCGTAGTGACCACGCCCCGCCTGGTTTATCGTGGTCACAGTGCTCGCGTGGCCTCCCTGGCCTGGGCCAGCCACGGGCGCTATCTGGCCTCCAGCAGTCAGGATGAGAGCGTCCAGATTTGGGACAGTCGCAGCGGAGAAACGCTGCTTGTACAGCGCGGTCTCTCGCTGGAGGCGCCGGCGATCGTCTGGTCACCCGATGGGCGCTACCTGGCTATGACCGATGGTCTACTGTCTGAGGTGGTTCAGCTGCTAGCTGTCCTCCCCCACGATGCCCGAGCGGCCCGGCTGGAGTCGCCCGCCGGAGCACGCTACGAGGGCCTCAGCGAGCGCATCCTGGCACTGGCCTGGTCGCCTGATGGGAAGTATCTGGCCGCCGCTGGCGAGGAGCGGGTCGTCCTGGTCTGGGAGATTGCTAGCCGCCGCGTCGTCTGCACCTACCGTGGTCATCACGGCAGCATCGCCGCTCTGGCCTGGTCGCCCGATAGCCGCCAGCTTGCTTCCGGCGGCGAGGATCGCACGGTCCATGTCTGGGAGCCAACCGCGAGCACTGGGGGCAACATCCGCATTTATTACGGCCACCATGATAAGGTCAATGCCGTAGCCTGGTCGCCCGATGGGCGGTTTGTCGCCTCTGCCAGCGATGATCAATCAGTCCAGGTATGGGAGGCGCGCGACCCACGCGGCCTCGACGGCGGGCGCGAACCCCTCTGTTACTACGGCCACAACGGCGGTGTGACCAGCGTGGCCTGGTCCCCTGATGGTCGCCTGCTCGCTTCCGGCAGTGTCGATGAACAGGTCCATGTCTGGCGGGCCGACGGCGAGGTCACTCCTATCACCCCGCTCTTGAGCTACCGCGGCCACAGCGATTGGGTGAGCACCGTGGCCTGGTCGCCCACCGGCGACGCCCTCGCCTCCGGCTCGTGGGATGGCACCGTGCAGATCTGGGAGCCTTCCAGCGGGAAGGCCGCAGCCACTAAGTGAGGGAGGGCACTATCAGGCCGCCTCCCGCTCCTCCTTGCTTAGTGCCCTTCCTTCTCTATACCCGGGCGACCTTCGGCGCCTTTTGCCGCTCTCCTACGATACTGGTCGTAACAGGCCCGGAGACTGCTAGCGAATCCTTCCGCCTCAACTGGGGACAGATCTCAACTCAGCCTGGATCGAGAAACATGCTATAATAGAGCAACCTGGTTCGCTTCAGCAACCTGTGATATCAGCGGTTCTCTACCCGCATTCGCATTCCAGAGAGCCTGTTTGCTGCCGACCACAGCGCCCAAGGCCATCGGCTTCGGGGCTACCTCGCTCCGATCGATGCGATGCGATGAGTCATTCGACCCGACAACTGACTCCGGCTACAGGCAACCAGCCAGCGCTGAGCACCTTTCATCGCCGGCCCGCCCGGAGTAGGAATACAAGCAAGAGCGTAGAGGAGGTAAGCGGTCTGCTTATGAGCCGCTTTCTGGAGGCCCTGGCACAGCGCGTCCTCATTTTCGATGGTGCTATGGGCAGCACGATTCAGACCTATCAGCTGAGCGCAGCCGACTACGGTGGGCCCGCCACCGAGGGTTGCAATGAGTATCTGGTGCTGACGCGACCGGAAGTGATCGAGGAGATCCATGTGGGCTTTCTGGAAGCGGGTTGCGATGTATTGGAGACCAATTCGTTCACAGCCAGTCGCCTGAAGCTCAATGAGTATGGCCTGGGGGAGCGCACACGCGAGATTAACCTGGCCGCCGCGCGCCTGGCCCGCCGACTGGCGGACCGCTACAGTACCCCCGATTGGCCGCGCTTTGTGGCGGGTTCGATCGGCCCCACCGGCATGCTGCCGTCCTCTGATGATCCGGTCTTGAGCAATATCACGTATCAGCAGCTGGTGACGGTCTTCCAGGAGCAGGCCGCCGCTCTGCTGGAGGGCGGCGTCGATGTGCTCCTGATCGAGACCAGCCAGGATCTGCTGGAGGTGCGCGCCGCTGTGACGGGCCTACGCCGTGCAATGGAGCAAACCGGGCGACACGTGCCCATTCAGGCCCAGGTCTCGCTCGATACCAGCGGGCGAATGTTGCTCGGCACCGATATCGCCGCCGTGATGGCGACCCTGGTTGGGCTGCGGGTCCAGATCATTGGCCTCAATTGCTCGACCGGCCCCGAGCATATGCGCGAGCCGGTGCGCTACCTGGCCGAGCATTGCCCGCTGCCGATCTCGACGATCCCTAACGCCGGTATTCCACTGAATGTCGGGGGTAAAGCCGTCTATCCGCTGGCACCAGAGGCGATGGCCACAGCTCTGCGCGAGTTCATCACCGAGTTCGGCGTCAATATCGTAGGGGGCTGCTGCGGCAGCTCTCACGCTCATCTACGGGCTATTGTGCAAGCCTGCCGCACGGCACCGCGCCGCCCACGTCCGCAGGCCGACGACGTGCTCCAGCGATGTAGCTTCGCCAGTGTCTCTCTTCCTCTGGTGGCTAGCGGCATGCGCGCAACCAGCCTGCGACAGGACCCGCCACCGCTGTTGATCGGTGAGCGCGTCAATAGCCAGGGAAGCCGCAAGGCCAAGGAGGCGCTGCTGCGCGATGACTATGACACCCTGCTGGCCATTGCCCGCGAACAGGTTGAGGGTGGGGCTCACGCGCTAGATGTCTGCGTGGCCCTCACGGAGCGCAGCGATGAAGCTACTCAGATGGCCCAGACCATTAAGAAGCTCTCCCAGGGCATTGAGGTGCCGCTCTTTATCGATTCGACGGAGCCGGCAGTCATTCAAGCAGCGTTGGAGGTCTACCCGGGTCGGGCCGTCATCAATTCGATTAACATGGAAAACGGGCGCGAGCGCATCGAGCGCGTGGTGCCTCTGGCGCGAGAACATGGGGCAGCAGTGGTAGCGCTGACCATCGATGAGGCGGGCATGGCCAGAAGCGCCGAGCGCAAGCTAGAGGTCGCGCGCCGGATCTATGAGATCTGCGTGGAGGAGTATGGGCTGGCGCCCGAGGCGCTGCTTTTCGATCCCTTGACCTTCCCCATTACAACAGGCCAGGAGGACCTGCGCACGGCGGCTATCGAGACATTAGAGGCGCTGCGTCGCATCAAGGCCGAGCTGCCCGGCGCCCTGACCTTGTTGGGGGTCAGCAACGTCTCCTTCGGCCTGAAGCCACAAGCTCGCGCCGTGCTCAATAGCGTCTTCCTCTATCATGCGGTGCGCGCCGGTCTGGATGCCGCCATTGTCAACCCGGCCCATATCAAGCCATATGCGGAGATCCCCGAGGAGCAGCGCCTCCTCGCCGAGGACCTGATCTACAACCGACCCGAGGCGCTGCCACGCTATATCGCCTATTTTGAGGAGTACGCCCAGCCTGAGACAGGGGCAGAGACACGCAGCGATCCAACGGAAGGTTTGAGTACCGATGAGCGCATCCATTGGCAGATTCTCCATCGGCGCAAGGAGGGTATCGAGGAGCTGATCACACAGGCCATTCAGGAGCGCTGCGCTGCCGGGGATATGCAAGCGAGCGAGGCCGCTGTCCAGGTACTCAATGGGGTGCTCCTGCCGGCAATGAAAGAGGTCGGCGATCGCTTCGGCGCGGGCGAGCTGATCTTGCCTTTCGTGCTGCAGTCTGCCGAGGTCATGAAGCGCGCTGTGGCCCATTTAGAAGGCTATCTTGAGCGCAAAGAGGGCTATACCAAGGGACGGGTCGTGCTGGCCACCGTCTTCGGCGACGTACACGACATCGGCAAAAATCTGGTCAATACGATCCTGAGTAATAACGGCTACACAGTCTACGATCTGGGCAAGCAGGTTCCACTCAATACGATCCTCGACAAGGCCGTCGAGGTCAATGCCGACGCCATCGGTCTCTCGGCCCTGCTGGTCAGTACTTCGAAGCAGATGCCGCTCTGCGTTCAGGAGTTGCATCGACGCGGCCTGCGCTATCCGGTGATCGTGGGCGGCGCCGCGATTAATCGCTCCTATGGCCGCCGCATCCTCTTTGTCGAGGAGGCGGAGGGAGCCACACGCGAGAAGGGGCGCCTGGTTCCCTACGAGCCAGGAGTCTTTTATGCCCGCGACGCCTTCGAGGGGCTGGAGATTATGGATCGCCTGACCGGTGATCCAGGTGAGCGTGAGGCGTTTGTGGAGCGGATCAAGCGGGAAGCCCTCCATGAGTTACAAAAGCAGCAGCAGCAGCAGCTCGCCCCTGAGACAGGGGCCGGCTCCCAGGACGAGCAGCCATCGACCAGCATCAAGCCAGCTCCCTCCATTCCCAAGCCTCCTTTCTGGGGACCACGTGTACTGGAGCGCATCGGCCTGGAGGATATCGCAGCCTGTCTGGATGAGAATACGCTTTTCCGCCTGCATTGGGGTGGTAAGGCTCATGGCGATGACTTTGCGCGTCTGGTGACAGAGGAGTTTCGCCCGCGCCTGGAACGCATGCTGCGTGAGGCCAGGCAGCAGCGCTATCTGCAGCCGCGCGTCATTTATGGCTACTATCCCTGCCAATCCCAGGGCAATAGCCTGATCATCTATGACCCGCAGCCGCTGACGGAGGGCAGCGAGGTTCTGCGCGAGCTGGCACGCTTCCGCTTCCCGCGCCAGCGCCAGCGCGAGCGGCTCTGTCTGGCTGACTATTTTGCCTCAACAGCCAGCGGCCTCATCGACGTAGTAGCGCTGCAAGTGGTCACCGTGGGTCCTGGACCTTCGGAGCTGGTTCACCAGCTTCAACAGGAGGGGCGCTATTCGGAGGCCTATTTCCTGCATGGGCTATCGGTACAGCTAGCAGAGGCACTGGCCGAGTATACGAACCAACATATTCGGCGCGAGCTGGGCCTGGGAGAACAGGGCGGGCGAGGAAGGCGCTATAGCTGGGGCTATCCCGCTATTCCCGACCTGGAGGATCACCGCATCTTATTTGCGCTGCTGCCAGTCCAGAGCAGCATCGGGGTCGAGCTGACGGCTGGTTATCAGCTGGTACCGGAGCAGTCGACGGCAGCCATCGTAGTTCATCACCCCCAGGCTGTTTACTTCGCGGTGCGAGAGCCATCCCCAGGCCCTAGCAGCCTGTGAGCACTGCAGTTGCAGTGCTCTGCCGAGAATGCGCCGCCGCGGCTCAGGCCCAAACCTGGAGGACGCCAGCCTCGGGCTGGCGAGTACGCTCCGCTGCTGGCCTCGCCGCGGCGATTGCTCTTCTGCGGTACGCTGTGATAGGATGTGAGGGGCAGAGCTCGCAGAGGGTTGGTGCGCTCTTCCTGCCATCCACACACCTGTCTGGAGAGCCAGGGCTGCTATCGCAGGTGCTGGTCAGAACCCCTGTGAGCCGGCAGCGCCTGCTCACCAGCAGTGATGAGCAGCGAGAGAGGAGCTACTGCCCCGCTCCTTGACCGCTGACCTGCGATTCCTCTCCCTCTTCTTCCTCGGGATCAGGATCTTCGGGCGAGGTACCAGGCTTCCAGCGGCTCTCTCCGCCGTTGTCGTCATCGTAAGGACCTGGCCCATCGTAGGGGAAGGTCCGCCAGCTGCGCTGCTCAAACTGCTTTTGTCCGTAAAGCATAAATTCTCTCCTTTCTTGTCGTGGTTGGTGCTGGCTAGCTGGCCGCTGATTTCGAGATTGCAAAAACAATCTCGAAATATTGAATGTACTTAGCTATTAAACATAGAGGCATTATAAATTGATCCTCCTTGCCAGGCTGGCGCGGCATCAGCTGGCCAGGGGCTAAACACAGGAAAGCGCGGCAAGAGATCGTCGCCCCCAGAGGAGGCAGCCCGCAGGAAGACAGGGATTGGCTTCGGCAAGAGGAGACCGGCATCACCAGTTCCGTCCCTGCGGCTTTGACTTTCTATCCTGTAGACGTAGCAGGGGGTGCAAACCGAAAAAAATGATGGGCAACGGCCACAGAGTAGAAAAAACCCGGCAATTTCTGTGTGGGACTATACCAGCGCCTGAGAGTGTGCTATACTAGCGAAGACGGACCCACCTTGACCGTCGCACATCGGTGGCTCCCTCCCGGCTGAAACGCAGATTGGCCTCCGCGCCAGCGCTCGCTATCGTGACCTGGCCCCAGGTGCGAGCGCAGATGAGATGAGGCCCGACAAGACGAGAGACACAGGGCAGAGAAATCAGAGGACTGAAGGTGCTATGGGCATAATGGCGGCTATACCACGAGCTGCAACACACTTCTGTACCCACGCTGTTTCTGACCGCAACATGTGTAACTAGCATACTGCTTGCCTGTCTGCTTTCTTTATCCTCGGCTCCGTTTGGGTACAGTTCTGTGAGCATTTCTGCATATTAGGAGAGAAGAGCACAATGAGCAGCATATCGGCCAGGCCGATTGTGCTTTATAATACACTCGGTCGTGAGAAACAGCGTTTTGAGCCGCTTCATCCGCCAAAGGTGGGCATCTATAGCTGCGGTCCCACCGTCTATCGTGACATCCACATCGGGAACTTCCGCACGTTCTTGATGACCGACTGGCTACGCCGCATGCTCGAATACAACGGCTATGACGTTCTGCTGGTGCGCAACATCACGGATGTTGGTCATCTGCAGAACGATGTCGAGGAGAGCGGTGAGGATAAAATCGAGCATGAGGCGCGCCGGACAGGCCGCTCAGCCTACGAGATTGCCGCCTACTATACACGCCGCTACGAAGAGGACGCTGCCGCGCTGAATATCCTGCCGCCCCATATCGCGCCCAAGGCGACTGAGCACATCCCTGAGATGCAGGCAATGATCGCCAAGCTCATCGAGAAGGGGCTGGCCTACGTGACAAGCGAGGGCAACGTCTACTACGATGTCAGCCGCTTCCCGGAGTACGGCAAGCTCTCCGGCAATACCCTGGAGCAGCTGCGAGCCGGCGGACACGGGCGTGAGCAGATGGAGGTGGCTGAGGACAAGGAGTCTCCCGAGGATTTTGCCCTCTGGAAGCGCGGCAGTCCCAAGCGCCAGATGAACTGGGATAGCCCTTGGGGTATTGGTTTCCCCGGCTGGCATATCGAATGCTCGGCGATGTCCGTCAAGTACCTGGGTGAGCAGTTCGATATTCATACGGGCGCGGTTGATCTGATCTTCCCTCACCACGAGGATGAGATCGCTCAAAGCCAGGGCGTTAGCGGTAAGCCACCAGTGCGCTATTGGGTCCACGGCGAGTTTCTGGATTTCGGCAACGCCAAGATGGCCCGCTCGAAGGGCAATGTGGTACTGCTCTCGACGCTGAAGGAACGCGGCATTGAGCCGCTGGCTCTGCGCTATCTGCTGCTGACCGCGCACTATCGCTCAAAGATCAATTTTACCGATGAGTCGATCGCGGCGGCGCAGAATGGATTGAATAATCTGCGCGAGACGCTGGCCGATCTGCCGGCTGATGGCGTGGGCGCCACCGGCCCCTGGTCCGAGGAAGCGCAGCGCCTGCGGGATGCCTTCCACGAGGCAATTAACGATAATCTGGAGCTGCCCACTGCCCTGAATTTGACTCACCGCGCTCTCCACAATCAGCTCATTCCGCCGGCTGAGCGGCGCCGCCTGCTACTGGATTTCGACCGCGTGCTTGGTCTACGCCTGGAGACGGTGGCCCCGCGCCAGCCTCGCCCCATTCCCGAGGAAGTGCTGGCTCTGGTGCGCGAGCGTGAGGCCGCTCGCGCCGCCCGCGATTGGCAGCGTTCAGATGCCTTGCGCGAGCAGATCAAAGCGCACGGCTTCGAGGTGCGCGATACTCCTCGTGGTACCGAGCTGATCTAGCCAGGCTTGCTGACAGGCAGGCGATGGGCCTGGCTATCTGCCTGACTCTTCTTGCCACGATGAGAACAGGCACGACCAGGCCCGGGGCTACTGGCCAGGAGCTGGTCACAGGTGCACACTTGTCGCCTCTCAGATGCCCTGCGCTCGGCAATGGCCGCTGCTCTCGCCGCTGCCAGGCTCGAACGACAGGGATAGCTGGGTGTCAGATCGGAGGGAGCAGTAGCATAGCGACCATGTCTTTCGGTCAGCGTCGACTGTGAGAGCCTGCAGTCTGCGCTGTACACAACGTATAATATTGCCTGGACGATACAGGTTGTCTGCTAGCAGGAGCGGGAGGGAGCCAGGGTCAGCCTGGTGTTCTTCCCGCTGTTCTTCTGCTTTTCCTCGCTCGCCTGCTCATCTGCTCGCTATGAGCGAGCGCCGATACTTGAAGTGTCAGTCGGATCAGCTTTCAGAAGAGAGACTCGCGGACTTCTGTCCCATCCCAGCTACTTGTGCAAGTGGGGAGACTTGGGTGTGGCGCGAGGGACAGGCGAGCGGGCACTTGCGCAAGCTAGAAACCAGAAGTATCACTCATGCCAGCGCTTGTCGACGCTGGTTCAGCGAGTCAGTCGTATTACACGCACGCAAAGGAGGCGAGAATCATGGCATCCTGGTGGCAAAAGACGCTGATGGCCGCTGCCGGTCTGGCGGGCGCAGTTGGCGGCGCCTACTATTTCTTTCTGCGTCGCCCCGTCCCCTCGCCCAAGGGTGTCCGGCGCCTGCCTGGTTTGCACGAGGAAGTCGAGGTCATTACCGACCGTTATGGCGTGCCCCATATCTATGCCCGCAACGAGGATGATCTCTTCTTCGCTCAGGGCTACGTCCATGCCCAGCAGCGCCTCTGGCAGATGGATTTCAACCGCCGTCTGGGTTCAGGCCGGCTTTCGGAAGTGGTGGGGGAGGTAACGCTAGAGCTTGATCGTTTCTGCCGGCGCCTGGGCCTGCATCGCGCTGCTGCCAGCGATGTGGCCCGTCTCTCAGCCCATCATCGCCGAATCCTGGAAACCTACGCCGCTGGCGTCAATGCCTTTATCGAGAATCATACGCTCCCGGTGGAGTTCACGCTCTTGCGCTATCGGCCCGACCCCTGGCAGCCCGCCGATAGCCTGCTCTGGGCTAAGATGATGGGCTGGAATCTGAGCGGCAACTGGGAGAGCGAGTTGATTCGGGCACGCATCGTAGCCCGTGCTGGCGCGGAGCGGGCGGCTAAACTGGAGGCCGGCTATGACCCTGCGCATCCGCTGATTATCCCGCCCGGCGCCGAATACGGCGGCGCCAATCCGGGTCTGCTGGAGCCGTATGAGCAGGTGAAGCTGCTGAGCGGCTTTGGTCCGTTGGGGGCCAGCAATAACTGGGTGGTGGATGGTAGTAAGACAGTGACAGGTGCGCCCATTCTCTGCAACGATCCGCACCTGGCTCAGGGCGCTCCTTCGATCTGGTTCGAGTGCCACCTGGTGGCCGGCGACATCGATGTCATCGGGGCCTCGTTCCCTGGCACGCCCGGGATCGTCATCGGCCACAATCGCCATATTGCCTGGGGTTTAACGAACGCCATTTCCGATGTTCAGGATCTCTACATTGAGAAGTTTGATCCGCAGCATCCATACCGCTATGAGTTCCGGGGCCAGTGGGAGGAAGCCCAGGTGATTCGTGAGGAGATCCGTGTGAAGGGGCGGAAGGAGCCGGTTGTCGAAGAGGTGGTGGTGACGCGTCATGGCCCCATTCTGACAACGCTACCCACGAGCAAGGAGCGGGCGAGCGAGGGCGATGGCGCCACTCCCTCAGAGTTGCCGTTGGCCCTGCGCTGGACTGGTTTCGAGTCGTGCCGCATCATTGCGGCGGTGGAGAAGTTGAACCGCGCGACGTGTTGGGAGGAGTTTCTGGAGGCTATGCGCGATTGGGATGTGCCGCCGCAGAATGTGGTCTATGCGGATCGTGAGGGCAATATTGGCTACATTATGGCGGGCTTGATTCCGGTGCGCAGCCATCGCCAGACCCTGCTGCCTTCGCCGGGTTGGACAGGTGAATATGAGTGGACGGGCTTCATCCCCTTCGAGGAGCTGCCGCGCCTCTTTAATCCGCCTGAGCATCTGATTGTGACCGCCAATAATCGAGTGGTGAAGGATGACTATCCTTACTACATTACTCATGAGTGGCTCAATGGCTATCGGGCGCAGCGCATCCGCGACCTGCTGCTGAGCAAGGAACGCCTGTCGCTGGCCGATATGGCCCGCATCCAGTCGGATCAGTATGCGCTGCCGGCGTGCGAGATCGTTCCTCATGTGCTGACGACAGTTAGCCCTGCAAATGCTCTGGAGGAGACCGCTCTACAGACGCTGCGCGACTGGGACTATGTGCTCTCTCCCGACAGCGCGGGAGCGGCAATCTATGAAACATTCTTGCAGAAGCTGGAGCGTATTGTCTTCGGTGCCGTCATTGGGGACGATGAGCAGCTGCTCTATCAGTACCTGGGCGTCGGTTCGACGCTGCTGGCGATTCTCAATGGCTATGCCAGTCGAAGCAAGCCGCTGCTGATTCGCTTGCTCAAGGAGCGTGACGACGCCTGGTTTGCAGAGTCGGCCATCCCCAATGGACCACGCTCGTGGCATGCGGCCATCTCGGCAGCCTGGTCGGCGGCGATCGCCGAGCTGCTGGAGAAGCTGGGGCCGGATGTGGCACGCTGGCGGTATGGGGCGATCCACCGTCTGACCTATCAGCATCCGCTGGGAAATGTGAAGCCGCTCGATAAGCTGTTCAATCGTGGTCCCTATCCGGCGGGCGGCGATATCGATACGGTCTTTATGGGGGCGGTGGTGCCCAACCAGCCGGAGCAGGTGATGATTGTGCCCTCGTATCGCCAGATTGTGAACCTGGCCGATCTGAATGCCTCGCTCTCTGGCCATGCCCCTGGACAGTCGGGCCATCCCGGCAGTCGCCACTACGGTGATTTCGTGCGTCCCTGGCTGCGCACGGAGCATCATCCGATGCTCTTTGAGCGCCAGGCAATCGAGGCGAATATGGAGGGCCGTCTGCTCTTGCAGCCGCGTTAGCCTCCTCTCTGCTCTGGGACACGAGGCAGCCCGCCAGGTCCGAGATACCGTCACTGCAGAGGACAGGCAACAGATGGTCTTGGCTGTTGTCTGTCCTCTTTCTTCTCTGGCTCCCCAATTTTTCCTTGAAATCTATATATGCCT
>NZ_JADGIA010000250.1 GCF_019683635.1 Thermogemmatispora sp. | reverse complement strand
TTTCTACCCCGTCTAATTCGTCGGCAGCGTAAGATGTGTATAAGATACTGGTGGTGGAGGGGCCACTCGCTGTGCTCTCGTCAGGGCTGGGGGTGGAAGCATGCTGGCTAAGCAGCTGGTTGAGGAGTTGCTCGATGCCCATCAGTTGGGCGGCCAGTAGGCGGTCGAGGGCACTCTCGATCTGTTGTTGTTGCTGCTGCTGGCGCTGTTCGACTTCGTGTCCCAGGGCCTGGACCAGGCGTGTTTGCTGGGTGCCGAGCTTTTGGCTGAGGGCGATGTTGAGTTCGTTCTGCTGGTCGTTGAGTTTGTGAGTCAGGTTGCGGAGCAGCTCCTGTTGCAGCTGGTTAAGGCGCTGCTCAAAATCGCGGCTCAGGATGCTGAGGCGCTGCTCGAAGCTCCGCTCCATCTCCTGGCGATGGATGGTGAGGCGGCGTTCGAGTATGGTATTGAAGGATTGTAGTTCATCTTCGGTGAACGACATAGCCACGTCCCTTTTGTTCTTCCTGGGTGAGCCTGCAGACAAGTATAGGGGGAGTGGCTGTGATTGTCAATTCGGAGGCGGTGGCTGGCAGCGGCGTTGTGGGCTGCTCTGCTACTGGGGACCTGGTGCTAGCCCTGTGCTACAATAGGGGGAAGGGCAGGCAGGCTGATGCTGCGCTGCGCTAGAGTACTGCTTGAGGAGGTGCAGGCCGTGCCACGTGCCATTGACTTTCATGTGCATCTGCCGACGACTGAGTTTATCCAGGTGACCCTTGGTCCTTACGCGAAGGCCGCGGAGCGCTTTTTTCGTACGGAGGTGAAGCTCAAGGATATTGAGCAGCTGGCCGCTGATTATGCAGCGGTGGATATGATTGGGGTGCTGCTGGCCTGGGATGCTGAGACGGCGACGGGCCTGCCTCCCCTGGGCAACGATTATGTGGCGGCGATTGTGCAGCGCTATCCGCAGCAGTTCATCGGCTTCGCTAGCGTTGATCCCCATAAGGGGAAGGCGGCAGTGAAGGAGGTCGAACGGGCGATTAAGGACCTGGGCCTGGCTGGGGTGAAGTTTCACCCGGGCGTGCAGGCTTTCTATCCGAATGATCGGGCCTTCTATCCGCTGATGGAGAAGATTCAGGAGCTGGGGGTGCCGGCCCTCTTCCATACGGGGACCAATGGTCTGGGCGCGGGGGTGCCGGGAGGAATGGGGATTAAGCTCGATTATACCCGCCCGATCTATCTGGATGCGCTGGCCGCTGATTTCCCCGGCCTGACGATTATCGGGGCGCATCCTTCCTGGCCCTGGCACGATGAGATGATTGCCATTCTCCAGCATAAGACCAACGTCTACAACGATCTGTCTGGCTGGTCTCCTAAGTATATCCCTCAGTCGTTGCTGCGTGAGGCAGCTACGCGCCTGCAAGACCGTATTCTCTTCGGTTCCGACTATCCTTTCATTACACCGCAACGCTGGCTGCGCGATTTCGAGGCGCTCGATTCTTTCACTCCCGAGGTGCGTGAGAAGATTTTGTGGCGCAATGCTCAGAAGCTGCTCGCTCATACGGCGGTGGCGCATATGCACTTTGGCTGACCGCTGTCACTCTTTTCCAGGGGAGACTCTGCTCGTGTAACTTCCTGGGCCCCTGACCCGTATATCCCTCAGTGTTGTTTCCTCTTTGGTGCCAGAAAGGGAGGTACCCTTGGGATGATGTCTCAGCAGGAGGGCGAGGCCTTCCGTGATGTCCCCTACGGACACTATGCAGGGGAGCCGCAGCCTGCTAGTTCTGCCGGTGGGCCTGAGTCGCGTCTGGTCGGAGAGCCTTCGAAGGTCTATCCGTCTCGGGCAGAGCATGTCAATCTTTTCCGCTTCCTGGTCGTTTTGATGGCAATGGTGACGATCCTCGTTCTGGCGGTGATCTGTTTGGTCATTGTGGGTGGTAGCATGCCTTGGCTCAGCTTTGGGGCTGGTTCCTTTACTGTCTTTTTGGTCACAGTGGTGGCTTTGGACAGGATTAAGTAGGCTCATTTCGTCTCAGCCAAGGGTGTCGAAGAAGCTGGCTGGCGGCAGCGTTGGCAGCAGGCGAGAGATCAGCTGCTCGTCGATGCGCTGGTCTGCCAGTTCCAGGGCGCTGAAGAGGACGCCGACAACTGGTTCGAAGCGGGGGCGGGTAGGCTGGGCCTGCGGTGAGCGGCTGTGCACGCGGGCGATGATTGCCTCAGCCAGCAATGGTGAGGGATGGCGCAGGACGCCGCCGGCCAGTACAAGAGGGAAGGACTGGCCTTCGAGGCCGACGCGCTGGGCTGCAACGTTGGCGAAGTCGCCCAGTGCGCTGCCGTGCTTGCGGACCAGGCGGCGGGCGACGCCATCGCCGGCCTCGGCTTCGTCGAGGAGGGCAGCCGCCAGTCCGCTCAGCGGGCGGGTCTCCTGCTCCTGCGGGAGGCGCGCTGTTAGTCGGTGCAGGACCTCCTCGACGCTCCTGGCATCAAAGTAAGCGAGGACCCGCTCGCGCAGGGTGGTGGGTGGGCTGATGCCGAGTTCGGCGTGGAAGACGGCTGTCAGGACTTGCTGGCCGAGGTGGCCGGCTCCCTGGACGCTGTCCTGCCAGTGGCTGGAGTGCCAGGTGCGCCCGTCCGGTCCTCTGGCTCCAGTGGCGGCGCCGGTGCCGCAGATGACGGAGACGCCGCTGTTGGTTGTGCTTCCTATACAGGCAGGGTGGAGCACCCCAAGGGCATCGTTCTGCACCAGCAGCCGCTGCCCGTAGCCTCTAGCGCGCATGGCTGCCTCTAGCAGGGCGAAGTCCTCCGGCCAGTCGGCCCCGGCCATGTTGAAGACCGCTGCCTCCAGGTCTGTGGGGTGGCAGTCGGCCTGTCTGAGAGCGGCCTCGACGGCTCGCTCGATTTCCCCTAGAGCCGCAGGCTCATGCGCGCTGGCTTGCTCTCCCGGGGGAATGTGGTAGATGTCTCCGCAGCCGGCGCGCCCGTAGCCGCGGATCTGGCCATCGAGGGTGGCCACCAGGGCCAGGGTTTTGGTGTTGCCGCCGTCGACTGCCAGGACACAGCTCCTCATCGTTTCTCTCTTCCTCTCCTTGTCTTGTTCTTGCTTTGTTCAGGTTGTCGTTGCCAGCTTAGTGCAAGAGTCTCTCTGGTAGGTAGGCGCGGTGGGCGGCGGCCATCTCGTCGTAGAGTGCTTCTGCTTTGCTCAGGGAGAGGACCAGAGGGTGGCTGGCCAGGGCACGGATGGCATCGCGCCGGTTGCCACGCCAGGCTGCTTCTGCGGTCAGGGCCTGATAGTCGGCGAGCTGGCCGATGAGACCCCGCAGGTGGGCGGGTAATGGCTCGTGGATGAGTGGGGTAACGCCCTGGCGATCGACGTAGCCGACGATTTCGACCACGCGATCGTCGGGTAAGCCAGGGAGAGCGCCCCGGTTGGGAACGTTGACGTACCAGAGTTCGCCGCGGTCGTTGTAGATGGCGTCCATGACGTCGATGGCCAGCTCTAGCTCGTGAAGGCCGCCGCGTGAGCGCGCAGGGTCGAGGGTTGGTGTCTCGCGCTCGGCTTGTTCGCGGTAGTGGGCCCAGTAGTCGGGGACGCTGGCCATGATGTCCTGGGCGCGTGTGGTTGGCTTGGCCTGAAGCTCGGCTAGCAGTTCATCTTTGTAGTAGTAATACTGCAGGTAGTGGTTGGGAAGGGCCTGCATGCTCACAGCCAGGCGTAGTTGCCGCAGCATATAGCGCAGCTCGGGGTCGGGGCTGGCTTCGCCTTCAGGGTGCTCGCGGCGCAGGCGCTCGTAGGTCTCCTCCAGCAGTGGGAGAAAGTCCTGTCCGTCGTAGCGTGGGTTGATTCCCCAGGAGCCGTGGTTGAGGCCGCGGAAGCGCACGCTGAGTCGGCTGGGGTCAAGGCCGGCGTAGCGTGCGAAACGGGCGGCGTCCATGAGAGGGCCTTCGCAGAAGGAGATGATGGGAATAGGGCTGTGGTGGGTAACGGCTTCTGAGATGATGTTGATTGGGTTGGTGTAGTTGAAGAGCCGGGCCTGTGGGCAGACGGCTTCCATGTCGGCGATGATCTCCTGCATGACGGCGATGCTGCGCAGTGCCATGAAGAAGCCACCGGGTCCCTGCGTCTCCTGGCCGATGATGCCGTGCTTAAGCGGGATGCTCTCGTCAAGGTGTCGTGCTTCGAAGCCCCCTGGTCGGTAGCTGGTCAGTACGGCGTCGCAGTCGCGTAGGCCGGCGCGCCGGTCGGTGGTGATGGTGATGGTGAGGTCCAGGCCACGAGCGCGGGCCAGTTTGCGGGCGATGGCTTGGACGATCTTCAGGTGCTCTTCGTTCAGGTCGATCAGGACGACTTCGGAGCCGTTGAAGTGCTCTCCTTGGGCGATGAAAGAGGCCATTGTGCCAGCGGCGCGGGTGCTACCGCCTCCGATGTAGGCAAGTTTGATGCGGGCCACGGTTCGCTTCGCTCCTCCCCAGGACTGGACTGATCTAGACAACTAGATGATTCCAGTATACACTCTCTTGTCCAGATCCTCTTGTCTCAGACCAGTTGCCCTTATCTGGTATCTGGTCTGGCCTGCTGAATCGAGGGCGGGGGCTGTCCTCACCTCAGCTCAGCTTAGCCGGTTTCGCCGTGGTAGGTCAGTGGCTCGGTGTCGGTGGGGCTCTCCCAGACGGCGCTGACAAGTGCGGGGAGTATCTTGCCTGCCTTGCCGCGCAGGTCGTAGAGTCGGCTTGGTTTGAGGCCGTAGCTGCTCTCTTCTTGTAAGAGTGGCGTCGCTTCGGGGTTGATGACGGCTACGGTCGCTCCTGCCCGCAGGGCGGTGTGGGGGAGTGAGGCCGCTGGCTCGACGATGCCGGAGGTGCCGATGACGAGCAGGACGTCGCAGCTGAGGACGGCCTGGAGTGCCTGGTAGTATGTGCGTTCTGGTAGCAGTTCGCCGAACCAGACGACGTCGGGCCGCAGGTAGCTGCCGCAGCGGGGGCAGCGTGGGGGGATCTCCTCTTGGCTGGCGATGTCTGGGTTGGCGGGGTGGTCCTGGGCAAAGCACTTGGTGCGGAAGAGGTTCCCGTGCAGTTCGAGGACGCGGCTGCTGCCGGCGCGTTGGTGCAGCCCGTCGACGTTTTGGGTGATGATGGTGACTTCTTCTACGTAGCGCTCCATTGCTGCCAGGGCGCGGTGACCAGCGTTGGGTTGGGCGGTAGCGGCCTGCTGGCGCCGCTCGGTGTACCATTCCCAGACGCGGCGTGGATTGCGTTCGAAGGCTTCGCGCGTCGCTAGCTCCTCCGGGTTGAAGCGCGACCAGAGACCGCTGGTGGCGTCGCGAAAGGTCGGGATGCCGCTCTCGGCTGAGATCCCTGCTCCTGTCAGGACGGCGATCCGCCTGGCCTGGCGCAGGGCCTGGCAGAGTTCGTGAGGAATGCTCTGTTCCATGTCTCTCTCTTTGTCTGCGTCTTCCGTTTTCTGGTTCTGGCTCCTTCTCGTCCCTTGCTCACTTTCCGCCATATCAATAATGTATGGCGTGCATCGCTTGCTTGCAAGGGTGGGAGGTGGGGAGGTCGGGCTTTGATCGTTTTTCTGCCTCTTGTTCTGTATTCTCTCTCTTCTGGTAATGATAAGATGCTCTATGGTGGCGGCTTGATCCGCTACCGTTCTGGTTCCGTGCGCTCCTTAAGGAATACGAAGGAAAGGAAAGGAAGGTTTGCACACGGTGACTGAGAGTCTGAACGTGCTTGGCTTCGCTGGTCTGGGACGGATGGGTCTGCCTCTGGCTCGTAATCTGCTTCGTGCTGGCTACCGTTTGCGAGTCTATAATCGTACGCCTGCGCGGGCTGAGGAGCTGGTGGCTGAGGGGGCACAGCGCGTTGAGCGCCCGCGTGACCTGGCTGAGCCGGGAGGGGTCGTCTTTTCGATGCTGGCAGATGATGCGGCGCTGGAGGCGGTGACGTTGGGTGATGATGGCCTGCTTGCCGGTCTGGCTCCCGGTGGGGTGCATGTCTCGTTGAGTACTGTCTCGCCTGCTATTGCGCGCCGTATGCAGCGCTTGCACGCAGAGCGAGGCTGTGCCTATGTAGCTGCTCCGGTGGTGGGACGGCCTGATGCTGCGGCTGCTGGCAAGCTCTGGATTTGTCTGGCCGGCGAGCCGGCGGCCAGGGCGCGGGTCTTGCCCTTCTTGCAGTTGCTGGGCCAGGCCGTTTTTCCGTTTGGGGATGAGCCGGCGTTGGCGAATGTGGTGAAGCTGGCTGCTAATTTCCTTGTCGGTTCGGCTCTGGAGGCTCTGGCCGAGGCTCTGACTCTGGCTGAGAAGCAGGGGGTTGAGCGTTCGGCTTTGATGGAGATGCTGGCTCAGACGATTTTCGCTTGCTCGGTCTATCAGAACTATGGGCGGATGATTGCCGAGCGTCGCTTTGCCCCTGGTTTCTCGCAGCGTCTGGCGCTTAAGGACTTTGGCCTGGTCTTGGATGCCGCGGATGAGGCTCGGGTGCCGATGCCGCTGGCTGGTCTTGTCCATGACCGCTTGCTCAGTGGGGTTGCTCGTGGACGGGGAGAGGAGGACTGGACAACGCTGGCGCGGGCTGTGGATGAAGCTGCCGGCCTGGCATAAGCGGTGGGGTGATGAGAGACAGGAGAGTGGAGGAGAGGGGGAAAGGG
>NZ_JADGIA010000055.1 GCF_019683635.1 Thermogemmatispora sp. | reverse complement strand
TTACCTCGCTGGCTCTACTCAACCTGATCAGTCAATCAGAACATCTCAAGCAACAAGGCGATCAAAGATAAAAGCATCCAATGGCGTAGAACCGGCTGATGTTCGGGCAATCCGGTGGCACCGAAGCATTTGAGAAAGGTACCTTTACAACTTACAAGCAAAAAAGATTTTTATTACGGTATAGAATAAATACTATTGAAATGTTATCTCTTTTATCAAGAGCACATCTGTTATGGGGAGGGTTGAGCATAACCTACAGGGTAAGAAAGGCTCCCTTTTTGACCATCTCCATAGGTCGTTCGTTATACCAGTGGACCTCAGCAAGGAAGCGGAGAAAGACAGCAGGAGAAGAGAAATCCTGTAATCTGCTATATAAAAGGAGAGAAGAGCACTTTCTATGAAACGTGCGCCAACCGCCGATATTCTCTGGCTCTTTATCCTAACCCGCATCGCGCTCATCCTGGTGACCTACTTTGCATATACGCTCCTTCATGGACCGCGACCACCGCAGTATATAGCGCCACCGGTAAGCTTGCTGGCGACGGCCATGTCGTGGAAGCGCTGGGATGCTATACACTATGTAGAGATTGCCCAGTTTGGCTATCGCAGCCCTTTTGACAGCGCTTTCTTTCCTCTCTTTCCTCTCCTGATTAGCATCTGTGCCCATCTCGTGGGAAATCACGGCTATCTCCTCTTTGGCATGCTCATCAGCAATCTTGCTTTACTCGGCTCTTTATTCACGCTCTATCAGCTTGCCAGCGAGGCTCTGGGCGATCAGGCCAGCCGTCGCACGCTGCTCTACCTCTGTATTTTCCCAACGGCTTTCTTCTTCTTTGCTGCCTATAATGAATCGCTCTTTTTACTGCTGGTAACCGGCTGCTTCCTGGCCTTGCGCCGACGACGCTGGTGGCTGGCCGGGCTGCTGGGTATGCTGGCTTCCCTGACCCGCTCGCCGGGCATCTTACTCGTGCTACCCTTCCTCTGGGAAGCATGGATAGCCCGCGATAACCTGGGCCTGCTGGCCGAGCCAGCTGAGCGCAGTCCCTGGCGCGCCTTTCTCTGGCGAGCGCTGCCGGTGGTGCTTATTCCTGCAGGCACGGCTCTCTACTGTCTCTATTGCTGGCATCTCTTCCACTCGCCTTTCAGCTTCGCGGCAGTTCAGTATCGCTGGTCCCATCGCACCGTCTGGCCCTGGGAAGGCATCTGGAAGGCGCTGGTAGAACTCTTCTGGCTGCAGCCCGTCGGCTCGCTCTTCTCGGTCCATCTGGTGCTCGACCTCAGCGCCACCCTCGGCTTTATCGTACTGGCTGTGCTGGGCTGGCGCCGTCTGCGCTTCAGCTATACGCTCTGGATGGCGGCCCTGCTGCTGCTCTATTTAGTGGAACCGAGTATCAATCAGCCCGACTCCCTGATCTCCAACCAGCGCTTCGTCCTGGAGATGTTCCCTGGCTTCATGACCCTGGCGGCGCTGGCCTGCGAGCATCGGCGCCTCCATCAAGCGATCACTTTGATCTTCCCGCCGCTGCTGGCCACCCTCACTATTATTTTTATCATGGGGCTTTGGATGGTCTGAGGATGGTTGGCTAACCAGGGTTCGTAGCGCTCTGGCGCTGCGCCCACCCTGGGCGGCCAATGCTTTTTCTTCCCACCTGCAGTTCGGATGTACTCGATACGTGATCTATGACTGAGATGCTGTTGATAGAGGATGAGATCAACAAGAAGCAGAAAGTACGCGCAAAACCACCACGGGCCGGCCTTGGGTTCTTGTGCATCGCTCTGCTGCTTGCTGGCTATCTGGCCATGATCGTGGCGGCCATTGCTCCGCTAGAGCAGTTAGCCGGGCATCCCGTCGCCAGCCAGCTTCCAGGGAAGGCCCTGGGGCTTTTTGGCTTCTGGGTGCCAGCCAGACTCGTACTCTTCTTCAGGCAATTTTTGCCTTTTTTGGATAGAGCAGATCTCTCGTTTCATTTAATAATTTTTCTTGTTTTCCTGCTCTATCTATTCCTGCTCTGGCTGAGCTGGAGACTGGCCACCACCACGGGTCGTCGCCGGGGGGTGCTGTGGCTCGCGGGCACTGTGCTTCTCATCTGTGGGGGCGTACTCGTGGTGGCGCCCGGAATGCTCTCGCACGATATCTTTGTCTACGCCGGTTATGGCCGCGTCATCGTAGCGCATGGGGCCAATCCGTACTTTGTGCCGCTCTCTGCTTTCCCGGGTGATCCTCTTGCCCCGCTGGATGACTGGAGGACGGCGGTGGCGGCCTATGGTCCGGTCTGGCTGCTGATTTGTGCTATCCTGAGCTGGTTCCTGGGGGCCAATGCGCTGGCCTATGTGCTGGCTTTTCGCCTCCTGGCTTTGATGGCTCACCTGCTCAATATGCTCCTGATCGCTCGCCTGCTCCGGGCACTGGGACGCTCGGAGCGCGTGATCACGCTGGGGGCCATGCTCTACGGTCTCAATCCGCTGATGCTTATCGAAAGTGCACTGGGGGCCCATAACGACGTCTTGATGATGACCTGTATGCTGCTAGGTTGCTGGTGGTGTGCTGATGCCGACGGCACAGGCTTAGTGCGTGTGCGTCGCTGGTTGCCGGCCCTGGTCTTTATGCTGTTGGCGCTCCTGATCAAGTTCACGGCTCTGCTGGGGGTAGCGCTCTTCCTTTGCCTGCTGCTCTTCCGTACCCTTCAGCGTGACAGCAGCCAGTGCCTGCTGCTGGCGCTGCGTCTGCGCTGGCGACCGGCGTTAGCCCAGCTGCTCCTGGCGCTTGGCTGCGCAATCGTAGTGGCGGGGCTGGCCTATCTCCCCTTCTGGCTCGGTCACAGTCCTCATGAGATCGTTGTCAGCCTGGTGACACCGCCCTCGACGAGTCGCGAGCTGGGTCAATTTTCGATCCTGCGCGCTATTCAGGAGTGGAGATACTATCATCCCCAACCGTTGGAAGGCTGGACGGGGCAACTGCTCATCCTCCTGGGGCAGCGCAGTACCTGGAATCTGATCCAGGTGCTGGTGCTGCTGCTGACCCTGGGTATGGCCCTGTGGCTGCTCTGGTGGCAACCGCGGCTGGAATGTTGGGCGGTCGGGGCGCTGCTAACGATGGGGGCGCTCTTTCTGGTGACGCCCTGGTTTTTCCCCTGGTACCTGGCCTGGCTCGTCGCGCTGGCTCCGCTCGTCTGGCCGCGGCACGAGCAGCCCGCGGCGCTGGAGTATGCTTTGCAGGTCTTTGTGCTGGTCTTCTCGCTCTCTGCCTTTGCCATTTATTTCTCACGTGGCTACCTGCCGGCGGGGGGCGGCTGGATCGGCTGGCTTGGTCTCAGTGCCGTTGGGCCGCCGCTTCTGGCTTTTGGGCTGACCTGGCTGGGAAGCTGGTGGCAGGCCAAACGACGGCGTACCAAAGGTAGCTTCCAGCTACCTGGGTCTGGCTCTTGAGGTTGTCTTTGGCCGGGCCAGGGCGTATACTGGCCCGGTAAAAGATTGCTTGCTTGATTTGTGAGGACCCGCGGAAGCGAAGGAGGGTGCATGTTCTGGTGGTCGCGCCTGGTGTTGGTGCTGGTGAGCGTTGCCAGCCGGTCAGTTCCGTTTTTTGGAGTGATCGCAGCGTTGATCTCTCTGCAGACGCTGCAGGATGTGCTGCATGTCTGGGGCTATCCCGCGGTGGCGCTCTTTATTATGATTGAAAGCTCGGGCATTCCCTTTCCCGGGGAGACCATGCTCTTGCTGGCCTCGTTTCTGGCAGGGGTCGATCGCCAGTTGCAAATTCCTCTCGTCATTGCCTGCGCTGCGCTTGGGGCCATTGTGGGCGATAATCTGGGGTATCTGCTTGGGCGTCACGGCGGCAGGCCGCTGGTTGAACGCTTCGGACGTTATGTCTTCCTCAAGCCTGAGCATCTGGAGCGCGCCGAGCAGTTCTTTGCCCGTCACGGAGACAAAACGGTTTTCTTCGGACGTTTCATTGCCGTGCTGCGGGCCTGGGCGGCCTTTCTGGCCGGTGTCAACCGGATGCGCTGGCGGACATTTCTGGTCTACAATGCGGCGGGTGGCATTGTCTGGGCGACCGTTTTCGGCTTGCTTGGCTACTTCGCCGGACGCGTCTTTCACGATAATTTTGCAGCTGTTGAGCACCTGGCGCGCACCATTAGTTGGACTGGGGCGCTGCTATTGGTCGTAGTGGGATTGGTGGCTCTGCTTCTCTACCGCCTGCGCCGTACTCGCCTGGCCAGGCAGCGGCAGCCAGCGCTTGCTCAGCCTCGTCAGGGAGAGGACAGTGGCGAGAGCGGCGCTGCTTCCGTTGCCATTGAGCAGAAGGAGCGAGCGCTCGCGGCTGTCCCGCGTGCCGAAAGCACCTCGTCCCCCTCGGCGGCCTCCGCCGGAACCCAGCCTGATGCGCCTCCTTCAGGCGAAGAAGGGAAGACGTCTCAGCAGCGGAGAGAAGAGGAGGCGAGGGTCGATCACGAGGACTGTTGAGTTCTCTGGCGGGCCGCTGCTCCCTTGTGTCTCCACATCTTGGAGGAGCTTGAGGATCGTCCTGCGGTTTTCCTGCTACCTGGCAGGTTCCCCGATTTAGTACTACTACTTTGCTATCTGCCAGCAGAAACATGCTACAATAGCGACAGATGCTATCTGGGGAAAAAGCGAGGTCGCCTATGCCGGCATTGCGAGAAGGCCAGCGGTTCGAACGCTATCGCGTGATCAGACTCCTTGGCAGCGGAGTAGCCGGTGAGAGCTACGAGGCGGAGGATACGCTGCTGCTACGGAAGGTGGTACTAAAGCTGTTGCATCCCTGGGCGCCGCTCTCGGATGCAGCGCGGCGGCAGTTTTTCCGCGAGATGCAGGGGATCAGTCAGCTAACTCACCGCTACCTGGCGCCAGTGCTCGATTATGGGGAGCTGCATGGCACTCTGTATGTTGCGCGGCGCTTGTTCAGTAGTGGCTCGCTGCTTAACAGCGATGGGCGCTTATGGTTTAGTCCACCACTGGAGCTGTCAGCGGTGGTGAGCTACGCTCAGCAGTTGGCGCAGGCGCTGCAACATGTGCATACTGCCGGCTATCTGCATGGAGGGCTGAGCCTGACGAATATTATGGTGCTGCGCGGGCCAAATGTGGAAGGCGCGTCGGACTATGCCCCCTTCATGCTGGCTGATGTGGGCCTGGCTCACTTTGTGCGCCGTTTCGGGCGGTTGCCGCGTCCCATATTGCCGGTGACGGCAGCTCCAGAGCAGCTCGGCGGACGAGCGACGCAGGCCAGCGATCAATTTGCTCTAGCGGTGATTGTCTATACGTGGATCGCTGGACGCCCTCCCTATTTAGGGTTACCCGAGGAGATCGCTCAGGCGAAGCTGAGCGAGTCGTTCCCGTCCCTCCTGTCGCTGAATCCACAGATACCGGTGGCGATTGAAGGAGTGATTCGCCGTGCGCTCTCGGTCTATCCCGAGGATCGCTATCCTTCGGTGCTTGCCTTCGCCGAGGCACTGCAGCAAGCGGCACCGCGCCCGGTAGCCAGTGCCGGCCAGGCTGCCCCCGAGCTGCAGAGGGAGCCGCTCCAGCAAGAGCCGCTCTCTCCACCAGCAGATGGCGAGAAGCGAGAGCCTCTCTCTGAGGCCAGCGAGCTGGAGCGAGCCGCGGCTGATCAGACGGCGGCTGTGATGGTCACTGGCGAGGAGGCGCAGGCTGCTTCTCCTGGGGAGGCCGCGCCTGAAGAGCAGGCTGAGGCGGGGCTGTCAGAGGGAGTCGCTGCTGCCAGTGCAGAGGCGCTTGCGGCGGCTCCAGTGCAAGAGGCTATCCAGGTGGATGAAGAGACCGTGACCGGGCTGGCCGGGCAGCGGCCCGACGAGGCCATCCTTGTAGCTGAAGCTGTGGCCCAGGTTGTGGATGGGATCACAGGCAATGGGCAGCCGGCGACAGACGATGCTGGAGGCTCTGCCTCGCTCTTGCCGGAGCCGCCGCAAGGGGCGGCGAATGACCAGCACCAGGTGACGATCCGGGAGGAGAGCGGACCAGCGGCTGAGTCGCTAACGGCGAGCGATGAGGCAGGGCCGCCACAGCCTCAGCCAGAATTGAGTCCAGAGCCGGCGGCCATAGAGGCCACCATCAAACAGAGAGATGGCCATTCTCTATCTGGCTCTGCACTGACCTATTTTGAAGCTCTGCTCCAGGCGACCCGCCCCTCAGACATACCGGTCCCTGAGAGCGTGAGACAGGCAGCCTCTTCAGCGGTGAGTGAGCCGGCGACTCTTGCTCCGGAGGTTGCGGGGACTATCGTCGCAGGGCAGGGGCAGGCTGACCCACCTGACATTGAAGCAGCGGCCCAGCAGACTGTAACTGTAGAGCTGCCGCAGACCTCGCCCGCTGAGGTTTCCCTGCTCGAAGTGCTTTCGGGCCTGCATACGCGGCCATCGGCTGCCCCTTTATCTGAGGCCCAGGGGCCGCAAGAAGCGGAAGTGGTCCCTACCGCGGACGCTGCGCAGGCGCTGCTCGTTGCTAACCACACTCAGCCTGAAGGAACTTATGAGGAGGCGGGTGCTGCTACGGATAGCGGAGGAGAGGCAAGCCAGGGGGGCGAGCGTGGGCGGACGGACGAAGAGCGGGAGGAAGCAAGAATTGAGCTGGCGCCGGCATCTGCTCCTGCTGAGGAACCGCACGTTGAGGCAGCTCCTGCCTATATCCTGGTCTTGCCGCCGACAGCGACTGCACGTCAGGCCACTATTGTAGAGCTTTCGGCTCCCGAGGTCAGCATCGGACGTGCTGGTGATAGCGGTATTCTGCTTGAGGGAGATCGTCGCATCTCGCGTCGCCATGCCTTTCTGCGACGAGTAGGGGCTGAGCTGCTCATTGAGGACGGCGATAACACCGAGGGAGTTTTTGTCAACGGCCAGCGTCTGGAGCAGCGGGGAAGCCGGGTGCTCCACTCTGGCGATCAGCTTCGCATTGGCGACCACGAACTGATTGTGTGCCGGAGCCGGGAAGAGGCTCGCCAGCTCCAGCAAGAGCGCACCGTCTCCACTGGCCAGACCAACGCTCAGGCAGCTTCCGATTCAGCGACTTCCTCGTCTTCCTCACCGGCGCTCTAGACTAGAGCGCCGGCCAACGGTGCCACTCCGCTCCCTCCAGCTGGCCTGGCTGGCTGGGAGGCGAATCGAATCTGTCACCTCCCCGATCGGCAGGCTCCCCGGTCGGACTTGTTTGTCTTGTTCCTGTGCTTGTGGAGCGCGCTCAGGCGTTCTCTTGCGTGGTGCTCTGTGGCCCCTGGGGTGTGGGTGAGATCGATAGGGAGGGCCTCCTCTTCCCACATGCAGTACAATGAGAACCATAGCCCATTGGCTGATGTGAGGAGAGGCAACCTGTGGTCTATAGCCTGCTTAAGGCCATTGTGAGCATCTGTTTCAATCTGCTCAATCTTCTGCTGCTAGGCAATTTGCCGCCGCTTGGCGCGGTCAATGTGATCGTTGAGAACGAGGGGCGCTTTCTGGTAGTGCGCACGGCCCGTGGCACCTGGAGCTTCCCAGGCGGTTTTATGCGCTGGCGCGAGACACCCTTCGAGGCGGCGGTGCGTGAGTGCGAGGAAGAGACCGGCCTGCGCATTCGGGCGCAGAGCATTATCGGCTGCTATTGGTTGGTGAGCGCTTCCGTAACGCAGATGAGTTCGCTGACTGCGGTCGTCTGTGGCGAGGTGATCGGCGGTCAGCTGCGGGCGAGTATGGAGGGTGAGCCACTCTGGTTGGAGCGGGAGGAGGCCCTGCGTCGCCTGGGTGAAGCAACTCAGTCCATCTTCGCTGACTATGAACGCTTTCTTGCCAGGCAAGCCAGCGATGGGCTAGAGCCAGAGTCAGAGCGGGAGCTGCATCCGGGACAAGGACGCTAGCCTGTCTGATCGCTCTGGCTCTGCTGGCTCTGGTCGCATTCTGCCGCTGGAGTGACTCGTGTCGGAGGCTAAGCGCTCATCCCAACGGCGGGCGCGTGGCTCTGTGCTTGCTGGCTGGTCTTCTCTCTTCTTTTGCAATGAGGCCAGGCCAGCGCTGACTCCTAATCAAGAAGGTGGTTGCTCAGTACTCATGGCAGACGATATCAAGGCAGTCCCTACTGAGGTAATTCCTGTTGATCCGCGGCAGCCCGAGGCCGCAGTCATTGAACGGGCGGCGGCGCTGCTGCGCGCAGGCGAACTGGTGGTCTTCCCAACGGAGACCGTCTACGGTCTGGGGGGCGACGCTTTGCGAGAGGAGGCAGCCCGCCGGATCTTTGCGGCGAAGGGGCGACCGTTGACTGATCCGCTGATTGTTCATATAGCACAGATAGAAGAGCTAGAACGGGTGGCTGCCGCTGTTCCGGAGCGCGCACGGCGGCTGGCCGAGGCGTTCTGGCCGGGGCCGTTGACGCTGATTCTGCCACGCGGCGAGCACGTGCCGCGGCTGGTCACGGCTGGCCTGGAGACCGTGGCGGTGCGCATGCCGAGCCATCCAGTGGCGCAGGCCCTGATTCGTGCTGCCGGCACGCCCATCGCGGCACCCAGCGCCAATCGCTTCAAGCATGTCAGCCCGACAACGGCGCAGCACGCCCTGGCGGACCTGAATGGGCGCGTACCACTGATCCTGGATGGCGGACCGACGACGGTCGGCGTCGAGTCGACAGTCGTTGATCTATGTGCAGCGGTGCCGCGCATTCTGCGTCCCGGCGGGACGAGTCTGGAGGCCCTGCGCCAGGTGCTGCCCGAGGTTGAACCACCGCAGCCTCCACGGGCCAGCCAGCCTGAGCACGAAGAAGGAGAGGCCCAGCGCGCGCCCGGCCAGTTGCTGGTGCACTATTCGCCGACGGTGCCCCTGTTCCTCTTTGAGGGCGAGGATCAGGCTCAGCGGACAGCAATTGTGGCAGACGCCCTGCAGCGCCTGGAGCGCGGCGAGCGCGTGGGTATTCTGGCGGCAAGCGAGGATGTGGAAACCCTGCGCCCGTGCGAAGAGCGCGGGGCGCTGGTTCGGGCGCCGGCCTCGCTGGAGGAACCGGAGAAGGTGGCGGCAGCTCTCTTCGCCACACTGCGGGAGCTGGAAGCGGCGGCGGTCGATGTGATCCTCTGTCGCAGCTTCAGGCCCGTGGGCCTGGGGCTGGCGGTGCAGGACCGCCTGCGACGCGCAGCGGGTGGACGGATCATTCGGGTTGACCCTTCCGCAACCGCGGCTGAAGAAGTTCGGTGAGCTTCTGAATCAGCATTTCGACCAGCGTCCCGCAGATTGAACTGAGTATCAGCCAGGTGGGGAAGAGACAACAGTACAGGCTAGCGTACTCGTCGAACTGTTGGTTCGACGGCTGCGACAGCTGGCTCAAGGGAGTGCTGTAGATAAGACCGATCGTGAGAGTGGCCAGCATGATCAACAGGCCAGCGAGGTGAAGCCGCCAGGCGCGTCTAAAGGAGCGAAAAGGATTACGACGGACTCGCCAGCCAGTGAGTGTGGAGGCCAGGGGCCAGCCAGCCAGGGCGACGGCGCTCTGCCAGGTGGTTGGGAACAAGCCATGCCCTGACAGTGAAGCATTAAGGCTCCAGAGGACCAGGATGGTCATGCAGCTGACCAGGGCGCCGCGCCAGCTTCCAAAGATCTTCCCGGCCAGAGTCGGGACGGCTGGCAAGAGCAGTAACACGGCTAGCTGGTTCATGATGGCCCAGCTCGGCAGGGTCTTGGTTGTAGGAGGCATCAGATAAGCCAGCAGAAAGAGTGGCAGGGTAGGACCAAGTGCCAGCAGCAGGTAGAGCAGCATGGCAATGGCCTGGCTTACTGTAAGTTGACCGCGTGCTAGCGGCAGGTAGTTTAGTGGAAAGGGAGGTGGTGGGAGCCATGTGGTCTGGGGACTGGAGTAACCGCCAGAGTAGACTGCGAAAGGAGACCGGCTGGCGGTGCTTCTCCTCTGGGCTGCTCGGGAAGAATATGGACGTCTGGCTGCTGTCCTGCTACGCTTGGGAGAGGCTGGAGGCCGCTCCTGCGCCTGGCTCGTGGTATCTGCGTCCCAGGAGACGGCATACTGGGATCTGTGGTGCTCAGGCAGAACGCCAGGCTCGCTGGCTGTCAAATCGAGAACGCTAGAGCTAAGAGAGGAAGTGGAGATAGGCGTGCTTCCCAAAGGGGACGGAGGCCCGGGAGGCCCGGCAGAAGGGGGCGGACCAGACTGCGGGCCAGAGGAGACCCTGATGGTCTCAGCTGTGGCCTCCACAAGCGCACTGGCAAAATCCCGTATGGAGGGAAAGCGAGCGCGCCAATCCTTCGCCAGGGCCCGTAGAATTGCCTGTTCGATGTCCGGGTGAAGGTCGGGCACCTGCTGGCTGAGCGGGGGCGGGGCGGCAGTGCAGTGCTGGGCGGCCACCTCAGCAAAGCTGCCTCTAAAAGGGGGTCTTCCACAAAGCCACTCGTAGAGCACCACCGCCAGTGCGTACTGATCGCTCTCCGGGCGGGGATGGCCCTGGATCTGCTCGGGTGCCATATAGGTGACCGTACCGGCCAGATCCTCAGCGGTTGACAGGCGAGTGCTGGCCGCGATCGTGGCAATGCCAAAGTCTGCGAGCAGCACGCTGTTGTCGCGCCCGATCAGCATATTCTCGGGTTTGACGTCGCGGTGAACGATACGGGCCTCGTGCGCATACTGCAGCGCTTCGCCGATCTGGCGCGTGTAGTCAAAAGCCACGGCCAGCGGCAGACGGCTGCCGGGAGGGTGGCGTTGACGCAGCGTGCCGCCGGGAAGATAGTCCATGACCAGGTAGGAAATACGTCCTTCGTGCAGGCCGAAGTCGAGGACACGCACAATATGGGGGTGCAACAAAGCAGCGATGGTGCGCGCCTCGCGGCGGAATTGCTCGATGGCGCTCTGGTCAGTGACCTGGTGAAGAATCTTGACCGCCACCTTGGTGTCCAGATGAAGATGGGTTGCCAGGTAGACCTGGGCGAAGGCACCCTGGCCAAGGAGGCGCTCCAGACGATAGTGCCCCAGCTGCTGCCCGCTATAGTCGGCCATTATCTCCTTCCTCCCGTTGAAGTCCCCTCATCCTTCCCACCGGGGAGAGTGTAACAATTTCTCATCTTTACTGTCAAGCTGCTTGTTTCTCAGTGAAATACCACGAGATAGCAGCCTCAGTAGACTTCAGGCAGCCACTATCTGACCCGCGCTCCCTGACCATCTATCCCTGCTCGCCAGAAGAACAACCAGTCTTTAGCAATCACGCCCCTTACTGCCTCACTGCCTGCTGATCAGGCTCCTGGGAATGACCTGTGAGAGAGTGGCCCGCGCTAGATTATATCATCTATCATCATATCTGCTTCTATGCGATAGAAAACTATATGGATTTGGTAATAGTAATATTAATAAGACGATAGAAAGCGTCAGAGTAGGAGGATTAGAGGCGTAAAGACTGCTCTTTTGAGCACAAGGTCATTCTCGTCCTGGTTCTCCTGACAGGAACCAGGATCAAAGGCTTAGAGCAGCGCGCCAGCGTTACAGGTCGGCAGCGCTGGCAATAACTTTTGCCGGCTCAAAGGAGAAACTGCGACTCCCTCAGCCCTGTCGGCGCTCCAGCCAGCGCTGGAGGGTCACCTCAACTATCGCACCGAGCAGCAGCGTTCCCAGCAGGGACGCCAGCACGCTCCAGAGCAGCCCATTCGTCAAACCAGGCACCAGCGTCGCCAGCGTCACCAGCAGCGCCAGCGTGACCTCGGCCATGCTTGTTTTCCCCTGCAGGTTGCCCAGCAGCGGCCCCAGGATCAGCAACAGAGCGCCCGGCAGCAAGGCCAGGAGCGCGCGCCCGAAGCCGCGCAGCGTACGGTGCTCATAGATCCAGCCAGTCAGCAATGCTGCTATAGGAGGCATGAGCAAAAATGGCGAGAACGGCAGCCAGCGCCCCGCGAGACTGATCACTGCCAGAAAAAGCGCATAGACCCCATTTACCAGTGCGCCGCGCCAGCTTCCCCAGAGTGCTCCAGCCAGCAATGTGCCGCTGCCCACCAGCGAGCCACCGATCGCCGTATAGAGCCAGAGCGGGAGGCCCAACGTCTGCATTGGTGGAGGAAGGAGCAGTAATGACAGGAAAGGTACTATCAACACGGCGGCATGAACAACCAGAGGGAGAAGCTGAGCGGGTCTCAGGGGGCCGCGCAGGAGCGGCAAATAATTCAGAGCCATCGGCGGCGGAGGCAGGCGTGGCGGAGGTGCTCCCGTCTCCGCGTAATAAGAGAAAGCTGGAGGGACCTGCTCCGTTGGGAGGGCTGCGGCCCTGGCTGTGAGGAGGCTTCCCTCTGAGGCTGACACGTGCAGCGGCGCACCAGCGCTGGCCACCCTCAGCGTCAGCCCACTGACCTCTGCCAGCGCAGCCGCGAAGGCACGCACCGAAGGGAACCGCGCACGCCAATCCTTGGCCAAAGCCCGCAGAATAACCTCTTCTACCGCGGGCGACAACTCTGGAACCCGAGCGCGCAGCGGCGGCGGTGCCACCGTACAATGGCGTACCGCTACCTCAGCGAAACTGCCCGTAAAGGGTGGTGCTCCAGAGAGCCACTCGTAGAGCACCACCGCCAGCGCATACTGGTCGCTCTCCGGGCGAGGATGGGCCTGGATCTGCTCCGGTGCCATATACAGCACCGTGCCCGCCAGATCCTGACTGCCCGCCGCTGCCGCGCCCGTAACATGGCTCAGCGTACCCGTTGTCTCCAGGATCGTCGCGATCCCGAAATCGGCCAGGCGCAGCAGACCATCCTCTCCGAGCAGCATGTTCTCTGGCTTCACATCGCGATGGACGATGCGCCGCTCGTGAGCATACTGCAGCGCCTCCGCGGCCTGGCATACATAGCTCAGAGCCAGCTCCAGAGGCAGGCGACTGCCGCGCGGATAGCGCTGGCGCAGCGAGCCGCCGGGCAGATAGTCCATCACCAGATAGGGGAGATGCTCCTCATGCAGACCAAAGTCGAGCACGCGCACAATATGCGGGTGTACCAGGGCCGCAATCGTCCGCGCCTCGCGGCGGAACTGCTCGACCGCCTCGGGACCGAGCGCAGCATGAAGCACCTTCACCGCGACCCGCGTCTGCAGATGCACATGGGTCGCCAGATAGACCTGGGCAAAACTGCCCGCCCCAAGTAAGCGCTCCAGCCGGTAATGGCCGAACTGTAGGCCACTGTAGTCGCTCATTGCTTCCTCTTGCACTGCGTAATCAGCTACTCAGAAGCCTTTCCCCTGCCAACCTGCTTGCCACCCTGCGCCCGCCGCGGGCGAACTGTCCGGAAAAAGCGAGCCGGCCCTGGCCAGCCTCAGCCCTGCTTGGCCACGAACTCCCCGCGCATGAAGCCCAGCAAATAATCGCTCGCTGGATGGCGCACACGCCGGATCGCCTCCATCACCGCCTCTCGGTCATAAGGAACGCGCCGCAGCTGAAGCTGGTAACCGCTGTTGTTGGCCTTGACAATCGCATAGCTGGCCATCAGCTCCGGCGTCACCGGATTGCTCACGCTTCCCAGGTTCACCACACGTATTCCTGACACCGTACGGTCGAGCGGGATATGGGTATGGCCAACGCAGATCAGATCGGCGTTACAATCCTTCACCAGAGCCTCCAGCTCAGCCTCGCTCAAACGGGGATGAATACCGGGGCCATCATCGGTACCGGGAGCTGCGTGCACGCCGAGCAAGCGCGTCCCATCGGGCAAAGTCAGCCGCTGCTCCAGAGGAAGGCGAGCCAACCAATCCAGCCAGCCAGTTGCCGTCAAATAGCCCTTTGTCCAGGCAAAGTTCTTCACTGTACTCAGCAGCTTTGGCAGCAGTTCAAGGCGGCCCTGGGCCCGAATCTGCTCGATCGAAATGGGCAGCTCATCGCTCACCACATAGCGGTCAGTGTTCCCACGTGTAAAACGCACCCGTGGCAGTTTCGTCACCCGCTCCAGCACGGTTACAGGGTCATAGCCAATGGCGGCCAGATCGCCCAGAATCCAATACTCATCGATTGGTCCCTGCCTCTGGATATCAGCCAGCACAGCCTCCAGCGCAATCGGATTACCGTGAATATCCGACAAAATCGCAATGCGCATGCCAGAAGTCCTCTCTTCGCTGTAGCTCAGTTGCAGTCAACTTAAGATCTCTTGAGAGAAAAACGCCTCTTTTTATCGGAAAGCAGAACCGATAGAGCCAAAGAAAGCATCAGCGTGCCAGCTTCGGCTCAACAGCGATCACTTACGAGAGGAGGGTAGCCCTGGGCTTCCTCTCTCCTCACCACCTTGGGGGAGGTCTGACCAGTACCCTCGAAAAACCCTGGGAACCCAGCGGCGCGGCGGTCCTGCTCTGTCTCGCCTCACTCAGGCGATTCACGATGGTACATCTCTGTAAAGGATAGCACATCGGTAGCCGTCTGGTAGCTATTACAGACTATCGGGCTATGGCTGAGATTCCTGCCGGGGTGAAGAGAGGCTCCTGACGCGGAAGAGCGCGAGCAGGAGAATAATAGGCAGAACAGGATGGTGAAAATCTATGAGAGAAACAGCTCAGCGTTCCTGAAGCATATAGCGGATTTTCAGGGCGATCTGTAAAGAGAGGCGCAGCTCTGAATCCTCAAGGGACTGACCGAGCAGTTCCTCGATGCGCTCCAGGCGATAGAGCAGCGAATTGCGGTGCATATGCATAGCGCGCGCGGCCTCGCTGAGGTTTCCATTACAGCGGAAGAAGCACTCCAGCGTCTCAATCAACTCGCCGCCGCGGCTATCGTGTTCCAGCAGAGGACCGAGCGTCTCGCGGTAGAAAGCCGTCAGCTCCTCGTGGCCATAGAGGTGGAAGAGGAGGCGATAGATTCCGAGGCGGGCGAATGAATGGAGGCGGCCCTCGCCGAAGAGGCGACGCCCGATCTCCAGGGCCTGTTGAGCCTCCCGCATCGACTGCCCGATGCCCTGGATCTGCTGAGCGATGCGCCCGACGCCCACCGAATAGAGCGGATCGCTCTCATGACGCGCCGCGGAGCGCGAGCCGCCGGCGGAGGCGCTTTCTCCCTTCAGAAAATTGGTGCTCTGCAGGATACGACTATGCACCCGCTCCAGGCGCGACAAAAGCGCCTGCTCTAGCTCGTGATCGGAGCGTGAATCGCTGCCACTGGTGCGCAGGTCGCCGAGCGGCAGCAAGGCCGTCACTCGCTGCTGCTCTGTGACCACCCAGGCCGAAGGCCAGGAGCGCAGCAGCTCCTCGCGCACCCGCCGGCTCCAGCCCGCGGCGATGGTCCCGGCCAGCGGAGTTCCCTGCTGGGGGGACAGCTCAAAGACCACCACCACCTGGGGAGGAGTCAGATCGTGGCCCAACAAGCGCGCACGGGTCTGCATCTCCTCCGGCTGCTGGTAGTTGCCCTGAACCACATCGAGAAAGGCCTCCAGCTGATAGCGGCTCTCCACCTCGCTGCGCTCGCGCTCGCGCACAAACTCCAGCGCCAGAATAGGAGAGACCTGGCCAAGCAGAAGGCGCTCCTGATAATCAAAAGTCTGCTCCCGGCCAACCAAGGAGAGATAGCCGACGATCTCGTGGCGGATCAGAATCGGGACCACCACGCGCGCCAGGCCCTCTTGACGCAACGCATCCTCATCCTGCAGGGGGGGCAGACTGGAGGGCAGCATGCCCTCCGGCAAGACGGAGGGAGGAGCCACCTGCCAGCGGGGCGAGTAGTCCGCATCCTGCACTACCACCCATTTGCCGGTCACGCGCGCCAGATGCTCGCAGAGGCCCTGGATACCGACGCCCTGGACACTGAGCTGCATCAGCTGTTGAGCCACCTCAGTAGCACGGCGCTCGATCTCGCTGCGAAAGCTGGCTACAAAGGTAATGACCTCGCGCACGATCTCCTCCAGCGGGGCCGAGGCTGGCAGATAGATCAGCGGCAGGTGCAGCCGATTGGCCACGGCCTCGGCCTCCGACCCAAGGGACTCGATCGAAGGGGCGGCGACCGCCACCGCAGCGATCCCTTCCCGGTGCAGCGTCTGCAGCAAGTGTGGCAGTGTTTCATCGAGGCGGCGCAGCTGCGTCAGGCTCAGCAGCGCCAGCTCACCGCCGCGGATACTCTCAAAAGCTGGCAGGCGGGCGCGCATCCGCAAGGCCCAGGTCACGCGACGCTCCAATCCCTCGGAGCCAGCCACCAGCTGGGCATCGCGGGAAGCGAGCAATGTTAGCACGTTGCGCACCGTCGCCGCTGAAGCGGGGGACGGGCTAGTCATCGCAGCGCCTCCATACAACAGGGAAGCGCGGCGTTACCGCCGCGCCGTATTCGCAGTCGCACTCGCGCTGGCTCGCTGAGCCTTGCGCTTCTCCCTGTATTTCTTCTCCTTAATGCGGTGTTTGCGAAGAGCGACTCGTTTCCGCTTATTCATAGCAAGTACAACCTCTTTCCAGATGAGAGTAGCTCAATAGATAAGAGATGTAGATGAGAGATAGCAGAAGCGGCGACCATTGACCGGGCGAGCATCCTGGCGCCTGGCGCGGCTGCCAGGCCAGGTCGGGAAGAGCAGGCGCTGGGAGAAGCTGCCAGGCAGAGGGCAGCCTTGCGGGTGCTTGCCTGGTCTGCTCGCCTTTCTGGCTACTCCTCGACATCGCTACCAGACTCGAAATCGAGGTCGCTGTACTCATCGCTATCCTCAGCGCCCTCGTAGTACTCATCCTCGCTGAGCAGCTCGTCCTCCTCGTCGCGGTCGTAGCGCAGCATGCTATCCTTCGTGTACGGCCTGACGAGTTCGCCACCAGCCTGGGCCGGGAAGCTTACCGTGCCCACCATGCTTGGATGCTGGTAGGATTCGCTGATCACCACGCGGACGTGGTTGTTATCCAGCGTTGAGATGGCGGCCTCGTAGCGATTACCGTGCTCCATCAGGGTGATCAGGCGGTTGGCCAGCCGCGGCTCAATCTGGCCGATTCGCTCACCCGCAGCGGAGCGCACGTAGATCGCATGGCCATCGCGCTCAAGCTGGACCTTCTCGCCGGTGCTGACGCGGGCCAGCACCTGGGGTTCGGCCAGGTTGATCAGGTCGGTGGTCGTCCGTTTGCCTGGCTCCTCATTGAAGATCACCGGATCGATGGCGGCAGCGGCGGCGTTGATGCGGGCCTGATCCTCCTGGATAAGAGCGAGCTGTTCCAAATTTTTGCGTGCGATCGTGTTATTAGGATTGAGCTTGAGCGTCTGTGAGTAAGCCTCGCGGGCCTCGGCGTACATACCCAGCTCGCGGTAGGCCTTGCCCAGGCGGTTATAGGCCTCGGCCTCAGTAGGGAAGAGGCTCAAGATATTCTTGTTTGTGGCCACCGCTTCCTGCCACTGGCTAGCCAGGGCCTGCTGAATGGCCAGCTCCGTCCACTGCTTCTTCAGCCGGGCCTTCTCCTCCGCCGATAGCGCTTGCGTCATCAGAAGCCACCTCCATCTACGAACGAACTGCGAAATGCCGCGGGCCAGGGCCTGGCCCGCCTATTATACCGCAATGGCGCAACCCTGCAAGGACCAGGCGGTAGCGCGCTCGATGCGCACCTGCACCAGGTCGCCGGGGCGCAGCGCCTCCAGATCGACGCCCGCCTCGTGTCCATCGTGGAAGGACAGATGTCCTTCGTCATCAGCGGGAGGGAAGTAGACCAGCTTATTGCCGCGGTTGCGGCCCTTCCACTGACGGCGGCCATGCAGCGTATTGCTCTCCTCGATCAGCACTTCCTCCACCCGTCCCACATAGTGCTGATTCAGCTCCAGCGCAATGCGGGCCTGCAGTTCCTCAACGGCGTGCAGCCGACGTTTCTTCTCGGCCAGCGGCACATCGTCGGCCCAGCGAGCTGCCACCGTGCCCGGGCGAGGTGAGTAGGCGGCCACGTGAACTACATCGAAGCGGATCTCTTCGAGCAGGTCGAGCGTATGCTGAAACTCCTCCTCGGTCTCGCCGCAGAAGCCAACGATGACATCCGTCGAGAGCGTCACGCCGGGCCACCAGGCGCGCAACTTGGCGATCAGCTCGCGGTACTCAGAGATCGTATAGCCACGCTTCATGCGGCGCAGCACGGCGTCGTCGCCCGACTGCACGGGAATATTGACATGCTCGCAGACCTTGGGCAGAGCCGCCATGCGCTGGATCATGCGATCCGTCATGTGACGCGGGTAGGAGGTCATAAAGCGGATGCGTGTGAGGCCCTCGATCTCGCTCAGCTTCTCCATCAGGTCGGCCAGGTCGGGCTGGCCGGGCAGATCGAGACCATAGGCCTCGATGGTCTGGCCGAGCAGCGTCAGCTCGCGGGCCCCCTTGGCCACCAGGGACTGCGCTTCGGCGTAGACCTCCTCCAGCGGGCGGCTGCGCTCGCGGCCCCGGCGGTAGGGGACAATGCAGTAGGTGCAAACCTTGTTGCAGCCCAGGATCACCGGCAGCCAGGCGGTGGGGGCCACGTAGCGCGCCTCGATCCTGGTCGGATAGTGGGCCACGCGCTCGCCGGGGCGCGGCGTGATGGCCATCGGCAGGACCGTGCGCTGCCCGCTACGGTTGAGCGAGGTGGCGATCGTGGGCGCCGGCTGGCTCTGGCTCTGCTGTGGGTGCTCCTCTGCCTCCAACGGCAGGGGCTGGAGCTGATGCAGCTGGCCGCTCTCGTCCTGATACTCAATATCCAGGCAGCCCGCTCCGGAGATAGGCGTCCAGCGCTCTTCGAGGAAGCGCGGCAGGATGTCTGCCTGCTCTACCTTGAAGAGCAGATCGATGTGGGGATAGCGGCGCGTCAGCTCGTCAATGGTCTTCTGATTGCCGATCATGCAGCCCATCAGAGCAATCAGCAGATCGCTGCGCCGCTCCTTCATCTGCTTGAGGCGCACCAGCAGATTGTGGGCCTTCTCCTCGGGCGCCTGGCGCACGCTGCAGGTATTGAGCACCACCAGATTGGCCTGCTCCAGGCTCGCCTCTTCCCATCCCAATTCATCAAGCATGCTCTGAATGCGCTGCGAGTCGGCCTGATTCATCTGACAGCCGACCGTCCAGATGTGATACTTCCCCTTGGGAATGGTGGCAGTTGTGGTCATGATGGATCGTCCCTCTCCGAGCCTCAAGGCTTTACATGCATGCTTTCCTTCTGTTCTGCGCGTACTCTCTCGGCTTCTCTCTCCTGTACCTGCCCACCCTGCGCTGGCTGGCAGATAGCCCTGTTTCGTGGAACCGTCTCTTTTCCTGGCTGGGTATTATACACCATCCGCTCGGGATTTAGAAAGTCCAGACTTTGAGGTTGCGATAGGCCACTTCTGTTGGTTGCCCACCATCGGCGAGTGGCACTGACAGCAGGGCCAGCTGCCCGGACCGATAGCGCCCGTCGGTGATCTGCACCACCTGTTCGTGGTTGAGATAGAGCGTCAGGCTGCTGCCGCGGGCCACGAGCGCCAACAGATTGGTCTGGCCGAGGCCGCGCTCATAGTTGAGAGCGACACCCCGCGTCAGCTCCTCGGTCTGGTCGCCACCGGTGTAGGCAAACAGCGCATAGATGCCGGTCGTGCTGACCTGGAAGAGGTAATATTTGTTGTTATCGATATCCGCTCCACGGAAGAGCAGGCCACCCTGATCCCCTGCTACGATTGTCATCTCGACTTCGAGGGTGAAGTCGCTGTAGCTGATGCCGTTGCTGCAATGATCAAAGAAGCGTGGGTTCTGGCTCACGACGTGATAGGCGCCGGAGCGGAAGGTACAATGAATGCCGGTTTCCCAGCCGATGCTATTGTGCTCATCGCTCAGGGGAGTATAGAGCACCAGCCTGCCCCCGCCCGGTGGGTAGGGATTGGGATGAGCGGCGATCACCGAAGCGGTCGCCTGAGCGGCAGCCGTGGCCTGAGCCACGACGCTGGCCTGCGCTCCCGCCTGTCTGGTAGCTACGAAGGCGGTAGCCGCGGCGCTGGTGGCAGTAGCGCTGGCCTGCTCCTGGGTCTGCTGCAGGTGCTGCTCCAGCAGGACCGCGCTGCTGATCAGCACAAGAAGAACCACAGCGGTGGCGACCAGCCAGAGGGATCGCCTTGGGCTGGCGCTCTTCCTCTGAGCCGGCGCTGACTGGGGCCAGGATGGTGGCGGAGAGGGCGGGGTCTGCGAAAGTGGACCCGGTGTTTGGGAAGATGAGGGCGCCACCTGCCCTGCTGTTGGGAGAGAGGAGGCGAGCGCGACAGGTGCCGCCAACTGGAGTCGATCGCTGCTGAGCAGTGTGGGGGCGTTTTCCTCGGAAGAAATACCGGGCGCTCCACCCGGGGGCGGTCCGGGCAGCACGGTGATGGTGAGCTGGAGCGAACCAGAGGTGCCGTCATCTCGGCGCCGCCCCTGGCCGGCAAAGCTAAGCCGCTGGCCCGATTGTATGCCCGCTGGCAGCGTCACTGGCAGCTGGCGCCCGTCAGGCAGCGTGAGGATGCGGCTGGTGCCGGTTCTGGCCTCCTCGGCGCTGATGGCCAGGGTGGCGTAGAGATCGTCGGCGGACTGTGGTTCGGACGGTGAGGGCATTGTTGGCTGTTACCTCCTGATTACCTCCTGCTAAGTGCACACCCTCCGGGCAGGCGTGATAAGAAACGCTGTGGGCTTGTTGCCACGTGCGGCTCCTCTTCTTTCTTATACAGAACGGCTGAGCGGGCCGCAAGTGACGCCCTGGTTTGCCGATCCTCTCAGGAGAGGACGCGCTGGGCCTGCAGAATCCGCAGGCCGGCGAGGAACAGACAGAGGTCCGCTACTTGTACGAAGAACAGGTTGTTGAAGCTGTTCGTGATGCCGGGAATAGAGAGGAGCAGAATGATCAGGGGAAACAGCCCGAAGAGGAAGGTCGGCCCTGGATGGAGGCGCCAGCAGGCGGGGCGCAGCCACCAGATCAGCAGCGCCAGCCAGAGGGCCAGGGCGGCAATGGCGTCGGCGACCGTCGTCAAGGAGCGCTGGTCGGGGTCGGTCAGCAGGTAGTCGGTCAGGACGGCGCCGCACCCTCCCAGCAGAGCCAGGGCGAAGAACCAGGTGTCCCAGCGGGGGGCACGCGCCCGCTCTGTGGCGAAGCAGAGGTACATGCCCAGCAAGGAGAGGTTGCCCGAGGCATTCAAATAGGCGACCGCTGTCGGCTGGGAGCTGGCACGCAGGTTGAGGAGCAGATTGAGGCCCACAAAGCAGGCCCACAGGCAGCCGAAGATAGCGCCCAGTCGCGCCCAGGCCGTGCGCCCGCGAACCAGCAGTACGAGCCAGAGCAGCAGTAAGGCCGCCAGATGAGCGAGCTGGGGCCAGTTGCCGCTGTAGAAGTGGGCCAGCCAGCCATTGGTCAAGAGGCACTCAGCGCTCAGGCCCAGGCCAAGGGTCAGGGCGAAAACCACAATGAAGCCTGGCGTCCACAGCACCGTCTCACCTTGCTCGCTTCTCTGATCTGCCTCTGCTGTGGCAGGCCCCTCAGCCGGCGTCGTCTCTGGACAGGTTGCCTGCTCTGGCGGGGTGGGGCGCTCATGCTGAGCCGCGGCCCGCTCTGGCGGCTCGATGGCACTCTCGGCCATGCTCTCTTCCTCTTTCCTGATCAATGATCCCGTCTCCCGTCACCCCTCCACCTCCCCGAGAGGATCAACTCCCCTGCATTATACTCCACAAGGGGTGGAGAGCAGTAGCGCTCGCCGCCAAGTCCTAGGCGGGGCGGGCCATCATGGCCCTCTGCCGGGCGGCAAAGGAAGCTGGAGAGGGCGGAGCGCTCGCCAGCCTGCGCTACTCGGCGAGCTCCACCCCAACGATGCGCGCCGCCTGACGACGCAACACCTGCAGCCCTTCGCTGAAGTGCACGGGATATGGCTCCTGCACTGTCAACGCCCGGTACTTCTCGGGCAGGGCGGCCAGATTTTGCTGGGCTAGCTCGCGGATCTCCGAGAGCGGCGGCAGGCTGCCCGGTACCATCTCGCCGTTGCGCATCACGGGCTTCAGCAGGCGGTGATAGCCGGCTGGGGCCGGTTCGTGGGCCAGTTGCACTATGTCCTCCTCCCACTGAGGATGACGGTAGATCTCTTTTTTGCCCGGCCAGGTTGATTTCTCGCGGGCCAGCTTCACCTTGGGGTACTCGGTGCCGTTCTCGTCAACGTACCAGACCTCCTTGTAGACCGCTCCGAGCGAGCCGCCGGCAATCCCGCGCTCAACCGAGCCGGCGCCGCTCCCCAGGGCGGTGCCGACGCCGAAGGCATCGATGGCCGCGCCGGCCTGCAGCAGCTCTAGAATCTTCCACTCGTCCAGGTCGCCACTGGCCAGGATGCGCACGTGCTGCAGACCCGCCTTGTCAAGCTGCTCGCGGATGTAGAGGCTATCGGCCACCAGGTCGCCGCTGTCGATGCGTACGGCGGCCAGGGTGTGGCCCAGGGTCTCCTGAGCGCGCAAGGCTACCTCGATGGCCGTGTGAATGGCGCGGCGCGGGTCGTAGGTGTCGAGGAGCAGCGTGTAGCGATTGTAAGCCTGGGCGATGGCCTCGAAAGCCTCCTCCTCGCTGTCGAACAGTTCGATCAGAGCGTGGGGGACGGTGCCGGTCGCCGGCAGACGGAATTCGTAGGCGGCGTTCAGCAGCGAGGTGCTGGCGCAGCCGCCAATGTAGGCCGCGCGCGCTACCGTCATCGGCTCCTGGGCGCGGCGGAAGGCGAACTCTGCTACACGACGTGGCTGGCCCTGCTGGGCGGCGTAGACAATACGCGAGGCCTTGGTGGCGATCAGCGTCGCCAGATTGATGGCCTGCATGATGCCGGCCTCTAGCAGGAGCGCCTCGCGGAACGGCGCCGTCACACGCAGAATCGGCTCGTTGGGGAAGGCGATTGAGCCTTCCGGCATAGCGAGGATCTCGCCAGTGAAGCGCAGATTGGCCAGTTCGTCCAGAAAGGCGGCGTCGTAGTCACGGATGCGCGCCAGAAAGGTTAGCTCTTCGTCGGTGTAGCGGAACGACTGCACGAATTCAAGCGCGGCCTCCAGACCGGCGACGAGCAGGTAGGCGCCGCCAAAGGGGGCAGTGCGCGCGTAAAGGTCAAAGGTGGCCAGGCCGTTGCGACCGGTGCGCCAGCTCACGTAGGCTGCGTCTGGATGATACATGTCGGTCATTAATCCCGGGTGCACACGGGGGGCGCGGCGATGCATCGGAAGCCCTCCTCAGTTAGTGTACTTTATACCCTATTAAAAAATCAGGGATATTGTACCACAAGCAAGCGGAGGAGGGGCAAGGAATCGGCTTTGCGGGCCTGGTGTCGATTGACACTCAGCCCTTTCGTATGCTACTCTCTATCTGTTAGCTGAAGCGAGTTCTTGCCGGTCTGGCGCGCTTATCTGAAGCGTGTCGCCTCCGCAGAGAGCTGCCGCGACTCTCTCGCGCTGTTGCGGTGGCCAGCCTGCGGCCCGGTGCCAGCCTCAGCGGGCGCAGGTGTGGCCTGGGGGCGAGGCCGGTGAGCGGCTCGGCGCGCGTGGTGCTCAAAAGGTCGTTCTCTCTGGGCATGTGTATGGAGCGAGAAAGGAAGGAGAAGCCACAGCGATGATGAGGCAGGGGGGCAGCGATCTGGCGAGCCTGCCCTGTTGATCCTTTCCCCGTGACTACAAAGTATCCAGAGCCAGGTGTCTGCTTGTAGGGGCATCTAAGCGCCTGCGGCCCTGGGGCTGGACCGATGGCCAGTGCGCTCAGGCCATCTGCTTCTCTGGCTGCGGCCCAATGTACAAGAGCTGTTCCCTGATGGTTCTATGCCGTTCCAGGCCCCTGTATACTGAACTGAGGGCAGAGACTCACTCACGGGCCTGATCAAACCGACCACATGGAGGGTATCACCAATGACGACGAAGCGCGAAATCACGGTGACTGTGAATGGTCAGCAATACCGTTCAGAGGTCGAACCGCGCATGTTGCTGGTGCATTATTTACGCGATGTGCTGGACCTGACAGGTACGCACATCGGCTGCGACACCTCGCAGTGTGGGGCCTGCACCGTGCTGCTCAATGGCGAGGCGGTCAAGTCCTGCACCGTACTGGCCGTGCAGGCGGACGGCTGTGAGGTGACGACCATTGAGGGCCTGGCTCCAGAGGGACAGCTTCATCCGCTGCAGGAAGGTTTTTGGGAGAAGCATGGGCTGCAGTGTGGTTTTTGTACGCCAGGCATGATCATGGCGGCCTACCAGTTGCTGAAGACCAACCCCAACCCGAGCGAGGAAGAAATCCGCAAAGGGCTGGAGGGCAATATTTGCCGCTGCACGGGCTACCAGAATATTGTGCGGGCTGTCCAGTATGCGGCTGAAAAGCTGCAGGCGGGAGCCTCGCAACCAGTGGGAGCCAGCGAGTAGCGTCAGGCCCTCCCTGGCCTGTCTCCTGTTGCGCTGAGCCGGCATCAGCCGGCCCGGCCTCCAACCCCTTTGATCCGGCAATGCCAGCCGCGCCGGTCCACTCCGGCGAGGCCCGGTTGCGCCCAACAGTCGTTACTGGCGTTCGTATAGTCATCCAGCAGGAAGAGTGCTTACCTGGTTCAGACAGCGCTGTCTGCAGGCCGTCCGCCTTTCCGTTCCGTTCCGTTTGGGGCCGGACGGGGCGAGGCGGGCTGTGTTGGCTGGCTTGAACTGGCCAGGTCTCCTCTAGACGTCTCTGTTGCCTGTTACGAGGAGAAAGGAACGGTTGCTTATGGGTATTGCTGCACTGGTTGGTACGCCGATTAAGCGGCGCGAAGATCCCCGTCTGATCACCGGTCAGGCGACCTACGTCGACGATATCAAGCTCCCCGGCATGCTCTATATGGCTGTCTTGCGCAGCCCCTACGGCCACGCCCGTATTCGCAGCATCAATACGGAGGCGGCCAAACAGGCGCCGGGCGTGGTGGCGGTCTACACGGCTCAGGACCTCAAGGGGGTGGTTGGCAATATCCCGGTGGCGGCGCCGTTGCCGCCGCACATTACGAATGGGATGGGGCGCCGCGGGCCGCTGGCCGAGGGGAAGGTCCGCTTCTACGGTGACCCGGTGGCGGTGGTGATCGCCGAGAGCCGCTACGGGGCGCGCGATGCCCTCGATCTGATCGAGGTCGACTACGAGCCGCTGCCGGCGGTGGTTGATCCTGAGAAGGCCGCTCAGCCCGATGCTCCCTTGCTCTATGAGGAGTTCGGAACCAACGTGGCCGCTTCGGTCCGTCCTCCGACCGATGAGATCGACCGCGTCTTCGCTGAGACCCAGGCCAATGGCGGCATTGTGGTCAAGCAGCGTATAGTCAATCAGCGCCTGGCTCCTTCGCCGATGGAGACGCGCGGCGTGGTGGCCGAGTTCCGCAAGGCGGACCGCACGCTGACCATCTGGAGTTCTTCGCAGATCCCCCATCTGTTGCGCAACTACCTGGCTGAGCAGCTCGGTCTGCCGCAGCATCAGGTGCGCGTGATCGTGCCCGAGGTCGGCGGTGGCTTCGGCTGCAAGCTGAATATTTACCCCGAGGAGGCCCTGGCGGCCTTTGCGGCCATGAAGACGGGCCACCCGGTGAAGTGGATCGAGGACCGCAGCGAGAACCTGGCGGTGACCATCCACGGACGCGATCAGATCAATTATGTGGAGGTGGCGGCGACGCGTGAGGGGAAGATCACCGGCCTCAAGGTCCATGTGGTCTCGGACCTGGGCGCCTACCTGCAGTTCTTTACGGATGTGATCGCCATTGCCTTCACGCTGCCGATGATCTGCGGCTGCTACGATATCCCGGTGGCTTATGGTAGTTGCGATATTGTCTTCACCAATAAGGCGCCGACCGATGCCTATCGTGGCGCGGGCCGGCCCGAGGCGGCCTATATAGCCGAGCGGGCCGTCGATCTGGTGGCTCATGCGCTGGGCAAAGATCCCGCCGAGGTGCGCATGATCAATTTCGTGAAGCCGGAGCAGTTCCCGCATAAGATGGCCACCGGTACGGTCTACGATAGCGGCAACTATCAGCTGGCTCTGGAGAAGGCCATGCAGTTGATCGGCTATCAGCAGCTTCGCGCCGAGCAGGCTCAGAAGCGGGCCCAGGGGAAGCTGATGGGGATCGGCATCTCTTCCTATGTGGAGATCTGTGGCATCGGCCCCAAGGGGCTGACGCCGTTCGGCCTCTATGAGAGCGCGCGGGTGCGGGTCGATCAGAGCGGCGATGTCTTGATCTATACGGGGGCTTCGCCGCATGGCCAGGGCGAGGAGACGACCTTTGCGCAGATCGCCGCCGATGAGTTCGGCATCCCGATTGAGCGTGTGCTGGTGCTCCACGGCGATACCGATTCGACGCCCGAGGGGCGCGGCACTTACGGCAGCCGTACGACGGCGGTGGGCGGGACGGCGGTCTATAATGCGGTGCAGAAGCTGAAGGAGAAGATGAAGCAGATCGCCGCCCATATGCTGGAGGCCAGCCCGGCGGATGTGACGCTGGAGGATGGCAAGTTCTCGGTGGCTGGGGCGCCGCAGAAGGCGGTGACCTTCGCCGAGGTGGCGGCGGCGGCCAATTTCTCGAATACGCTGCCGCCGGGGATTGAGCCGGGCCTGGAGACGACGGTCTTCTTTGAGCCGGAGGCCTGTACCTTCCCGTTCGGGACGCATATCTGCGTCGTGGAGATCGATAAGGATACGGGCGAGGTGCATCTGAGGCGCTATGTGGCCGTCGATGATTGCGGGCGCCAGCTGAATCCGCTCCTGGTGGCGGGCCAGATCCACGGTGGCATTGTCCAGGGGGTCGGGCAGGCCCTCTTTGAGGGCGTGGTCTACGATGAGAATGGCCAGTTGCTGACGTCGACGTTCATGGACTATGCGATGCCGCTGGCTTCGGAGCTGCCTCCTTTTGAGCTGGATCATACGGTGACGCCCACTCCTTATAATCCGCTCGGGGTCAAGGGTGTGGGCGAGGCCGGGACGATCGCGGCTACGCCGGCGGTCGCCGGTGCGGTGGCCGATGCGCTCGGTTTGCCGCATGTCGATATACCGTTTACGCCTGAGCGCATCTGGCGCATTATCCAGCAGCAACAGGCCCAGCCGCAGGCGTGAAGCTGCCTGGGAGCTGGTGCCCTGACGAACGTCGATGATGAAGGCCAGGGCCAGGGATGAGAAGGCGGTCCGGCGGGTGGGCAGGCCGTCGCTCGGCTCTCTCTGGCTGGTCTGCGCTCCCTCGCCCTGGCTGACCGACTGACGACGTACGATGCGAGGAGGAGATGTCTGATGATTCCTGCCACGTTTGAGTATCATCCTGCGTCCTCGGTGGATGAGGCCATTGCCCTGCTCTCGCAGTACGGTGATGATGCCAAGTTGCTGGCCGGCGGCCATAGTCTGATCCCAACGATGAAGCTGCGTCTGGCTCAGCCAGCTCATTTGATCGATATTGGTCGCATTCCTGGCCTTTCTTATATTCGAGAAGAGGGGAACGTGGTGGCGGTGGGGGCCTTGACGACCTATGTGACGATTGAGCGCTCGGAGGTCTTGCGCCGGCATTTTGCCGTCTTGCCCGAGTGCGCTTCGGTGATCGGTGATCCGCAGGTGCGCAATCGGGGGACGATCGGCGGCAGTATTTCGCATGCTGATCCGTCGGCGGACATGCCGGGGGCGGTGCGGGCCTTGAAGGCGGAGATTCGTGTGCGCGGCCCCAATGGGGAGCGGACGGTGGCGGCGGATGATTTCTTCCTGGGGACCTTTACGACGGCTCTGGAGCCGGGCGAGATGGTGACGGAGATTCGTTTCCCGCTGCCGCCGGCGCGCACGGGCAGCGCCTATACCAAGCTGGCTAATAAGGCGTCGCACTACGCGGTGGCGGGCTGCGCCGCGGTGGTGACGCTGGCTGAGGATGGCTCTTGCTCGGCGGCCAGCGTGGTGATTACTGGGGCCGGCACGATGCCGACACGGGCCTCGGCAGTGGAGGCGGCGCTGGTGGGCAAGAAACTGGATGAGGCGACGGTGGCCGAGGCGGCCAGCCATGCCGCTGAGGGCCTGGAGCTGATGGAGGATATTCACGGCTCAAAGCAGTATCGGGCCCAGATGGCCGCGGTGATGGCGCGG
>NZ_JADGIA010000054.1 GCF_019683635.1 Thermogemmatispora sp. | reverse complement strand
GCGAATAATACCCTGAGCAAAGAGGGCGCCCATGCTGGCGCGGACGGCATTCGGGTCGTGGGGGTCGGCGCAGTGATCGAGCAGCATCACCCCTCGGGCGCCAGCCGCATCAGCAGTACGCAAGATTGTCCCGATGTTGCCCGGGTCCTGGGCGGCGTGCAGCGCTACCCAGTAGTCGCCAGGAGCTGGACGTAGCTCCTCCAGGCGCTGCCAGCGCTGACGGACGACGGCAGCCAGACCCTGGGGGCCCTCCTTCTGCGAGAGACTGCTGAAAACCGTCTCGCTTACCTCCAGTACGGGAATACCTGCCGTCTGTGCTTGCGCCACCAGGGAACGGGCGAAGTCGCTGCGCAGCAGGGAGGGCGCCACTACCAGCGTTTCAACAGGAGCCTCCGTCTGGAGCGCCTCCGCCACAAGGCGAATGCCTTCGATGAAGAAGCGGCCACTGCGCTCGCGCTCATGGCGCAGACGCAGGGCACGAATCGCTTTAATGCGTGGATTAGCGGGACTGGCAATCTGCATACACGAGTCTCGGCCAGGAGAAAAAGCAAAGGCGTCCTTCTTGGGTCTTGAAGCCTTCCTTCACGGCTGTCTAACGGCTGGTTTTGTCATCCTGGCCCCGCTTATCATACTGTCTCTCAGCCAGAAAGGCAAGTCCGTCCCGCCAGGCCTCTCTCGATCGGCCAGAGGAGCCGTTGCCGCCAGAGACGGCGGCAGCAAACGGCCTCTAGAGCGAGCTGAGTCCTGTATTTGTAAGAAGCTGCTGAGACTGTGCTATAATGAGCTTGACTCGCGGGTCTCATCTCGTCTTCAGGCATGAAGAGGGGAATGCATCGTGTGAAACAGCGATCAACCAGGCAGCAGGAGAGCAGCTTAGAGCAACAGCAGCGGGAGCTGCTCCGTCACATTATTGATATTGGTGCCTCATTACGCCTGGGAATGGATACCGATACGCTGCTCCAGCGTGTATCAGAAGCTGCCTGTAAGGCGCTGCGTTTTCGCTATTCGGCGCTTTATCTCAACAACGGGGCCGGTTTTTTTGAGGCGAGGGCCTCGGCTGGCCTCTCGCCGGAGCAGCATCGCTACCTGATCGAGCATCCGTTGCCCGAGGAGGCGCTCAACAAGCTGATCTGCGAGCGCTATCGCATCGGTAACTCCTACTTTATTCCCAAAGGCGACCCCATTTGGCGCAACGCGACGCTTGCCAGCTTCTTCATCATTGTCGATGATCGCGTTGAGGCGGTGCCCCTGGATTCCACCCCGCTAAGCGAGCCTGACCTTGGCCCCGAGTGGCAGGTTGAAGACTTGCTGATCGTGCCTCTGCGCGGCGCCGATAACTCTCTTCTGGGCTTCCTTACCCCCGATTCTCCCCTCAACGGCCTGCGCCCAACACTGGAGATTCTGGAGCTATTCGAATTGTTTGCCAACCAGGCAGCAATTGTCATCGAAGGCACCAGGCTTTACGAAGAGCTGAAGCGGCACAGCGAAGAGCGGGCGGCCCTCGTTAAGATCGGGCGAGCGCTCTCAGCCCCAGAAGACCCTGGGGACCTGCAGAGCATCTACCAGACCATCTATGAGCAGGTCGCGCCCATGATGCCCGTCGATGCCTTTTATATTGCCCGCTATGTGCGCGATGGCGAGGGTGAGAAGCTGGTGATGGACTTCTTAATCGATGACGGGGTTAAATATCCAGCGGTCGAGTTTGGTCTCATTCTGCCGCAGACGCATGATATTCTCTTTCACGAGCCGGTTGGCCGACTCATAACGACCAGCCATGAATTTCTCGAGTTTGCCGGCCTCACAGCGAGTGGCGAGGGGGCGAATCTGCTCGGCAACAACCGACCAGCGGAATCGATACTGTTTGTGCCGCTGCGCTATGGAGAAAAAGTTCTGGGGCTTCTCTCTGTGCAGTCCTATCGCCCTCATGCCTACACCCGGAGGCATCTGGAGCTGCTGAAAGAGATTGGCATTCAGGCGGCCATAGCCATGAACAACGCGCAGCTCTATACAGAATTGCGTGAAGCCCTCCAGCAAGCGCAGGAATCCGAGCGCCTCAAGAATCACTTCCTGATGACTGCCTCACACGAGCTGCGCACGCCGCTGACGGCCATCCAGGGCTATCTAGAACTCCTCGGAGATTTTGGGGAATCCCTGGATGAAGAGGCCAAAGCGCGTTTCGTCAACAATGCGCGTCGAGCTTGTGAGGAGCTAGTCCTGCTGCTTGGCAATGTGATGGATGCCAGCCGCATTGACCAGGATCGTGTCATGCTCAAGATGGAGCCAGTGCAGGTTATTCGTCCTGTCATGCTGATCCTGGAGATCCTGGAGCCGATCCTGGTGCGTGAGGAGCGGAGTATGTACATTGAAGTACCCGAGGATCTACAGGTGTGGGCTGATGATCTGCGGCTGCGTCAAATCCTCCTCAACATCGTTGGTAATGCGCTCAAATATACCCCGGTGGGGTCGCCCGTTGCCATTCACGCACGGCGTCTAAGCTGGGAAGAACTCTCTGGCCTCCTCTCTTTGGCGGGACAGCACCGTCCGACCAGGCCGCCTTCGGACGCTTTTGCCTTGATTGCGGTGCGTGACTGGGGACCAGGGATCTCGCGAGCAGATCAGGCGCGTCTCTTTACCAGGTTTATGCGCCTACCCAACGCTCTCAACAGTATGCAGCGCGGTGCAGGGTTAGGGCTATATCTCTGTCGTCAGCTGACCGAGGCGATGGGAGGCTCGATCTGGATGGAGAGCGAGGGGATCGCGGGCGAAGGCTCGACCTTCTACATCGCGCTGCCGCTCTATTCTGAGGAAGTGTGTAACAAGGAGTGAGTTGTAGGTGACGAAGGAACTCTCTTTTGCGACAGCCTATGATCATCAGACGAGCCCAGCCGGCACCATGACTTTAATGACTGCTGCTGGATACAGTCGTGCCGATATTCACATGCATACGAACCTTGGTGACGGTTGGGCCAGTCCGGCTCAGGTCATCAAGGAGGCGCGGCGTCGTGGTCTGCGTCTCATCGCCATTACCGATCACGACCATCTAGAGGGAGCCTGGCGCGTGGCCGAGTTGCTTGCCAGGGAGCAGGCTCTCGGCCTAAATGGAGACGGTCAGGAGGCAGCGACGCCCCTGGATCTGGTGATCGGGGTTGAGGTTACTACGCGTGATGGCCATCTTCTGGGCCTCTTTGTGGAGAAGGCCCCTCGTGCCCAGCGACCGGCGGAAGAGGCCATCGATGAAATCAAGGCCCAGGGAGGGCTGGTCGTCGTGCCCCACCCCTTCGGGCGCCTGGTACCTAGCCTGAGCCGGGTCAGGATCGAAGAATTGCTCAGCAAGGGCTACTGTATCGATGCCCTGGAGATGTACAATCCCTCGCCAGCCAATGCCTCGCAGCGCCATATGGTGCGCCTGGCTAACCAGGAGTGGCAGCTTGCCGAGGTGGGTGGCAGCGATGCCCATTTCTGGCAGCACATTGGCGTCGCCTATACCCTCTTTCCTGGACAGAGCGCGGAGGAACTGCGTCAGGCTATTCGCTTGCGACAGGCCACACCTGGCGGTCAAGAGGTACCGACGCCGCGCTTGCCACTGGGGGTCTATGTGGCGCAGTGTGCCTGGAGCTGGCTGGTTGATCCCCCACGGCGCGCTTGGCGTGCGCGTCGCAATCACCAGAATCATCGTGGAGTGGTGGTACGGTAAGGATAAGTGGCTGGGAAGTGATCGATGAGTGGGCTGGTGAGGTGCTCCCAGAAGGGCCTTACAGGCAGACCTCCAGCCCACGTATCCAAGCGGCTCGCCGTCGCGCCGCTCAAGACGCTCAAGGAAGAGCGTTCAGCGCCCACTTTCTTCCTCCTCCCTCGCGCCTCGTCTCTGCTCTTTTTCAGATGTGTCGCGTAACCCCCTGGGTGATCTGCTCCTGGGGCCTCGACTCGCCGATGGCCCTCAGCGGACAGCGTCCCGTCCAGCTGGTGGAGTAGGTGGTAGTAGGGAGGGAGAGGCTGCAGCCGCCCCTCTGGGAAAGATGAGTGACTCCTCAACCTGTTCAAGTAACATATAATAGAGGGTGATGAACGGCAAGCGGTAGCCGCTACCCTAGAAAGAGAGTAGGCATTCATGAACTTATACGAACAACTGCAGGTCATTCATGAGCGCCTGAACAACATCGGGGCCCATGAAGACAGCATTGCTCTGGTAGAAAAACTGCTCAGGCGAGCCGAACCCACCAGGTATGACCGGACCCAGATCTCGCAGATGCAGGTCTTAAGGCACATGCTGCGCATGCCTGATGTCATCGATAATTACGATATCTATAACGATCTGCAGGAGCTAATGGGAGAGCACTCCGAGGTCGAGCTGATGGCTCGTGAAGAGGCGGCGCCACCGGCGTATGAAGATACAACGCGCCGACCCAAGCCACGCTCCTACTATAAGGCACGCAAGGCCAAGGAGAAGAAAAGCAGCTAGATCTCAGCAATAGTTGCCTCTTCCCTTGGCCGTTTCTCTTCTGGAATGAAGAGCGCAACGGCGGCCAATCAGTAGTGTAATAAAGGCCGGGCGGACCACAGCGAAGGGGAAACGAAGGCCAGGGCCTCAGAAGCTGAAGGGCAGGGCAGAGTCTCCCTAAAGCGCAAGGAGGGTCGGGTCCTGGTTACCTGCGCTGCAACCTACAGCGCAGGGCAGCAGGCTGGGACCTGCCGAGAACACTTACGTTTCCGCTGGAGGGAGATGGCCTTGCCTCTCCGAAGCCGGCCTGTCTAACAAGAGCCGCTGCTTAAGAAGCTGGAGTTGTTGCTCTATTTGCTCGTCCTGATCAAGGCGAGCCAGCTCACGGTCGAGGGGATCGCCGCCAGCGGTTAGAAGCGGAGGAGAGAGGGGGCTGTCCAGTGTGCCCTGTTCGAGGAGAGAGTGCAAAGCGCTGGCGCGGGCCTCCGCGGTCAAGATCTTCTCCTGGGCGCGCTCCAGAGCGAGGCGCATTTCCGTCATCTCCGTGCTCAGTCCTGCGAGAGCCTCCTCAATACGGGCCTGGGCTTGAGCGGCGCTATAGCGGGCCTTCAAGACCTCCTTCTGCGAGCGAAACGCCTCGACCCTCATTCTCAATTGTTGCTCCAGCTCGATCAACTGCTCCTTTTGTGTGCGCACCTGCCCAAGCTGTTGCTCGTAGCTATTGAGCTGAGCAAGCAACAGCTCGCGACGCTGCAGAATCAAACGCGCCAGATCCTCACGATTAGCGCGAAGTGCATAAAAAGCTTGCTGCTCATAGCGCTCGGTCTGGCGCTGCAGCTCTGCTTGTTGAAGTTCCAGGCGTCTCTCGCTGGTAGCCACGTCGGCGACGGCGCGGCGAAGCTGCTGAAGCTGCTCCACTTGTTTCTGATAGGAATAATCGAGCACCTGCACCGGGTCCTCCGCTCGCTCAAGGGCGGCCTTGCTGCGGATGCGCAGCAGTAAAGCCAGACGTGAAAGCAAGCCCATGACTGTCTCCTCTCGTGCTGCTTCCGGTAAGGAAATCCCTGGTGGCCGTGCGCTTACTAACCTCTCGTTCGCGCTATTACTGATGGCCTTGCGCCCTACGCTGTGTTGTTTCGCTTGCCTGCCGGGCGGTGCTGTGCCGCCGGACGTCAAAGATATTGCCGTCGACATGATATCACAAACGAAGCTGCTGGTTCCCGACAACCTGGGGCTGGGGCGAAAAGCCAGTATATTCCCCCTCACCCTCTTGACATTTGCGACAGTGGGGGCTATAATAAATGCCGTCAAGAGTGAAACGCGGGCTTGGTGTAGCGGTAACATGCAACTTTCCCAAAGTTGAGATCACGGGTTCAAATCCCGTAGCCCGCTCCAAGGTTTCTGAGAACGCCCCGCATTGCGGGGCGTTCCTTTTTCTGTTTTCTGTCCCCTGCCAGTTCTCCTCAGTGGTCGATTCCTTCCCGGAGTGAGCGGTCCTTATCTGGTCTCCACCCCCAGCTGGCGGCGTTCCTCCAGAGCGCGCTGCATCTGCTGCATATCGCGGGCCACCGTCCGCAGGCCCAGGAGGCAGATCAAACCGGCCAGGAGCAGAGCGCTGGGGGCGGTACTGAGCAGAGCGAGGTGGAGAGAACTGTGCTCCTTCAGCAAGCCGATCAGAACAGGAGCTGAGGCATCTCCAAGCAGATGGGCGAGCAGTAGGGCGAGGCCCAGAGCTGTGGCGCGTACTTCTGGCAGCACTACGTCCTGTATTACAGCATTCAATGGGCCAGTACAGAAATTGAGGGCCACGCCAGCCACAAAGAGCGTTGCCCCGAAGAGGAGCAGCTGGTGGAAGAGGAGGGCTAACAGGGCCAGAGGCGCGCCGATCAGGAAACCCAGTGTAGCCACCAGCAAACGGCCCTGCGCGAAGCGGCGCTGGGCGCGATCTGCCAGCAGGCCGCCGAGCACGGTACCGATCAGACCGCTCCCGACCAGGAGGGCACCCGCCAGCAGCCCGGCCTGGCTCAGAGTGAGGTGGAAATCCAGAAAGAGGTAGGTTGGCAACCAGGCTGAAGTTCCCCCGATGGTAAAGAAGCTGCAGATGAGGGCGCCCAGGAGCACCCAATAGGTAGGAATACGCAAAATGGCTCGGGCCTGGCGCCAGAAATCGCCGCTCAGACTGGCATGGCCCTCAGCCACTAACGCAGACGAAGAAGCTTCAGCTTGCCCCTGAGCCTCATCCTCCTCGAACGAGCCACGCGCAGGCTCATAAAGGCGCCAGGCCAGAAAAGCCACCACCAGCCCTGGCAGCCCAACCACATAGAAAGCCCAGCGCCAGCCGAGTGTATCGGCGATCAAACCGCCGATTACGAAGCCCAGAGCCGAGCCGATCAAGGTCGCCGCCGCCCAGTAGGAAAGGACACGTCCACGCTGAGCGCGCGGGAAATAGTCACCTAGCAGCGAGAGCGAAGCGGGCGCATAGCCAGCCTCGCCGATACCGAGCACCGAGCGCGTAATGAAGAGCTGGATGAAATTGCGAGTCAATCCAGTAATAGCGGTGGCGAGGCTCCAGATGCCGACACAGAGACTGACGATGTTTTTGCGTAGCGTACGGTCGGCCCAGATACCCAACGGCAAGGTGGTCAGTCCGTAGACGAGCAAGAAGGCTGAATTCAGGAGGCCGGCCTCGAAATCGCTAATCTGCAGATCGTGCTGGACCCGAGGGAGAATCGCCGGTAGAATATAGCGATCGGCGTAATTGAGCATATTCACCACTAGCAGAACAACCAGAGCAAAGCGTGCCTCGGCGCGTGTAGGCCGCCGTAGGCGTTGGCCTCTAGAGGCCGGGGTGACGGCGGTCATGTATCAGTGAACTCCTTTCTTTCTCTTCAGAGCGAAATGATCAAAGTATAGATGCCTGGTTGGTTGCAGTAATAGCTCAGCAGGACAGCGAGCAGTTCAGTAAAAAGACAAAAAAGAAAGGAAGAAGGGCGAAGCAGGCAGAAGGACCTCACTACTGAGCGGTGTCCGGCCCGTTGGCGCTCAAACCGCTGGGGTCGCTGTTCTTCCCCTGGCCAAAGCCGCTCCAATGGGCGCACACGGGCGTGGCGCAGGCAGAGGCACTGGCTCAGACTTGACAATGAAATCTCCCCACTATGGACCTGCTACGCGCTCCCCTTGCGTCGAAGAAGGCTATTCGCTTAGATGATACGTTGCCAGACCAACTTTGTTGCAGAGCAAGATAGCTCACCGCTTCGGGCCAGGGCTTGCAACTCTATTGATGGCCCACTCGTCTTATGGGTGGAGTAAAAAGGGCACATGAAGACCTGGTTTGAGACATATTTGGGACCATTTCACGATAGGTAAGTAATGGCTTCTTCTGTTGTATACTCTTCAGAAAGAAGAGAGAAAAGCAGAGGGCCGCTTTCCGCCATTGGATAGATTGACTGGCTAGCTGGCTGGCATGGTTTGGTCTAAGCAGAAAGGAACAGCATGCTAGAGACACTGATCCAGTTCCTGCTCGACAATATTTTTTTCAAAGCTCATCCAATAGTTATTTATAGTATTGTAGCCCTATTTCTCTTTTTAGAAAGCTGTGGAATTCCGGTCATCAACAGTACGCTTTTGCTACTCACTGGAGCGCTGGTGACGCTCGGCCATCTGGATTTCTGGCCATTGGCCGGGGCTGCACTGTTGGGAAGCTGTGCGGGGGCCTGCCTGGCCTACTGGATTGGCGAATGGGGAGGGCGTCCGGCGCTGGTGCGGCTGATGAGATTCCTGCATATTGATGAGGGCAAAGCGAATGTGGCAGAGGGTTGGTTTCAGCATGCGGGGGTCTGGATGATCTTCCTCTCGCGGATCACTCCTTATGTTCGTCCCTTTGCCTGCTTTCTGGCGGGCATGTCGCGCCTGAGTTACCGGCGCTTCCTCCTGGCCATGTTTCTGGGCTCCCTGCTCTGGTGTGTGGTGATCATTCGCATCGGCATGGTGCTTGGAAAGCATTGGCGTTGGGGGGTCGCTCTGATCCAGCAGTATACGCTGCCGGCCTGTCTGATTTTAGTGGTCCTCATGGCGCTCTCGCTGGTCGTAAGCCGCCTGCTGCAGCGTCGGCTCAAGCAGCGCTTTCTGCAAGAGCACTCGCGCCAGAATGAGGAGGCCGAGCGCCAGCTGCTCAAAGTCCAATGAGCTGAGGAGCATAGATCTGAAGAGGGAGAAGAGGAAGGCAGCCCCCCCGCATCTAAAGCTCTAGCTGAGGCGGAGAAGGGCTGCCCTTTAGCGCCTGGGCTTGCCTGTCCAGGCAAACAAGCAAGCTAGCAGTGCCCCTCGACAGGCGTTGCTCCTCAGAGGTTGACCACCGTCAAGCCGAAGATATCGCCAGAGGCGCGGATCTCTTCGAGGGCCCACTCGGGGATCGGATCGTCGACCGAGATAATCATCAGAGCGATGTCGGGTTTGGCGCCGGGGTGACGCGGACGTGGAGCGCGCTCGATCGGTCCGACATCCATATGGCGGATATTGACGCCGGCCTTGCCCAGGATGGTGCCCACGCGCCCGATCATGCCAGGTTGATCGGGATTGCGGCAGAAGAGAATGTAACCCTCGGGCACAAACTCCGTCCAGTAGCGACCGACCCGCACAATACGCGGCTCCCCATGCATGACTGTGCCACTGAGCAGCTCGACATGCTCAGCCTCGCTCTCGCCCTGACCCGCGAAAGAGGCCCGGCCATTGACATCGAGCACGCGCAGCGTCACCAGGTTAGCAAACTCGCTTGCCGTAGGTGACTTCTGCTCCGTGATCTCCAGGCCGCGTTGTTTCGCTAACAGAGGAGCATTGATCATGTTGACATGCGCGTCTGAGATAGGTTCCAGCAAGCCCTTAATGAGAGCAGCCTGGAGCGGACGCAGATCGTAGGCGGTAATCTCGCCGCTGTAAGACAGCTCGATGCGATGGAGCGGACCTGGCTGGAGCTGGGTATAGAGGCGCCCCATTTTCTCCAACAGCGTCATATAGGGCTGGAGGACCTTCAGTGTCTCGGGCAGAATGAGCGGGGCGTTGACCGCGGCACGAGGGAAGCCACCGCGTAGGACGGTCACAATCTGTTCAGCCACGTCGAGAGCCACGCCGACCTGAGCCTCCTCGGTCGAGGCCCCCAGGTGAGGAGTAGCTACCACCTGCTCGTGACTGACCAGCTCCCGTAGCAGAGCGTGATCGCGAATCGGCTCCTGGCTGAACACGTCGAGCGCGGCCCCGGCCAGGCGCTGCTCTTTAAGCGCCTGCAACAAGGCCTCTTCATCGATGATGCCGCCACGCGCGCAGTTAATCAAGCGAGCGCTGGGCTTCATCAGGCTCAGCTCGCGGGCGCCGATCAGGCCGCGTGTTCCGGAGGGGCCGGTTGTCAGCGAAGTATGGAGCGTTACGAAGTCGGAGCGACGCAGCAGGTCCTCAAGGTTCGTCATCTGTACGCCCAGCTTACTGGCCTGCTCCGCCGAGACGTAGGGATCGAAAGCGATCACCTCCATCTCCAGACCGCGAGCGCGCTTTGCTACCTCGCTACCGACCTTTCCCAGGCCAACGATACCGAGCACTTTATTGCGGACCTCGCTGCCCAGGAAGCGGCTCTTCTCCCACTTACCGGCCTTCATACTGCGGTCGGCGGCGGGAATATGGCGCGCCAGGGCCAGCAACATCGCGATCGTATGCTCGGCAGCAGCGATCACGTTGCCCAGCGGGGAATTCACCACCATGATGCCGAGGCGTGTCGCTGTCTCTAGATCGATATTATCCACGCCCACCCCGGCGCGCGCCACAATCTTCAGGCGCTTGCCAGCAGCGAGCACTTCGCGCGTCACTTGCGTCTCACTGCGCACGACGAGAGCGGCGTAATCGCCGATGATCGAGCATAGCTCAGCGGGAGAGAGGCCCGTACGCACATCGATCGTGGCCTCTGGCAGATGGGTGCGTAGAAAATCGATGCCCTCCTGAGCCACGCGATCAGCAATCAAAATCTTTACGGTCTCTGTTGGCGCGGGCGGCGCAGGCTGTCTATCCTCAGCCATCACCATAGCCTTGCTCCCTCTTCCTGCAGCGGCGTTCAGTGGCCCGTGAAGCCGAAAGAGCGCAGGCGCTGCTCCACCTTATCCATCGCCTCGGCCAGATCCTCCTCGCGGAAGTAGCCCAGATGGCCGACGCGGAAAATCTTGCCCTCCAGGTGTTCCTGACCGCCACCCAGAACGACGCCATCCTGCTCGCGCAGAGCCTTCATAAAAGCCTTGGCATTGAAGCCCTCTGGCAGGCGGACCGCTGTTACCGTGTTCGAAGCGTAGCGTGGATTCGCGAACAATTCGAGGCCCATCTCGCGAGCGCGGCGGCGCACGTACTCACCGGCGCGGCGGTGGCGCTCAAAGATCGCTTCGCGTCCTTCTTCCAGCATTAGCTCCAAAGCGCGATCGAGGGCATAGAAGACCGAGACCGCCGGCGTCGTAGGATGCTGACCGGCCTCCAGTTTCTTGCGCGAGCTGGCCCAATCAAAGTAAAAGCGCGGCAGTTTGGCGCTCTTATTGGCCTGCCAGGCGCGTTCGCTGGCGGCGATCATCATCACCCCGGGCGGAGACATCCAGCCCTTCTGCGAACCCGTAAAGACGACATCGAGGTCCCACAGATCCATTTCTAGCGGAATGCAGCCCAGAGAGCTAACGGCGTCCACAGCGATCAGGGCATCGGGATTGTGACGCCTGATCAGCGAGGCCAGCGTCTGAATATCGTTGGTCACCCCCGTCGACGTCTCATTATGGGTAACCAGCACTCCGCGGTAGGGGGGCAGCGTCTTCAGGCGGCTCTCTACCACATCTGGGTCGGCCCCCTCACCCCAGGGGAACTCGATGCGGCTCACCTGCAGCCCGTAGGTCTCGGCGATACGTGCGAAGCGATTGCCGAAGGAGCCGATTGTAATCGCCACCACATGGTCGCCTGGGGAGAACAGATTAACAATAGCGCTTTCCTGCCCGCCTGTGCCGGAGGCGGGATACGTCAGGACAGGAGAGCGCGTCTGGAAAAAGTATTGCAACCGTGCGGTAACACGGCGCAGAATAGCGGCGAATTCCGGCCCGCGGTGGTTGATCATCGGGCGGGCCATCTCTGCCAGGATCTCATCCGGCACCACAGTGGGGCCGGGAATGCGGAGATTCTGCTTAGGGATCGGAGCCCGCGGCTCAACCTGGGGAACGGGGATTGGATTCTTTTCCTGCTGAACAGTCATGCACACCTCTTCTTCCTGAAACAGGACTCAAGAGCCGAGCCAGCCAGGCGGTACGTGCCATGCCATGTCTTGCCCCGTTGCAATAAGGCGCGGCGGGATAACATCGCTATTACCCGCCGCAGCCGATGGCGCTGGTCTGATGTTTTCCAGTATAGTCCTATTCAGCGAGGATGTCAAACGAAACGCGCCGCTGCCAACCTGCTGGTGCCCTCCGCCGCGGTGTCGCGTCAGGGAGGCGGGAAGCGGGGGGCAGGGCGCTGAGGAAGAAAGGAGCGATGGCTCTTGCTGACCTGAGCTAGCCGGAGGCGCGCCCCTCTCCGATGCGATGCAGTTTGACAAAATTGGTGCGTGCGCGACTGGCTACCGGCAGCCCGCCCATAATCACCACATGCTCACCCTCGCCGAGCAAATGGTCGCTCAAGAGGCGCTGCTCAACAGTAGCGATCAGCTCTTCGGTCGTCCCATGCATCTCGATCAGGCGTGGCCAGACGCCCCACCAAAGGGCTAGCTGACGATAGACGCGCTCCGAGGGAGTATACGCCAGGATCGGGCGGCGCGGTCGGTCTTTGGAGATCAGGCGGGCCGAGTTGCCCGAGCGCGTAAAGACCACAATCGCCCGTACACTGGCCTCCTCGGAGAGTGCGCGGGCGGCGTGACTGACAGCGTGCTCCTGGGACAGGCGTCGGCAATGTGGCGGCTGAGCGGTTCGATCGTCGGCCTCAGTCTCCTGAATAATGCGCACCATCATCGCTACTGCCTCCACGGGGTAGGAGCCGCTGGCCGTCTCGGCGCTCAACATCACGGCGTCGGTGCCATCAAGCAGAGCATTAGAGACATCAGCGACCTCCGCGCGCGTCGGCGTAGGGTTGGTCACCATCGACTCCAGCATTTGCGTGGCCGTAATCACTGGCAGTCCTAGCTCGTTGCAGCGAGCGATAACGCGCTTCTGGATCAGCGGCACCTTCTCTAGCGACATTTCGACCCCGAGATCGCCGCGGGCTACCATCAACCCATCGGCCACCTCCAGAATCTCATCGAGGCGCGCCACGGCCTCTGGCTTCTCCAATTTTACAATCAGGGGAATGTCACCCACGGCCTGCTGTCTGCCCTCATGGACAGTGATCTCCGCCTGCAGCTCCTGAAGAAAGCGCCGGGCCTCCAGCACATCCTCTGGCCGGCGCACGAAGCTTAGTGCCACATAGTCGACTCCGTATTGGACGCCGAAGCGCAGATCAGCGCGATCCTTCTCACTCAGGGCAGGGGCACTGACGGTCACGCCCGGCAAATTCATGCCTTTGTGCTCCTTGAGTAAACCCCCGTGAACCACCTGACAGCGCACGGAAAGACCGTCGCTAGCGAGCACGCGTAGCTCCATCAGGCCGTCGTCGAGCAGGATGCGATCGCCAGGCTTGACGTCTTGAGCGAGCTGCCCATACGTAGTGGGAATGACCGGCAGCTCGCCGCTCTGCTCTGGGAGTGGAGCACCCTCACCGTTGGTGGCCGGCTCGCGCGTTGTGATAATCACCTGCCTGCCGGTCTCCAGGCGCAGCGGCTGCCCGCCGGGCAAACTGCCGACGCGGATCTTCGGTCCCTGCAAATCCTGGAGGATGGCCACGGGCCAGCCCAGCCGCGTCGAGATGCGTCGGATGCGCTCAATTACCGCGGCGTGCTCCTCGTGGGTGCCGTGAGAGAAATTGAGTCGGGCGACGTTCATCCCGGCCAGCATCAGCTGCTCCAGACGCTCCTCACTGCTGCTGGCCGGTCCGATGGTACAGACAATCTTTGTACGACGCATGAACAAGCTATGCCCCCTCATACTCTGCATTCGCGCCTCATTATAGCAGAGAGCTAGCGAGCTGAGTGCTTCCTTTCCTGTTCTGCTCGACTCAGATCGGTTGACCCGCTCTGGCCCTGGCCGGCGCCCTGCGTGACCCGAGCCTTGAGCAGGCGTGGAGGCCCACCACTCCATCTGTTGACAAAATTTGTCACCCGTGCTATCCTGATGACGCCATTGGGGCCATGCCCTATGCCTTGTCCAGCATCTACGCAGGCTATGCCACGCGCGCAGCAGCGCAGCGTTTGCTCCAGCTCTCTCTTGCTTTGGCGTCGTCTGTGTATGAAGCGCTGTCCTCGGCGCGGCTGGCTGGAGTGAGGAGGGGACAGCTTGACGGGCGTGGTTCCGCCGATAAGATCAATGAGGGCGCTAGCTCTACGCAGGCTGGATTGAAACGCGCAATGGCCAGCCCGGGCTAGCGAAAGAGAAAGTACTGTTGAGGACTTTCCCCGTTGGGGAGAGGTGAGAAGAGGGAAGCATGGCTGTTAAGATTCGTTTGATGCGTGTGGGCAAGAAGAAGGCGCCCAGCTATCGCATTGTGGTCGCGAATGCCCCTTCGCCGCGCGATGGGCGCATTATTGAGAATATCGGCTGGTATAATCCGTTGCGCGAGCCGGCGGCGGTGCAGATCGATGAGCAGAAGGCGCTGCGCTGGCTGCAGCATGGGGCACAGCCCTCAGAGGCCGTGGTTGCGCTCTTCAAGAGCGCTGGAGTGCTGGAGCGCTTCGAGCAGGCGAAGGCGGGTTCTGCTTCCTCTGGTAAGGCAGAGTAGCTAGCTATGGCCGTGAGAAATTCTTCGATGCGCCGCTTGGTGGAGTATATTGCGCAGTCGCTGGTCGACAACCCGGCGGCGGTGCAGGTGCGCGAGGTACGCAACGACCGCCAGGCAGTGGTCCTTGAGCTGCGAGTGGCGCCCGAGGACTACGGCAAGGTGATCGGGCGAGAGGGCCGCGTGGCCAAGGCCCTGCGTACGCTGATGCGCGCTATGGGGACGCGCGAAGGCCGCCATACCTCCTTGAAGGTTGTCTAGCCTGGTTTCGCTAACCCTGTTTTTCTCTCGGAAACTCCTATGAGAGACGCTGAGCGGGCAATAACTGCCAGTTCTATCCAAGGTGATATGGAATGGGCGACCGTGGGGCGGGTGATTGCCCCCTTCGGGTTGCGTGGCGAGATCAAGGTGTTGCCGATGAGCGACCTGCCTGATCGTTTTGCGCAGCTGGAGGCTATCTATTGCGGTTCCCCTCCCCGGCGCCATCGCATCGAGCATGTCCGTCCCTACAAGAGCGGCCTCGTTCTGCTGAAGCTGCAGGGCTTCGATTCGCTGACAGCTGCCGAGGCCCTGCGCAACTGCGAGCTGCAGATTCCATTGGCCGAGTTGCCTCCCCTGCCTCCCGATTCGTATTATCAGCATGATATCCTCAACCTGCGTGTCTTTACCCTCGATGGCCAGGAGGTGGGGTCGATCACTGAGATCTGGCTAACCGGTAGCAACGATGTCTATGCAATCCGCATGCCAGATGGCAGGCAAGCCTTAATCCCTGCCGTCAAAGAGGTGATCAAGCAGATCGATCTGGTGCGCCGCACCATGTACATCGATCCCCTGCCAGGCATGCTGGATGAGCGAGAGGCCATCATCGATCGTGGTGAATTAGAAGACGTGGATGATACAGGCGAGGTGCTTGACCTCTAAAAGCCGCCTGCCTCTCGTGAGTCCCTCTTTCCCTGCTCGGCGCTGAATACCTTGCTCGCCTGTAGTTCTGCTTCCGCCGCGAAAACTGCGCGCTAGCGGGTCGCTCTCCTTTAACTCTCGCCCTTACTCCTTCTCCACTCTTTGTCAGCGTGAACTGGAGCGCGTCGGCGGGCCTAATAAGGCCGGCTGCCGCAGCGCGACAGCTTGGGGTCTCGGCCAGCGATTGCTCTCGCCTGGCCGGGCTGCTCTTTTGGGCGTGCTGATTTCTTATAGTAGTAGTAATAGAGCGGCCAGTCAAGAGAGCGCCAAGCGCTGCCTGGCTGACAGGGACAAGGCTCACCAGACAATCGCCCCCTGCCGACTGAGGGCCGCACTGCTTAGGTGGAGCGGGATCGCTCTGGTCTTATAAGGCACCACATTGAGAGCCGCTCGCTCTGGCCTGTGATCGAAAATCCAGACGGCACCACCGCTGCGGAGACCTATGGCCGGATTCATCTCGCTGATAAAAGCTGCGCAGCCGCGAAGCCCAGGCCCAGACTGTGGTTTATCAAAACTATGCCCGGCACCAGGCGACAACGCCTCTGCCACCTCGGACGGGCCTACCTGGTGCAGCCGCAGCATCTACCTATGTTGGTGCAGCTGGTTTTTGCCGCTCCTCAGTGGGAAGAGTCCTGGCCTCTGGGCCGGCCTAATGATCGCGACCACGCAGGCGGCGAGGATTCACGCGGGGATGAGAAGGCGCTGCAGGGCCTAAGTCATCGGGGGAGAGAGGCCCTGATGGCTGAGGACGCTCGGCGACCAGCCGGCTGAGATCGTCGCTGGCGGGGGGAAGGCGATAGGTGCGGCTAGAAGAACGGGCCTCCCGCCGTCGGGCGGCCAGCTCTTCTAGAGCCAGCCCGCCTCCGCCTCCGCTGGCGAGTGCAGGAGCCTCCTCAGAGGGCAAGGCTAATGGTTCTCCCTCAGCACGGTGGGCCGGTAGTGGAGCCAGGAACGGTACGGTGCTACCGATGAGAGCCGCATCCCGTCCCAAATGCGCCGGGACAATGCTCAGGGCCTGGACGCGCTGACCCTCTTCCGCCGCTGTTGGCGCCCCAAATTGGGAGAGGAGCGAGTGACGCAGATAACCGAGCAACAGCTCATCAGCGTTGAGCAGGCCGTTCCCCAGCACTACGACCTCGGGCGCGAAATGGCGCAGATAATAAGCCACTGCAATGCCGAGCCAGTGCCCTACTTCTTGATAAATAGAGAGCGCCACGTTGTCTCCCCGGGCCGCCTCCTCGGCCAGCAACTGGGCGCTGAAGTTCTCGCGATTGCTGAGGCGCTGAATCAGGCTGCTCGATTCACCCTTGCGAGCTGCACGCTGAATCAGACGCTGGAGCGCCTCGAGCGACACCAGGGTACTGATACAGCCACGGCGCCCACAGCTACAGCGCGGGCCAGTGTTGGCCACGGGCAGATGACAGACGTGACCAGTGCAGTCGCGGGCCGTTGGCTCCGGTTGCCCATCACTGATCAGAGCCGCGCCCACAACCGCTTGGACGGTGAGTAGCAAAGCCTGGCGCCTGTTCCTGGCGGCACCAAAGGCATATTCACCCAGCGCTGCGGCCTCAACGTCGCTGTGCAGTCGTACAGGCAAGTGATAGCGCGTTTCGAGTAGATCGCAGAGGGGAAAATGATTGAGGGAGGGAAGGAGAGGAATGAGAAAAGGACGGCGGTATGTCTGATCAGGTTTCCCCGGCAAGGCCACGCCAATGCCGCGCAGAGCGTAACCTGCTCCCTCGGCTCGCTGTATGGCGGCATCTATCGCCCGTAGATATGGCTCCAGCGTGGCTCGCGCTGGCCGCCCGCGCAGCGTTCTGGCTTCGAAGCGCTCCCGGACCTGACCGTCGGCAGAAATAATTGCGATCGTCGCCCGACTGCTTCCAATCTCCACCCCGACCGCCGCGCTCAGCTCTCGCACCATATCCCTGATCCTGCTAGCGGCTTCTCCCCGGGTGGTTGCACTCTATCAGAACAAGTGTTCTAGATGTGGTAGACCCGGGCAACATAGACAGAAACAATAACGACAGTTTATGCAATTCAAAGTATACTCACTGTTGAGAACATTTGTCAAGAGCATCTGTTCGTCTCCAGAGGGGCGCCGAGTTCGAGATCCAGCGAGAGGGGGCGGGAGCGTACCCTTCCCTGTCGGGGGGAAGGAAGAGAAGCCAGACGCCGGCGAGACTGACGGTTCTGGGGGCAGCAGTGAGCGGCAAATGAGGGGCGGCGGAGCAAGCACGAGGGGAGCCATCTCGCCGGGCTAGCGAGGTGGCTCCCCGCTCTTGACTCCAGACTGGCGGTGAGCGAAGGTCAGTACGAGTCGATGGCAGGCAGAACGAAAGCAGGCTTAAGCAATAGCGGCCCAGCCGCGTGCGCGCTCCACCGCATTAAACCAGCGCCGATAGAGTGCCTCGATCGAACCATTGCCACGCGGGCGGTAGACCTTCGCCTCGCGCCAGAGGCGAGCCGTCTCCCTCTCATCGTGCCAGAGGCCGGCCCCGATCCCTGCCAGAAAAGCGGCACCCAGGGCTGTCGTTTCCTGGACGGCGGCGATATGTACCTCGACCCCGGTAATATCGGCCAGCGCCTGCATCAGGAAGCTATTGGCCGAGGCGCCGCCGTCGACTTTCAAGCTGCGGATTGGACGCCCGGTATCTTGAACCATTGCCTGCAGCACGTCGCGAGTACTGAAAGCGATTCCCTCCAGGGTGGCCCGTACCAGATGGGCGCGTGTTGTGCCGCGAGTCAAGCCAATAATCGTACCGCGGGCGTAGCTATCCCAATAGGGGGCCGCCAGGCCGGCCAGAGCTGGCACAAAGAAGACGCCACCGCTGTCAGGGACTGAGAGAGCCAGCTCCAGCGTCTCCTCGGGGCTGTGAACCAGGCCAATATCGCGCAGCCACTGGATCGCGGCCCCGGCCACATAGATTCCGCCGTCAAGAGCATAAACGATCTCCTCGCCGCGTGACCAGGCCACTGTCGGGAGCAAACCGTGGTGTGAAGTCGGCAGCGTCTGGCCGGCGTTGAGCAAGATAAAGGCGCCGGTACCGTACGTCACCTTGACATCGTTGGGAGCATAGCAAGCCTGGCCGAAGAGGGCCGCTTGTTGGTCCACCAGGGAGGCAGTCAGCGGCAAAGGGTGCCCGAAGTGCTCCGCCGAGATCGTACCAAAGAGCGAACACGACGGCTGAATCTCTGGCAAGATTGAGCGGGGGATCTCCAGCAGCGCCAGGATCTCCTCATCCCAGTCGCGCAGACGAGGATTATAGAGCATCGTTCGGGAGGCCGTTGTCTCATCGGTACGATGCTCGCCCAGCAGGCACCACATCAGCCAGGCGTCGGTCGTGCCTGCCAGTAGCTCCCCGCGAGCAGCTAGCTCACGTGCCCCGGGGACATTATCCAGAATCCAGCGGATCTTCGTTGCCGAAAAATAGGGATCAAGCGGTAATCCGGTACGTTCGCGAATCAAGCGTTCGGCTCCCTCGCGGCGCAGCTGCTCGCACAGCAGATCGGTGCGGCGGTCCTGCCAGCTAATGGCGTTATAGAGCGGCTGCCCGCTGCGCCGATGCCAGACCACTACCGTCTCGCCCTGATTCGCCAGGCCGCAGGCCAGCAGTGACACCTCGCCGGCGCTCTGCAGAGCCGCGCGGGCGTTCGCGATCACACTCTCCAGCAAGTCATAGGGATTCTGTTCCACCCAGCCCGGTTGTGGATAAGTCAGCGGCACCTCGCTCGCAGCTTGAGCCAGACAACGAGCTTCGGCATCAAACACGAGCGCTTTTGTGCGGGTGGTTCCCTGATCGATAGCGAGTATTGCGGGAGCCATCATCCTTGCTCTCCTCCTGTACTGATGCCCTTCCCAACACAGCATGGCCGGCGGCATCTCATCGCCTCTGGCCCTGCTCGTGCGCTGCTGATCCCTCATTCACCCGTAGAGAGTAAGCAAGCGCCCGAACAGGCCAGGGTAGCAAGCAGGTTGGGCTGGTCGGATAGAGTGCGCCGGCTCTGCTACGTCGTTGACGAGCCTGAGATCTCGGCGGAAGGTGAGGAGTTGCCCAGGGCCCGTACCGTCTCCTCGATCGGTACTGTCTTAAGGACCGCCGGTCGTGCAATCAGCAGCCAGACGAAGTAGATCAGGCCGAGCGCGAACATCCCCAGGGTATAGAGCCAGGGAACAGCGAACTGCCCATCGCGGAAGATCAGCAGTTCGAAGACGAGCCAGATGAGGGCCAGAATAATCACCGGCCACTCAAAGACCCCCAGATTGAGGCCGCCGGGAATAGAGGGCAGCCGCCGTCGGGCAGCCACATAATAGATCACCGTCAACAGATAGATGATCGCGGGCAAGAGGGTAGCCGCCGAAAAGAGATTGCCGAGGGTTGTTGTCTGGTTCTGAGCCAGACCGATGCCGGCAAAGAGGGCCAGGACCAGCTCGCACAGGACAAAGGAAAGCACCGTCGATGGAACCGGCGTGCCCGTATTGGGATTAACCTGGCGCAGCCAGCGCGAGGCAGGAAAGCGCTCGTCGCGCGACATTGCCCAGATCAGACGTGTCAGTGTGATAAAGATCACCAGGCCGCAGGCAAAGATCGAGAACGTCACCAGCACCAGGAAAATATCGCCAACGATCGGCCCGAGGATATGGGTAATGATATCGGCCACTGGCGTCGCGGAGCCGGCCAGCGCCTGTAAATTGTCCGAGGCCAGATTGAGGGCGATCAGGAAGGCGAAACCGACAATGCCGCTTAGCAGAACCGAAGACCACATGGCAAACGGCACCGTACGGTGTGCCTCCTGCGTCTCCTCGGCCAGGTTCGCTGCGGCCTCAAATCCGACAATTGTGAAGGCTCCCAGCAAGAAGGAGAGCATGAAGGGGCCGCTGGAGAAGAGGCCGCCAAAGCTGAAGTAGTTGGCGGCGGGAACGCTGCCTGTGCTGAAGAGATGATCGGGGTGGAGCAGGCCACGGACACCGCCGACGATCAGCAGCAGTAAGGTCAGGCCCACAATGCCAACCACCTCCGTGCCGACGGCGGTATTGTTGATGCGCGTCGCCCAGACAGTAGAAAAGAGCACGAGCAGCGTCTGGATGAGAATCACCGCCGCGGTGGCGATCCAGGCATTGACTGGCGTTTCTGTATAGCCGAAGAGCATCGGCAGAACTGTCTGTGCCACCGCATAGTCGACTGCCACCACATCGACCACCAGGAAGGTGAAGGAGATCCAGCCTGTGAGCCAGCCGATCTTTGGGTTAATCAGACGCGAGGCCCACTGATATGAATAGCCGGCCAGCGGAATGCGGGAGGCCAGAGCCCCAAAAACGAGCGCCACCAGGAGCTGACCGACAATGACCAGTGGCCAGGTCCAGATGCCGCGAGGCCCACCCCAGTTCAGCACTGAGCCGTAAGTGGTGAAGATACCCGTCGTGATCGAGATAAAGGAGAAACCTACAGCGAAGGAAGCGAAGCGCTTCAATTCGCGGCGGAACTCCTGCCGGTAGCCAAACTGTTCGACAAGCTGCTCTTCTGAGACCAGCTTTGGTTGCTCGCTGAGCGACATAGAAGGTGCTCCTTTCTTCGGCAGGGCGAACAGATGCGCATCCTTGATGGGCCGTTGGCTAAGGAACAAGATCCGTGCCAGCCCGGTGGGCGCCATCTAGCTAGTCGGGCTGATAGCAATCCTCAGCTCAGGGCCTCATGGGCGCGCTCCCCTGCGCAGCAGACCGTGTGATAGCTTCATCCCGTTGAGGAATGAAGGAGTGGTAGAGCTGGGCCAACCCGGCCCGGCGGCGGGCAGACCAGGCGAGCAAGAGCCGCCTCTAGCGTTGACCAGGTTCCTGAGCCTGGGCTGAGAAGAGCTGAGCAACATTGGCGGCGAACTGTGACGCCAGCCGATTCGCCGTTGCCCGGATGATGGCCTCGCCCAGGCTTGCCAGGCGTCCCAGCATCGAAAGTTCGATCGTGTAACGTACCTCCGTTCCTCCCGTCATAGAGATGGGGATCAGGTCAACCACCAAGTGGGCGCGGAAAGCCCCGGCCATTGCCAGCGGCTCGCCGACCATCTCGGCGACCAGATGGTCCGGCTCACGCGCCTCCAGCAAGGTACCGTGGGCGCGGGCGCGGATGGTCATGAACTGAATCTTGACCGCCAGCAGCGCCTCATAGTGGGTGTCATCGACACGTTGCGCCTGCTCGCAGCCTGGGACGACCCGACAGAGCTGAGTCGGGTCCATAAAGATCTGCCAGACCTCTTCTCGGGGCGCGCTGACGTTGACCGCGCCGTTGAGCTTCATGATACACCTCCTGGCAGCAGGGTTGCCACCTCTTTCCCCATTCGCACGGAATCCTCATGGTCTAACTCCGGTCTGACCACTGTGCCGATGGCATAGATGCCCGGAATATTCGTGCGATAGTGGGCATCGACGGCGATGGTGCCAGCAGCGGTCAATGCAACGCCGCTGCCCTTCAGCCAGTGCGTGCCAGCCAGCAAGCCCGTGGCGTAGATCAAGGTATCGACCTCGACTTCCACCGACTGCTGGTCACAGAGCAAGCGCACGGCGGTGAGGCGAGGAAAGCCGCAGATCTCCTGCAAGGTTCCGCAGAGCCTGACCGAGCGACCATTGCCACTGGCGGGAGCTGCCGTGATCACCTCCAGGCCCACCTCAGCCAGACGCCTGGCCGTGGCCAGGGCGTAGCGCGAATCGCCGTAGACCAGGGCGCGCCGCCCGGGCAGGTACCCCTGGGCCAGCAGCTGCAGAGCCAGTACGGGTGTCATGACTCCCGACGGACGTGTCCCGGGAATAGCATCATGCTCGCGGGGACGCTCCACTCCGCCGCAGGCGATTACCACCTGGCGAGCGCGCAGCTGCGTCGTGCCCTGGCGCCGACGTACGACCAGCGTATGGGTCGGCTCTGCATCGTTGGCAGGCAGCAGTCCTACTGCCGTCGTTTGCAGGAGCAACCTCACCCCCGAGGGAAGCTGGAAATCCCGCAGCAGCTCCCACTCTGTTCCAAAGCCGTCGGCTGGCAACAGATAGCGCAGCAATCCGCCCACCTGCTCCTGGTAATCGAGCACCACCGTGCGCCCGAGGGCCGTGCCCCCACTATGCAGCAGGCTCAAGGCGCTCAGGCCGGCTCCAACAATGGCCACATCATAATCTCCCTCATGCAGGTCTTCCATCAGAGGCATGTCCTCCAAGGTATATGCTGACATCTGCATCTTCCTCATCTGCTTCCTTTGCTCCTGCATTTACCAACACTCCCAGCGATTGGCAGGCCAGAGGATGCTGACCTACTGTCCTCGCTTGGGCCGCTCACCGCTGTGGGCGGGGACGCCCCCAAGGTGCGTCAGGCGCTCGACCAGCAAGCGTGAGCCTGGGGCATGCTTCTCCAGAGACAAAGGATCGCGTCCCAGCTCCTGCTGGAACAATGCGATCAGACGAGGGAGGCAGAGATTGCCCTGGCACTCGCCCAACATCGCGCCCGTCCGCCGCTTCAGGCCATCCAGAGTCTGCGGAGGGAGGGTTGAGCGCAGGGCGGCCAGGATCTCGCCGCGAGTAATCGAACGGCAGAGGCAGACCACCTCGCCATCTTCATGGGCGGCTTCACTCAGAGGCTCTGGTAGTGTCTCGCGGTAGCTGGTACGCAGACGCAGCCCCAACGTTTCCCCGACCAGCTTTCCAACGTAGTGCCCAATGGCCGGTGAAGCCGACAGACCGGTAGAGCGAATACCAGCCACATGAAGCAGACGCTCGCTGACGGTTGAAGGGCGAATGATGTAGTCGCCGGTACTGCTCACGGCGCGCAGGCCGGCGAACTGACGCACGGTAGAGACTGTGCTCATAGCTGGCACCAGCCTTCCCACACCCTCGCGGATGCGCTGCTGCCCCGCCGTGGTTGTCGCCAGGTCTCTCTTATCGCTGACATCCTCTGCTGTCGGCCCAAGCAAGACACCGCCGAAAACGATCGGTGTCACCAAAATACCCTTGGAGACCTCGCTTGGTACCGGCAGAATGATCTGAGCAACGCCGTGGTCCTCCTCGGTGATCAGAAACTCACCTTTGCGTGGTGTGAGTCTGAAGGAATGATCGCCCGCCAGGCGCGCGATCTCGTCGGCCCACAGCCCAGCAGCATTGACAACGAGGGCCGCCGAAAAGGTTTTGCCGTTTTCCGTGCGCACCCGAAGCCGCTGTGGTCCTACCTCAATGGCGCTCACGCGCTCACCCAGAAAGAGCTGGGCCCCATTAAGGAGGGCATGCTCGCAGTAGGCGCGTGTCGTCCAAAAAGGATCGATGACCCCTTCACCTTCGACCAGAACACCGCCAACGATGCGCTCGTTGACGTAAGGGGCCGCCTCCAGAATCTCCGCCCGGCTCAACGGCTGCAACGTGATCCCATTGGCCGCTGCTTTGGGCACAATTTCCCTGGCAATGGTGGCCTGTTCCTGTTCATTGAGGGCCACCATCAGCGCCCCCGTCTGCAGATAGGGAATGTGAAGGCGCGCAATGACCTCCGGCCACAGTTGACGCGCCTCGGCCAGCAAGCGCGCCTCCAGGGTGCCTGGCCTGGCATCAAAGCCAGTGTGCACAATAGCGCTATTGGCCTTGCTGGTACCTTCACAGACGTCGGGGTACTGCTCCAGCAAAGCAATGCTGGCATCGTAACGCGCAAGCTCGCGTAGGATCGCGCAGCCAACAACACCCCCACCGATCACAAGAATATCAACGTCAAGATCTATGCTGGTCATCTCCATATACCTGCCTGATTACCTTCCTCGCTGACGCAGTCCGCCCGGCCTCGCTGAGCACACGCCATCACAACAACAACCAGCGCAGGCCATAAGCCCTCCTTCTCCCCTTCCTCCCGGCTTCCATCCAGGTTAGTCTGATAGTTTATGATATAAGTTTACGGATTAGGCGATGGTTTGTCAACATTTTCTCTCGTCATATTGACACAAAGCCGCCAGACTGAGTACAAGCAAGGCCAAAGTCGGGGAGCAGGACACTGGAAGAAAAATGAGGCTGGGAATGAGAGCGGCCAGTGGACGAGATCGCGGCTCAGGCCAGATCAGGTCAGGTCAGGGAGCGATCGCGAACGGACTCAGAACATCCTCAAAGTAAGCCCGGCATGGGGCAGCGGCGCTGGCATACTAGCCACACGGCTCTGCCGGCGCCGCCTAGAAAGGGCTGACAAGATTGAGGGCCACCAACAGCCCGCAGAGGAGCAGACAGCAGGCCAGCGCCAGGCTATCGGCGCCAGTCCACTGCAAAGCATGCAGCTTACTGCGACGCCAGCCGCGGTAGCCGGCGCGATAGCAACGAGCCTCCATAGCCGTGCTTAACATCTCCACGCGCTGCAGCCCGCTCATGAAGAGCGGCACAATGATCCCACTCAGCGCCCGAATACGCTGCCAGGGGTTGCCGCGTCCGAAGCGCACTCCACGCGTCGCCTGGGCGATGCTCAAGCGTTCCACCTCAGTAATGAGGAGGGGCACAAACTTCAGGGCAATCACAAAGACCATCACCAGCTCGTGAACCGGCAGCCCGAGGCGACGGAGGGGACGCAGCAAAGCCTCCGCTCCATCGGCCAGATCGACCAGCGAAGTAGTCAGCATCAGGAGCGAAGTCAAATAGTACAGGAAAATCACTCGCAGATCGACCTGCGTACTGTGAACGAGGCCCTCCCAGGAAATCGTCAACACTCCCCAGTGCCAGATCACGCTCGTCGCCTGCGTGCTCGACGTATAGAACAACACCTGAAAGGCATAGAGTACCACTAGAAAGCTGATGAACATGCGCATACCCTGCAGCACATAGCGCAGAGGCAGGCGAGAGAGCCACTGAAGGAAAAGACAGAAAAATAAGCAGAGAGCCAGCGCAGCAAACTGGCTAATATAGGTAAAAGCAGCGACAGCGAGAGCAAAGCAGAGGATCTTGGCCCGCGGATCAAGGCGGGTTAGCCATGAGCCGTTATCGACGTATTGACCAAAGGAGATATGGCGCGAGATCTCAATCATGGTATCCACCTACTGGCGAGTATCACGGAGAGGAGAGCTGAGTCTCCTGGCTGGCGGCATGAGGAAGGAAGCGCACCAGCTCCTCTTCAAGCTCATCCAAGGTCAGCACATCGCAACGGAGAGCGGGCCAGAGCGAGCGCAAGCCCAGAGCGATTTGCGTAATCTCGGGCAAGGTAATATCGAGCGCAAGCAGCTCCTCGGCGTGAGCCAGGACCGTGCGAGGGCTACCGCTCAAGACCACACGTCCCTCATGGAGAACAATCACCTGATCGGCCAGCATGGCCACATCGGCCAGGCTGCTCGATGTGAGCACAATCGTCAGCCGGCGCTCCGTCTTCAAGCGCTGAAGCAAAGCCAGCAGCTCCTGCCGGCCCTGGGGATCGAGGCCCGCCGTCGGCTCATCGAAGAGAATGGCCTCGGGTTCCAGGGCCAACACGCCGGCGATCGCCACACGACGCTTCTGTCCGCCGCTCAAGGAGGCAATGTAGCGTGTCCGGAACTCCTCGTAGGGGAGTCCCACCGCCTCCAGCGATTCCTGGACCAGGCGCCGCGACTGCGCCGGCGAAAGCTTTTTCCGACGAGGCCCGAAGGAGACATCCTTGCCAACCGTCTCCTCAAAGAGTTGGGCCTCGGGAGACTGAAAGACAATACCGACGCGCAAGCGTAGAGCCTCAAGATCGAAAGCGGCCTGGTGGATATCCTGGCCGCGAAAGAGCACCGAGCCACGGCTCGGTCGGAACAGGCCCAAGAGCGTCAGCAGCAGCGTCGACTTGCCGGCCTGTGTTGGTCCCACAATAGCGGTAATCTTGCCCTCGGGGATCGTCAGGCTACAGCCCTTGAGGGCCTCGACCGCAAACGGCGTCCCGCGCATGCGGGTATAGTAGACATCCTTTACTTCAAAGAGCATAAAGCCGCCTTCAGATCATCCAGAGTCAGAATCACCTCTGGGAGCTGCGACCATCCCCTGGCGCGCAACCGTTGGCCGAGCTGCGTAATCAGCGGCAGACCCAGGCCAGCGCGCTCCAGCTCCTCCCGATGGCGCAGGACGCTGGCCGGCGTCCCGTCCAGCAGCACGCGCCCCCGGTTCATGACAATCACGCGATCAAAATCGGCAAGCTCGTACATATGGTGCGTAATATGGAGCACGCTGATGCCTCGCTCCCGTGCCAGGCGACGCACCGTCTCAAGCAGCTGCTCGGCAGTGTGTCCGGGGATCATCGTCGTTGGCTCGTCCAGGATCAGGTAGCGGGGACGCATGGCCAGGACACCGGCCACCGCCAGTCGCTGCTTTTGGCCCTGAGAGAGATCGCTCACTGCGTGTCTGGCGTATGGTCGCAGATCAAGCAAATCAAGCATCTCCTCAACGCGCTCCTCAATTTCGAAGCGCGGCAGGCCCAGGTTTTCCGGCCCAAAGGCGATCTCATCGATCACCGTATTGGTGACCAGCTGATCATCGGGGTTCTGGAAAACAAGGCCCACAGACTGACGGATCTGCCAGAGACTCTCGCCGCCGGCGTCCGTGCGCAGGCCATCGACGATCACGCTCCCCCGCTGTGGCAGCACGATGGCCGCCAGCAGGCGGGCCAGGGTGCTCTTGCCCGAGCCATTGTGACCGATGAGGGCGATAGTTTCGCCCTCATCGATCCGCAGCGTAACCTCTTCCAGGGCTGGAGCTATGCCCTCTTCAGCCTCGCCACTATAGCGGAACGTAACGTTGTTGACCTCGATCATAGCTCAGCGGGCCCGACTCCTTAGTAAGGCAGAGTATCGCGTGGCTTGGTCTCGCGCGCACGCGCCAGCCGGCCCCGCACTGCCTCGTAGGAGCGCACGATCAGAGTGATTACGATGGCTGCCGCGATCGCCTCCACCACGGCCTGGGGAATAATCAGCACGATGAAGCCCCAGGGCAAATAGCCGCGCAGGAAACCAAGGCCAAGCACAAAGACCGTATTGGTGGCCGAACCGATGGCACCCGCCAGGGCCGAGGCCGCAGTGCGATTCGTGCGCTGCAGAGCGGCAAAGGCTAGCCATGATGTCAGGCCGATCAGAATGCGCGGCAGGAAAGCGATCAGCGGGTCCTTGAACAGAGGGCTGCCGGCGCGCAGGAAGCTGGTCAGGCCGAAAAAGAAACCCGTGATCATACCGACCAGCGGGCCTTCAAGCACAGAACCGACGATGACCGGCAGATGCTCCGTCGTGGCGGCCCCCGCCGGCGTTGGCAGAGGAATATAGCCAACGAAGGGAATGTAGGCCATTAAGATGGTCAGACCGGCCAGCACACCGGCAGTGGCGATGCGTCTCGTCGAGAGTGACCAGGGAGATTCCTTCGGAGGTGTGAATTTGCCCTGCGGGCTAAACGTATCATTGCTCAACGCTGGCACTCCTTTAGTCCAGAAGCACTAGCTAGCTCGTTGCGGCTGCACATTGCCTCATCTGCCAGCGCCGGCGGACAGGAGAGTACCAAGAGGAGAGAGGGCCAAAGCCAGCGCTGGCCAGGACGCAGCAATGAATCCATCCGCGATGCAAGAAGAAATAGCCGGACTACAAAAAAACCTCCTCTCCTCTTGCGAGAAAGAAGTCGAAGGAGGTTTTTAAATATCTTAAAAAGATTATAATGACAAAGCAAGTGAGCTGTCAAGGAACAGCAGGCCCAGCTGTGGTGCTGCTATCGGCCTCGGAGCGGCGAGACAGGTG
>NZ_JADGIA010000249.1 GCF_019683635.1 Thermogemmatispora sp. | reverse complement strand
AAGATAAGCAAAGCGGAAGCCATCCAGCGGGCTGCTATTCCGAGCAGCAAAGCCAGGGCGCAGCCTATCTCGACTGCTGGCAACAGTCGCGCCAACTGGTGAGCGAAAGACTTCGGCACAAGCTGAAAGGCCACAATGGTAGCGGAGAAGCGCTCCTGTAGTCCCGCTACCGTTCGCAGTCTGGCAGGAGCGACCAATTCTTTTCAGTTTTTCACTAAAAATCAATCAAATTTCTGCAGAGATTTTCTGTTGATATTTATCATTAGTTATGTTACTCTAAGAGAGTAGCAGTGTTCTGTATCGGCTGGCCTTTCATTCGTGAAAGGACGGGAGCGATGGTGCGTGCTCAACAGATCAAGGTTCTCCTGGTCTTTGCCAATCCCCTGCCCGGGCAGCGCCTTGAACTCGACCGGGAAGAGCGCCAGATCAGACAAGCGATTGAGCGCTGCATCTATAGAGAGCGCATTAAGCTTGTATCGCGTCAGGCAGCCACGACAGCGGATCTACAGCGGGCGTTGATAGAAGGGTCGTATCAGATTGTGCACCTGGCTGGTCATGGGATACGAGAGGGAATTTTTCTGGCAGATGAGCGCCACGGCTGTCACCTGGTTCCTCCGACTGGCCTGGCGCGACTTTTCCAAGGACATCCTGCCCTGGACTGCGTCGTACTCAACATCTGCTATTCCCTGGCCCAGGGAGCAGCGTTGGCCTCGGTCCCTTTCACGATCGCCATGGACCAGGAGATCTCTGACGAGGCTGCTATCGAGTTTGCCCGCGGCTTCTATGATGGATTGGGGGCAGGAATGTCCTATGAGGAGGCTTACGAGCAGGGCTGTATTGCTCTTGCTCTGACAAGGCCGCATGAAGCAACGCTGCCGCACCTACTCAGGTATGGCCAGTGTGTGGCCCCCATGAACGAAGAGCAGCGCGAAGAGAGCAAGCAGGAGATCAGCGCCCGACGCGAGCGTCCCTATATCCGGCCTGGCCACTACCTCATCGGCTGTGCCTTTGATCTCTCTGGCTCGATGCAAGCCAGTATCCGTTCTGAAGGTGAGAAGGAGCTGAACCGTCTCCAGAGCGTTGAGCTAGCCTGGCGCGAGCTGCTGTTAGAAGCCAGGAACAGCCTGCGGGAGAGCCGGGCCCGCTCTCTGGACTCCTCCATTGATCTCCTCGCCTATGGCTTCGGCTTGCGCTCGGTACCCGTGTGTGACCTCTTCAGCCTGCTGAAGGCCATTCGGGAACAGCTTCCCCAGGCCGAGATCGAGGATGCCGCGGCGGCCAAAAAACAGAGCTGGCGGCGCCAGCTGAGCGGTTATGCTGAGACAGGTGCCTTGCTGAAGAGTCTCGACCTGGGTGACCTGCTCAGTAAAGGCCAACGGGTGATCAATCGGCTTGGCGAACACAGAGCGATCAAGGAGATGATCAGAGCCAGACGGTCGACGATTCTGGCCAGGGCAGAGGCACTTGGGGACACAACACTTTCCTTAGATGAGGCGCTCGATCTCATTGATGTGCCTGCACGTTGGCGCATTGATTTGACGGCCCTCAAAGAGCTGGTCTTTGGGGCGACGCCTTCCAGCGAGCTGTTTGAGGAACTGATCCGGCGGTTTCAGGCAGAGCAGCAGCAACGCTCAGCGCCTCCCACTCGGACCTTGCTGCTGCTCATCTCCGATGGCAAATTTGCCCAGCAGGACCCTTTGCCCCTGGCCCAACAGCTGCAGCGAATGGGAGTCACGATTATCTCGTGCCTGATCAGTCCCCAGGATCTGAGCGACCCCCGCCAGCTTCGCAATGCTATCGCCCCCTCTTGGGGACCAGAGGCCGCGGTTATGTTCGAGCTGGCTTCTCCTTTACCCGAGCAGTCAGAGGTATGGCGTCACCTGCTCAGGCACGGCTGGACGATTTATCCGCAGGCGCGTCTCTTTGTTCAGGCGAATCATACAACGGTGCTCAAAGAATTTGTGCGTGTAGTTTTGAGCCTGCTAGAAGATTCGCAGGCCGCCAGGGCCTTCCCCAAAGGATGGTGAGTTAACGATGTCCACGACGGACGCCTCGCCTTTGACTTCTTCTACACGCACGGGTGCTCGCCCTCCTCTGCTGCTGGGCATTCTGGTTGATGTCTCCGCCTCAATGCGCCAGCAGTGGCGTAGTACTGATGGTCGGCCTCTGCCGCGCGCCAGGGTCCTGCTGCACGCCCTCAACAGAGCCGTGGAGTCTTTTCGTCACCAGGTGCAGCAGGATAGCTTACCAGCGATCGACGTCTTCTGTCTGGGGTTCGGCTTCCAATGCCACGTCACCCCCATTCGTAGCCTGGAAGCAGAGGAGGTCAACCCGCCCCAGCAGGAGCAGCCCTGTGCCAGTATCGGCCTGGTCGATCTGGTCTGCGATCTGCTGGCATTAAGTGAGATCGTGCCGCGCCAGGCTGATCTAGAGCGCTTCCAGCAGCTCCTCCATCGGAAATGGCAACAGTGCGCCGGCACGGTCTTCGAGCAGACGGCCATTGTGGCCAATGCCTTTGGTGAACTGGTGGACTACATTGAACAGGCCCTGCACGAGTCAGCCACGCGCCGCCTTCAGCGCAGCTTGTTGGCCCGCCTCACCCGTCTCGACTGCTTCCCTCGACTTGCAGCTTTGTTCCAGGAGCGGCTAGAACGGCGAGCCGTCAGGATTCGCGAGGTCTCACGCCGTGCTGCCAGGGAATACGCAGACTCGGTCTTCAGCCAGGCCAGCAGACATTTCAAGCGTTCTCGGGATCACTATGTCCACATCATTGAAAGGCACCTGGAACGTTTCGCCGAGGCGTATGTTGTCACAGCACTGCAATCCTTCGTCCTGGGCTTCACTCCGGAAGAGATCGTTGATGATTTGGATGAGGAACGCGCTCTGACCCTGGCCAAGCGCATCTATGCCGACCTCCAAAGAGAGGTCGAGCAGCATGTGACAATGGTTCTGACGCTATTGCTCGGCAAGCTGATGGCCCAGCGGCGTTTGATCTCGGCTCGCCTTGATCGCCGCACTGTTGAGAGCCTGACCAGGCGCTTTCTCCAGAAGCATGGTTGGGATATCCTGCGACCGCTCATTGAGGAGACTGTCCTGTCTCTCTTCCTCCGCCAGTTCCAGCGCGAGGCCAGGAACAACCTTCAGCGTTGGGTTCGGTTGGCAAGCAGCCGCGAGGTCATCCGTCCGCTGAAGAGTCTGAGTACATTGGTTCCTGCTGAGTTTGAAGAGCAACTCTGCACCGCAGGCGTCCTCTTCGGCGCTACCCCCTTTCAGGAGGCGCTGGACTGGGCAGCCCGTCGTTTTCTTGAGCCATGCTATCAGCAGCATCGCAAGGTCTTGCTCATCATCTCCGACGGTGCCTTTCCCTACGCACAAGGTGCCTTGATCACAGCCAGACTGTTAAAGCGACGCGGGGTTGTCATCATCAGCGGCCTGATTCATCGCCAACGGCTGCTTGATCGATTTTGCAGGAGGGCACCCCAGCATTGGCCTCCCGGAGCCAGATGCATGCTTGAGCTGGCCTCAGAGTTGCCCGACGAGGAAGGCCCAGCGGCCAGCCCTCCCCTAAGCCCGGTCCCTTCTGGCAAGAAGTGCTGCTATCAGCTCAACCACGCCGACCTCTTGGAGCCTTTCCTCGATTGTCTGCTCACTGACCCTGTTGTCGCCGATGGCTGAGTCACACTGAATATCTATTCATACGGCTACGGCATCTTTCTCCATACGCCGCTTCCAGTGACGTTTGCGCTGGGGACGTCCTCAGCCCGAGTGGCTCCTGGTGGGCAGCCGCGAAGCGCCCTGAGATGAGCATAGTACTGAGTGGGCAGGTTGCCTGGCTATCTGCTCGCCAGCACGAAATCACCCTGGCTCCAACTGGCCACCCCTTCCCTCGCTTTCACGGAGCCTTGTACCCCCTGACTCGCGCTCCTCCAGCACGGCAGCCGCAGGTGAGAGCAAGAGCTCGCGATAGCGCTGATAGCGCTCTTGATACATGGCTCATGCGCACCAGGAGCCGTCACTGTCAGAACCGGTGAGCGCCACGCTGCCCACTGCTCCTGGGCCTCCTGGCCCTGGCCCTGGCCCGCCTCGCAGCGCTGCCAGTGCCTCGGATGGCCAGCGGAAGGGACCGGTTCATCAGAGGCACTGATCCAGGCTTCGCGCGGCACCCTCAGAAAGGCCTCGCGCAGGGCCGGCGTGCGCAGACTGCCCTGGGCCACGAAAGCGGCCACCAACCGCTCCCGCCACGGACGCGACCGGGATGCCAGCTCCAGGCCGGGGACAGGAACCGGTGTGTCAAAGCTCATCATGCCACCTCCTCTGGATGGGCAAGCAGCCTGGCCAGGGTCTCCCTTGCCCAGACCCAGACGAGCCCGCCACAGTACACCCCCTGGCATGGCTAGCTGCCCTCCCCAGCCTGGTGCAAACGCTGGTCCCGCCTCGTGCTCCTTTCAGGAAACAGCCGCTGGCTGCGCTGGCTGCTCCTGGCCCGCCTGCCCTCGGCGTATCGCCCGACCAACCGAGAACACCCAGCCTCCCATCACCAGCAGCCAGGCGCTCAAGGCGATCCAGGTGCAAGGGGTGGCCAGCGCACGCAAGAAAGCCAATCCGGGCAACTGCCCCAGCAAGTGCAGCGCCGTTGCATACATGCCCAGCGGAAACACCATGCTCCAGAGCGCTGGCTCATAGCGCAAGGGCTGGCGCCTCACCCCGTATTTCCAGATGCCAATGAGTACTAACAGCGGCAGCCACCAGGTCCCCCAGGCCCACATCATCAGCGTGAACCCGGTGATGTAGGACTGAACACTCACCAGGAGAGGAACCGGATGCAGCGCCTGCAACAAACGGACACCGGCTACGGTCGTGATCGCCATTGCTCCCATGTTGATCCAATAGGGAGGCGTCAGATCGGCAGGCTGGATCTTCGCGAAGCAGAACCGATAGACGATGAAGGTGATGAAGATCAGGTAGAGCAAGACCCCCAGGGTCCAGAAGGCATACGCGATCAGTTGGAGCAGCGGCGCCTGATCGGGCCAGAAGGCGCTCAGTACGATCCAGTCGATCGCCAGCGATTCGGTCCCGACAATCGTAATGAGCCAGCCGCCGTTGACCGACTGCTCCAGCGGTCGGTCGTTGCGAAAGAGCAGGACGGCGAAGGCCCAATAGGTCAGGACGAACCAGATCCCAGCCGCCCACGCTGTCAAGATCACAGGAAGCGCTACCCAGTGGCTGAGAGCAGCGCGCGTGGCCAGCACCCCTGGGGCCGCAACTGCTGTGAAATAGCCAAAAAGCTTCCCGGGATCGGTCGCATCCTGCAAAACAGCTCTGGGATAGCGCACCAGCCGCAACCCATAGACAACGAGCAAGAAGAGAAAGAGGCCGCCGCCAAGCCAGCCCAGCACAGCCGAGAGGAGGAAGACCTGGCTGAGGAACAGGGCGATGGAGATGATGCCTGTGGCCATCACGCAGGCAAAATAGCCGGGGTAGAGCTGTTTGACCCAGCTCCACCACTGCGCTCGATAGACAGTGAAAGAACGCCGTTGCACGTCCTGTTCTCCTCTGCACAGATACATTGGTTGCTCTACCAGATGATCAGCGCCCCGTCTGCTGAGATGCACTGCGCTCCTGACTGCTTCCACCGTCATTTCTCAGCCAGCCGTCGGCTCGGCCAGAGCGTGATCACGAGTGCCAGGACAAAGCCCAACAGGCTCGCGATGGTCAGCCAGGGCAACAGCCGTGTCCGTCCTGAGAGCAGCTCATAGAGCGCATCGGTCACCAGCCAGAGCTGCACAATGACAATGAGCGCGACGAGCAAGACCTGTGCCTGGACGATGGCCGCCCGCCCCGGAATACCCAGATAGCGTGGACCAGGCAGCAGGCCATGCCGCCCGCGCGGAGGGGGCTGAACTGGCGGGTCATCTGGATTGGCGCGAGCCGGCCTGATTGCATGACCTGGCGGAAGTTCTGTCGGATCTATTTGTTCGTTCGTTGTCTGACTCATCGCAGCACCATCCTCACAGCGTAGATGGTTCCCTGCCGCTCCTCCAACTCAATGATGGGCAGTGGGCGCGTAGGAGGCCCGGCCAGCACATCACCCGTGGCGGCATCAAAGAGACCCTCATGGCAGGGACAGTACAGTCGGCGGCTCTCTGGCTGGTAGGTCACCGCGCAGGAGAGATGCGTGCAGACATCGCTGTAGGCCACCAGCCCCTTACCCGGCAGATTGATCAGAATGCCTTGCGCGTATTCGTCCGGGTAAGCAAACACTTTCCAGCCATTCTCGCCCAGCTCGTCTACACGGGCAACGGGAACGACCTTGGCGGGACTCCCCTCCGAAACTGCTCCGATAAGCGCCAGGGTGCCCGTTGCCAGACAAAGGGCACCAGAGCCTGCCAGCAGGAAGAAGAGGGTATCGCGCCGCGTGACCACCTCATCTTCGCTCCAGACATACGGAAACTCTTCCCGCCAGGAAGCCTCGGGGTCAGCGCGGCGAGCCGCCGGCCCTTGAGCAGATGGCGCTGACCCGGCACGATTGGGTCGGTGCCAGGGCCTGAGCCGCTTCATCGACTCTTCCATATGCTACTACTCCTTCGTCTCCTTGCACAACGCGAAATGAGGGTACACCTCACAGCTCAGCTTCTCCTGGGAGCTTTGCCAGGGCTGATCGGGGCCGGCTCG
>NZ_JADGIA010000248.1 GCF_019683635.1 Thermogemmatispora sp. | reverse complement strand
AAGACGTGACATTCCCTGGTACCTGGTGTAGCTGAAGTGGCGATCACCACTTCAGCTACGCCAGCAGCCCTTCGGCACTTCAAGGAGGAAACGCCATGTCGTTCAAGCAGCCGGCAGGGAGAGCCGGTATGATCCTCATCAGCGCACTGCTGCTCGCGGCCCTCGCGGCGAGCGTGATCCTCTCCTTTTCACCGCACACGGCCTACGCCGCCTCAACGATTAGCGTGAACGGGGCGACCCGCTATCAGACGATCGACGGCTTCGGCTTCTCTGGCGCCTTCGGTCCCGCTCAAGAGCTGGAGCAGTCTTCCAGCAGCATGCAGCGTCAAATTCTAGACCTGCTCTTCAGCACCACCAGCGGAGCCGGCTTCTCAATTCTGCGCAACTTGCTGCCCTCGGATCAGGCCCATACCATCGAGCCGAATAGTCCCGGCAGCCCGAATGCTACCCCCACCTACGTCTGGGATCACGATAGCTGGGGCCAGGTCTGGCTTTCCAAGCAGGCCCAGAGCTATGGCGTCACCCAGTTCTATGGCGACGCCTGGAGCGCACCCGGCTTCATGAAGACCAATGGCAATGAAGCCAACGGCGGCGCCCTCTGCGGCTCCCCGGGCGCCAGCTGCAGCAGCGGCGACTGGCGTCAGGCTTATGCCAATTACCTGCTGCAGTACTACCGCGACTATCTCAGCGATGGCATTCGGCTGACGCAGATTGGCGCCTTCAACGAGCCGAATCTCTCGACCTACTATTCGAGCATGGTCATGAATCCCACCCAGACCGCCGATTTTGTGGCCATCCTGGGGCCAACGCTGCGAGCGGCGGGAGTGACCGCCCAGGTGGTCTGCTGCGACGGCGAGGGGTGGGACAGCGCCCAGAGCTATGCTAACGGCATTCTGGCCAATCCAACGGCCAATAGCTACCTTGACCTCTTCTCCAGCCACGGCTATACCGCGCCTCCCACGACACCGATCACGGGACTGGGCAGCCGCCATGTCTGGCAAAGCGAATGGGCCAAGTTCGATGCGGCAGACTACAGCTGGGACGACGGCGGCGACGGCTCCGGCTTCTACTGGGCACAGCAGATCTATACAGGCTTGACGGCTGCTAACCTGAACGCCTTCTTCTACTGGTGGGGCGTAAACTTCAACGCCAGCGATAACGGCTATCTGATCAATGTCGTCAATGGGACGGTGACGCCGGCCAAGCGCCTCTGGAGCTTCGCCAACTATAGCCGCTTTGTGCGCCCCGGCGCGACGCGCATCGGCGCCACCAGCAGCGATAGCACGCTAGAGGTGACAGCTTTCCTCAATAGCAATGGGACCCTGGCCATTGTGGTCCTCAATACCTCCTACAGCCCTGTGCCGGTGACGCTTTCGCTGCAGGGCCTCGCGCTGCCCGCCAACGCGAGCGCTGTGCCCTATGTAACTGATGCCAGCCATAATACAGAGGCCCAGGCACCTCTGACCGTCCAGAACAATAGCTTCAGCGCGACAATTGCCGCCCGCCAACTGGTGACCTATGTGATCAGCGGCACCGGCGGAGGAACCGGCTCGCCTACACCTTCGCCCTCGCCTTCACCTACGGCAGGCGCCTCTCCCACTCCTTCGCCTACCGCAGTGCCGACGCCGACCGCTGTTCCTGCTCCTACACCTTCGCCGACACCTGCTCCAACCCCGGTGACAGGTGCAAGCTGCGCGGTGCATTATGTAGTGAACTCGCAGTGGCCCGGGGGCTTCAGCGCCCTGATCCAGCTGACCAACACGGGCACCACGCCAATTAACGGCTGGCAGCTTCAGTTCACCTTCCCCAACGGGCAGACGATCACCCAGGGCTGGAACGGCTCCTTTAGCCAGAGCGGCAGCACGGTCACGGTGACCAATCTCTCCTACAACGCCAGTATCCCGGCAGGCACCACGCTGGGAGCCTCGCCCGGCTTCAATGGGACCTGGAACGGCAGCAATAACCCGCCTACAGGGTTCAGGTTGAACGGCGTCACCTGCACGACCACTTAGCGAGCGCTGCACTCAGGGGAGACTGGTCGGCAGAGCAGGCCGCAGCGGACCGGCCTGTCTCCCCCGACGCGCTGAGGCCAGACTCGCGCGCTTCTCTCCGTCTCCCAGCACAGGGAGACAGGACGCGGGTCCGGCGGATGCATCCCTCCTCATCTGGCTCGCCCGGCGGCGCTGTCCTGCGCGCTGGTCGCCGTGATCGCTCTGGCGCCCGGTCCGTCCAGAGCCTGACGGCGGTGCGCAGGGCAGCGCTGGCCTGCTCTCTGGTATGGCTAGCTCCTCCGCGGCGGCCCTGACAGATCCCCATTCCCAAGCCCCAGAGAGCGGCCCGCTCCCATTGCTCCGCTTCCAGGCTTTCTGCTATCATAGAAGCAGCCATGTTGGTCGACCTCCTGGCACCCGACAAGCTGCGTTTGTGATACCACTGATAGACCTTGCGGGCGGCAGGATGTCCCGCGCATGTCCCCGAAGGGAGGCTCTCTTGAGACAGGAATCCACCGGGCGCCTTGCCGCCGGCCTCTGCCTGATCATCGTTGCTATTGCTCTCCCGCTCGTGCTCTGGTTCGCCGCCGGCGGACGAGCCGTTGTTGTCGGCCTCACTGGTAGCCTGCTTGCATTGATCTTCGGCATCTTCCTGCTCGTAGGCATCTTCCCGCCACGCGCCAGGAGCTGAACTGCGCCAGCGAGAGCGCAGCCTGCTCACTCTGGCCTCCCGCGATCTGCCGCGGCGCCATCTCAGGTGAGAGGACCCTACCCGACTGGATCTTAGCAAGCGTCCTCTGTCTGAAGTGAGTGTCTTCCGGTCAGAACCCAAAGGAGGGAGAGGCACATGGCATCCACGCCTGTTCCGGTTCCCTACGAGGACCAGGAAGCGGTCATTGTGGGAGACAGCTTCGCCCGGGAGCTGGCCCGTTACGGCTGGCAGGTGCAGCAGGCACGTCCGCCCTATACTGATCCTCTGGTTCTCCGGCAGCGCTGGCTGCGCTGTCCCAATGGAAGTGAGTACAGCCATCGGCAGCTCTATACGTTCCTCCTGAGCACTCCTTGTCGTCATGCCCTGCGTCGCCTGCTGGAACGGCTCCCCTGCCTCTATGGCGATCTCCTTGCTGCCGGCCCCGGCGAGCTGCCCGGCGGCCCTTTCTTAAAGTTGCTCATCGATCAAGAGCTGCTTTTGCAGCAGGAGATTCATCTCCTGGCGGGGCCCGACCTGCTACGCCTGCATGATCTGGGCCACACCTTCGAATGGCTGGTCGCCGAGTGGCTGCGCCTCTATGGCATCGCTTATTACAAGCGTCTGGTCCCAGTCCGCCATAGCGTGAGTCTGGCCGCGCCAGCTCTACCGGGCGATATAGATGTGCTGGCCTTTCTCGATGAGGGGCCTGTGCTGGTCGAGTGCAAAACGCGCACCAGGACCATCGAGGAGGCTCACTTTGCGCGCTTTGTCGAGCGAGCGCGCCTGCTCCGGCCCTTCGCGGCCATCTTCCTCATCGATAGTGAAAATCCGCTCCCCGAGGAGCGCGTCAGTCAGTGTGCGCGCGCCCTGCAGCAGACTGGGGCTGCCCCCCTGCACGGTTCAGGTGGCTTCTACTTCACCGCTGAGCGCATCTATCTGATGAATACCTCGCTAAGCTTCCAGCATCGCCTCACCGAGGCGCTGGCGGACGCTCGCCGTCGCTGGCGCGGGCAACCGCGAGCCGCCTAAAGGCTGCCCTGGCTCCTGCTTGTCTGCGAACCAGCAAAGCAAGGGCGACTCTCTCTGAGAGCAGTTCGGGCCACACCTCTCCTGTCTTTTCTTTCCGCTCCTCACGTGTTCACTGCTTCCTGGTAGCACTGTCCTTCTGCCCCCTGCTGACGACCACCCATATGGGCTATGCTCGCCGCATCCTCTGCCAGTTCGGGCCAGACGGATCACAAGAGATAGTAGAGGCGCATCGGGCATCCTGGCTGATGCCTGAATCACGCCGCTCAGGGGTGGAAAGGGCCTGATATAGGGTTCTTAACTTTCCAAAGAAGGAGCGCATAATGAACAAAATTGTTGATAACGCTCCTGAACGAATCACTCAGCGGGTCCCGGATCGGCAGAGGATTGGCCTGTGGGCGCCGCTGACTGGCTCTGCTCGCCTGCTCTCCGCGCGAGAGTGCGGAGGAACCAGCGAGTCCGCCATGACAGGGATGCATGGTAACGAGCGGGGATGGGAGACCCTTCCTGCTGTGGTTGTAGGGGGCGTTCTGCAGTTTTCTTACTTTTCTCTATTCATTGAGGCTTGTCAAGTAGCAGATGAGGAGTTTGCCAAACGATGGAGCAGGATGATCTTTCGCCAGAGATTGAAGCAGAGCTAGTCAGCCTGCGCCCCGCCCTGGAACGCTTTTTCCAGCGGCACCTCCACGACTCCTCAGTAGTGGATGACTGCGTGGACGAGACCTATGCCCGCGCCTATCAGAGTTTACGTCAGCGAGCTTTGCCGCTTCATCACCCTCGCGCCTGGCTGTTTAAGATTGCGCGGCGCGTCTGGGCCCAGCACTGCGCAGAGGAGCAGAAGCACAGACGCACGGGTCAGATCCACTATTACTCGACAGCTGATGGCGAGCTGCGCTCAGAGATAGACGATCTGGCCGATGACGCCGATCAGCAGCCGGAGGTTCTGGTAGAGCGGCGTGATCAGGCTCGCCTGCTCACACTCGGCCTTCAGGCTCTGCCCCCTTATCAGCAAACGGCAGTGATGTTACATTTTTCGGGCCAGTCGGCGCGGCAGATCGCTGCCCAGACGGGCCGTCCGCGGCGGACGGTCAATGACGACATTCGCCGGGGGATCGACCGTTTACGCCGTCTGGTTGACAATATCGACTGAGGTTCCTATGGATCGCCTTGATGTTTGTCTGAGACCAGCAAAGCGCTCACAATCGCTCGCCTCGACGGGCTGCCGGCGCCAGGAGATGTCAGCCGCATCAGAGACGAGCGTGGGGAGAGATGAGCATCTTTGAGAAATAAGCAGGGGAGGATTCGCTTCATGTATCAGAACAGCGCTGAACCTTGCACGGGGCCGCTGCGCGCTAAGGAGCTGCTCCCTCAGCCGCACGACAGCTTGCGACGCTCGCTCCGCCCGGTACATCAGCCGGCGATCCGCCCGCTCCATCTGGTGCCCACTGGCGGAGATGGTCAGGCCCTGACTACTGACACTGAGGCTCATGCTGTCCACCCTCTCACAGACTCCGAGGCAGAGGCAGGAGAAGAGGACCCTCAACAGGACGCAGTTGCAGGGACAGCCCAAGGAGCAGCTGCCCGCTTGCGCTCGTTGCCCGAGGACGGCGAGGCACTCGTGAGCAAGCTGGCACAGGCCCTGGAGCAACGGACAGGTCTGCCACGTGGCCCGCTCTTGTTGGCTCTGGCGCACTCTTCCTGGCGTGTGCGCGCTGAGGCGGCGCGCTTGCTCGGTCTGAGCGGTGAGCCACTGATCGAGCTGTTGCTCACCATACTGGAGCGAGAAGCTCACGAGGGGGTACGCGAGGCCATCGTCTGGTCGCTCGGGCGCCTGATCCCCACCTTCCTGGCCGATGAGCAGCTATGCAGCGCCTGGTTGGCGCGCCTGCGGGCAACCCTGATCGCGCTGCTGCAGGCTGACGATTGCTGGCTGGTGCGTGAGGCCTCCGCCTGGGCCTTGGGTCGCTTAGGCCGGGCCGCCCCCCTGGAAGCACTGCGCCAGGCGCTCCTGAACGATGGCGACGAGGAGGTCTGCGCGGCTGCCGCCCAGGCTCTGGCCTTATCAGGCAAGCGCCTGGCTCGTGCCTATCTGCTGGAGGCACTGGAGAAGATCGAGATGCCTTTCTTACAGGAGACAATCCGAGAGGCTTTGTCGGAACTTAACGAGGCCCTGGCCCGCGCAGAGTTACAGGCAAAGGCAAGGCAGACACCGCGGACGGACTCACCGCTGCGTCAGATCCTGCTGGCCTTGCGTGACTTCCTGGAGGACCGCCGCGGCTCTCTGGAAGAGCCACGCCTCCTGCTCACAGAAAAAGGGCCGGTCCTGATCCTTTGGTGCAGCTATCAGGCGAAGGAGCGACGGCTGCAGGAGGTGCTCAATGCCCTGTCCCTGGACGAGCGAACAAGGACTTCGATCGCGCCGCTGGAGGCAGCCCAGTGCTCAGGCGATGGTACGCTGCGCCTCCTTGGTCAGCGCCTGGTCCAGCACTGCCGGAAGGAAGCTTCTTGCCAGGAGGTGCTGATGCTCTCGACAACGATCTGCCACCAGGCTCAGGTTGAGCCAGCACCGCCGGAGCAGGGCTGTACTTGCCTGCGCGTCATCATCATTGGGGTCAGCAAGTCACAGGTGGACGGCGACAAACCACCCGTGCTGCGCGAGCTGGCCCGGGCCTGGCAAGCGACCACGCAGGAGGCACCTCTCTGCGAGCAGGACCCGTGCGACCTGCATCTCTGGTATCAGCCCTGCCACGGTCAGGCTGGCCAGGGCTAACAGGTGACCAGTGCCCTCGACTGCGCCCTTTGGGCTACCTTCACGCCTGCACTCACTCCCTCCTTTGCGGCTGTCTCAGCTTCATCCCCAGGCGAGCGATCTGCTGCGCCAATCAGGGATGAGGTTGAGATGGCACCCGCTCGCTGGTTGCCCGCAGCCCTCGCTAGCCCTGCTAGGCCCGGGTCACGTGGATGCTGCGCAT
>NZ_JADGIA010000053.1 GCF_019683635.1 Thermogemmatispora sp. | reverse complement strand
CGGGGGAAAAGCGCTGCACGGGCGGGCCGGGGGATATTGAAGCCGTCGAAGCCGGGAGCTGCCTCTCCTTTTCCCTTCCTCCTTCCCCACATCTCGCTTGCATGGCGTACCAGGCGCAGCCCCGCGCTTCACTATCCCCTAGCCTCGGGATGTCTAGCAACGTCGTACCTGCTTGCTGATCTTTGATAGGAAGGCCATCCAGGATAACCTCTTCGAGTGCACTCACCCACCGCTCCCGCCTCTGATGTAGTCGTAATGTTGTGCTGTTGCTTTGCTTCTGTTGATAGCGCTGAACGAGACGCGCCGCTCAGCGGTCAGTCAGACAGCCAGGGTGTGTCGTTTTCGCTCTCTGCCTGTCGATACCTCCCCGGTCAGCCCGGAGAGAGCGCACGGGAGGATCAGGCGCGCATCCCTGGCGCTTCGGTGGCCCAGCAAGCCGATCAGTCGGCGTTCTCTTGCTTGCTTTGCCTGGCCGCCTCTCCTCATGACGCGCTTTCCTTCGCGCCGCAGTGCTCCCCGCGGCGCCCCTCGCTGGGTGGGTGCGCCGACGCTCCTGCTGCATTGCCTATTATACTGCAGTTGCCATCGTCGCGCAAACCTGGCGCTCCTCAGCTTCCACTACTCGCTCGCTTGCCTTGAGCCAGGGGAACCCTGCCCCTCTTCTCCCCTTTACCTCCACCCTTCCTTTCTTATCTTACTGTAACCCGCTGACGTAATAGGTAGGTGGCTATCTGAGATAGACTGTAACTGATCGATGTAGCTATTGGGCCTCGGCCTGTGCGCAGGCAGGGCGAGGAGGGCCAATGTGAATATTGCACGCCAGAGCAAACAGGAGCGAAACCTTGCAACAGGACAGGATGCCGTGGATGTGCAAGCATTTCAACGCTTCTATGAGGATAATCTTCATCTCATCTATCGCTATGTCTACAGCAAAGTTGGCAATCGTGAAGAGGCCGAGGACCTGACCTCGCAGATCTTCATGAAAGCCGTGCGCCTGCTAAGTAGCGAGCGCGGCGCAGGCAGCCCGAGCTGGCAACGCTGGCTCTTCCAGGTCGCCAGGACTACCCTGGCCGACTACTGGCGCAGTCATTATCGTTTTCCTCTTGATTCTCTTGAGGAGCTGCTCGACGCCGGCTGGCAGGGGCCAAGCGAGGAGGTGTCGCTCTCCTGCCCTGACGAGCGACCAGCCGAGCGCGTCCAGCGTATCCTGCAGGCCCTTCCCGCCCATTACCGCGAGGTGTTGATCTGCCGTTTTCTTTTGAACCTCTCGATTAAGGAGACCGCCCTCCGTCTAGGGTTGAGCGAGGCCAATGTGAAGGTCCTTCAATTCCGGGCGCTCAAGCGCGCCGCCGAATTGGAGAGCGTTGTGACAGGCTAACGAGAATGGAGGCATCCGGTGAAGGTAACGGACCGGAAGGGAGGCGAGGTTTATGCCCGAGGGAGACCAGGAACGCTTTGAGGACTATCTGGAGCTAGAGCGCTATCTTGCAGCGTTGCAGGAGGACCGCAGGCCGCCGCTGTCCGCAGAGCTGACGCCAGCGCAGGCGCGGCTCTATCGCCTGGCTGCGCTCTTGCGCGCAGCAGCCCCCGGCGCCGCGGAGCCGCGCCCGGAGTTTGTGGCCGAGCTACGCGCGCGCCTGGAGCGTGAGCTGGCCGCCCAGGAAGAAGGCCCGAGCGAGTCGGCGGAGGCGGAGGCCATCGGGTCGAGTACGGAGAGCCCATCCCCCACCGTGGAAGCGCCGATCTTGCCCGCCGCTTCTCCTCCCGCCAGCTCCTCACCGCCCCCCATCGAGAGACGTTCTCGGCTCTCGCGTCGCCGTCTGTTGGCAGGCAGTGCGGTGGCCGCCGCCTCACTGGTGGCTGGCGCCGGGCTTGACCGCGCCCTCCAAGAGGCCAGTGGCGGACCTCACGGGGGGACAGGCCAGCAGGCTACTTCAGGTCCCACGAGCACGGGGCCAGGCGCGCCTCCGGCCTACCCAGCCCTGATTGGGGCCAATGTGCCTTCGCGCTGGCACTTTGTCGCTGAGGTCTCGGCCCTGGGTAAGCAGCCGGTGCGCTTTGTCACCGAGACGATCGCTGGCTATGTGATCCGGCAGGAGCACAGCCCCAATCGCAACACCAGCAGCGAGTATGGATCAGGAGCCTGGTCCGGTGGCAATGAGTCTGCGACCGCGACCTCTGGCGAGGAGATCATCGCTTTCTCAGCGGCCTGCACACATATGGGATGTCTGGTCGAGTGGCAGGAGAGCGATGGCAAGTTCCATTGCCCCTGCCACGGCGGCGTCTTCACCGCCAGTGGGGCGGCAGATCCGACCGCCGGACGCCTGCGCTATCTGGCCCCCCTGCCGCGGCTTGACATCCGCATCGAGGATGGTAAGATCTATGTGAGGATTCCTGCAACCACATCATCTTCCTAAGAGCAAAAACAGGATGAGACGCAATCTACTCGTTATTCTGCTCGGCCTGCTCTTTCTGGCGCTGCTGACCTGGCTGGGGGGTCTGGTGGCCAACCTCCCAGCAGCCTCCTCGGAGTCAGGACAACAGCAGGTACGCGCCGGCCCCTATGAGGTCACCCTCCAGCTGAATCCCGACCCGCCTCTCAGCACACAACCCGCAACCATCGTGCTACGCATTGCCGAGGCCGCCAGCGGCACGCTAATCAAGGATGCACACGTCCAGGTCGAAAGCACAATGCCAGAGATGGACATGGGCCTGCCCACGGTCTCCGCCCTCCCCAGCAGCGATGGCCTCTATCGCGCCCGGGTGCAATTCGTCATGGCTGGCCTCTGGCAACTGCATGTGACCATCCAGCGCGCCGCCCACCCCGATACGTCGCTTCTTTTTCAGGTCACTGCTCACTAATGCTCGCAGCCTGTCCGCCTACTCTGCCCATCTGCTCCCTGCTCTCTCTTTCCTACCTCCTTGCCCCTGGGACCCCACCAGCGTAGAATAGGAAGGCATCTTTACGATGCTTCTCTCTGTAACCTAAAAATTTTGACTTGCATATCCTTATGTAAAGATGTGCCATTCTGCAACGGAGAGGCCCTCTATGTCTACCCTCATTAGAAGATGCTGCTGTTCTCTTGCTCTCTCGCTTATGATGCTGCTCCTATTGGCAGCCTGCAACAGTGGCCAGGCCCAGCAGCAGACGCCCGCCAGCACCAGTGGTGCTAATGCGCAACATCTGTTACAGCAAAGCGAGGAGCAGCTGACGGCAGCACGAACACTGCACGCTGTGGTAACCATTCAAATTGATGGCGAAACCTATCAGGGAGCATTAACAAGTGAGATCTGGAAAGCGGCCCCTGCCAGAAGCCGCAGTCTGATTCTGCGCTCGACCCTGAGTGACTTTCCCGTCGGCGAGCTGATGGTCAGCAACGGGGAAAAGCTCTGGATCTATAATCCCGCGCGGCACATTGTCTACACCGGGAGCGTCAATAGCCAGGGCGGCTCGGCGCTTTTCGGCAGCAGCTCCAACCCGGTCAATCAGTTGACGCTCAACCTGATCGATCCCATCTTCAGCCAGAGCCAGGCCACGCTGACCTCGCAGGCGGCGACTGTCGACGGCCACAGCGCTACCGTCGTCCATGTCACCTCTCAGCAATCCGCCGCTTCTGGCCCCGACTATAGCGGCGATGTCTACCTGGATCGCAGCAACGATCTGCCCATCAAGCTGGTTCTCAATCTGCAGGGTTTCGCCCAGGTGACCCTGCAGCTGCCCACGCTGGAGCTGAATCGCTCTCTGGCCGACAGCCTCTTTAGCTTCACTCCGCCCGCCAATGCCCAGGTGGCCCCGCTGCTGCAAGCCAGCGCCACACCCACCAGCGGCACGCTGACCCTCGGCCAGGCGGAGCAGCTGGCCGGCTACCATCTGCTGAGCATCCCCTCCTCGCAGAGCGATTATCAGCTTGAGGGCGTCGATGTGCTCTCGACTGCCAGTGGACAGGTCTTTGTCCTCCACTATCTGAAAGGCGACCAGAGCTTTTCGATCCTCGAAGGTAAGGCGCTGGCCAACGAGCCGCTGCCCAGCGGCACGACCCTCACCCTGCGTGGCACTACAGCGACCTATTCAACAGGTAGCGATAATCCCACCCTGGCCTGGAAAGAGCAGGGTCTGGGCATTCGCATCAGCGGCGATCTCGACGAGCAAGAGGCCATTGCCATCGCCAACCAGCTCAGCTGAATGGGCCTGAGCACAGCGATCCTGCCGCCTTCCACTCAGGCTTTGACAGCGACGAGCAGGTCGCGCTTTTTGATGACACGATCCACCGTATGTGCAAATTGCGTGTACGGTGGATCGTTGCGCGTCTGCAGGCCGCTGTAGCGCTCGACAAGGGCGCAGATGTCCTGGCGTGGGAGACGCGTGGCGTTCCAGGCGAGGGCCAGCGTCCCTCCAGGCAGGAGCAGCTCGCTCCAGGCCGGGAGGGCCTGCTGCAGGAGAGCCCCGACCTCGCCGAGATGCTGAATGCCATAGGGGAGATCGCCTACAATGGCATGAACGCGCGGTCCTCCGGGAATGGTGCGCAGATGTAGCGGGGCCTCGCTGCTATCGCCATGCACCAGGACCAGCAGGCGCGCCTCGCCGCTCTTGCCCCCCGGCCTGACCTCAAACTGGTAGCGCTTGCCGCTGCGATGACGCTCGCAGATCTCCTTAAAGGTAATCCCCTCGCCAGTGAGGTACTGGCGCAGAAAGACCGCCGTCGTCTCGACATCCTGACGCTTCTGCTCGATGCCGAAGGCGTCGTAACCAGCGGCCAGGGCTACAAAGAGGGTCGTCCCTCCGCCGGCCAGGGGATCAAGAATGCGCAGGCGCTCGCGGCTGGTAGCATAGGCTCCGGCAAAGAGGGCCACATTGAGCAGGACGCGAGTGAAGATCTCGTTGGTCTTGCCTTTGTAACGCCGCACCTCAGCGATCTCCGGCGAGATGAACGGCTGCCAGGGCCAGGCAAGAGGACGAAGAAAGGGACCCTCGACGCCGCCGACCTCGGCAAAGTATTCGTAAACCTCGCTAATGGTTCCCAGGTGAGCCAGCAGACGTAAACATTCCTCACGGTCGAGCCGTCCCTCTTCTATGTTCACCAGCAGATAGCTCTGCTCACCCAGTACGATGCGCTGCAGCTCCTCGATGGCTGGGCCGAGGGGACTGGCGCGCAGCTCTGGCTCGGCGAGGGTCTCGACCATGTTGCTGTACTGATTGCTTCGCTGCGGCCTGATCTTGAGTGCCAGTCTCATGGAGTGGAGTATAGCAGGTCAGGTGGCCTTTGTCGCGCCTCTTTGAGTCATATTATTCGCTGTCTCTCTGCCGTGCCGGCCTATCCTCACCAGGAAGCCCCCTGAGTTGGCGTGACAGGGCCAGAGCCACCATGTAGAATAAAGAACAGAAAGCAGGGAGAGGAGAACTATGCATATCGTTGACGTTGCCCGCATGCGCGAACTGGAGATGCGGGCGGATCAAGAATACGGGCTGAACACCTCCATCTTAATGGAGAATGCCGGTCGCAGCGCCGCCGAGCTGCTGGCCAGCTATATTCGTGAGCGACAGCGGCGCTCGCTGAGCGAGTGCGAGTTACTCTTTCTGATTGGTCCTGGCAACAACGGCGGCGATGGCCAGGTCATGGCCCGCCACCTGGAGGCCGAGGGAGCGCACATCACCCTCTACCGCTGGAAGGAGCGGCGGCTGATGCGCGAGGGCCGCGAAGTACCAGCAGAGCAGGTGGAGGAAGAGCTAAACGCCGTGCTCCAGCGCGTCGGCTATGTCATCGATGCCTTGCTGGGCACCGGGCGCTCGCGTCCTCTGCCAGAGGACATGCGCGCCCTCCTGGCCCGTGTTGAGCAGGAGCGAGTCCGCCGTCCCGGCGAGCTGCTCGTTGTGGCCATCGACCTGCCGACCGGTGTCAACGCCGACACCGGCGAAGTCGATCCCGGCAGCATCCGCGCCGACCTCACCATCACCCTGGCCTGTCCCAAACAGGGCTTTTTCTTCTTTCCCGCTCGCGCCTACCTTGGTGAGCTGTTCGTTGGCAGCATTGGCCTGCCCGAGGAGCTGGAGCGCGACCTCAAGGATGAGATGCTGGATGCCACCCTGGCACGGACGCTGCTGCCGCCACGTCCTCTAGAAAGCAACAAAGGCACCTTTGGACGCGTCATGCTCTTCTGCGGCTCGCCTCCATATCCAGGCTCGGCCTATCTGGCCGGCAGCGCCGTTCTGCGGGTCGGAGCCGGCTTAGTCACGCTGGCCGTCACGCCCGACCTGCTGCCCATCTACGCCTCCTCGCTGCATGAGGCCACCTACGTTCTGCTGCCAGCTGGTGAGCCGAGCGAACAACGCGGCCAGGAGCAGGCCCGGGCGCTCTTAGAGCACCTGAGCGGCTACCGGGCGCTGCTGATCGGTCCAGGTCTTGGTCGCACACCGGCCACGCGCAGCGCCATCCTGGCCTTGCTTGACGGTCTGCACAGCTTGCCCGAGGACGAGCGTCCGGCGCTGGTCATCGATGCCGACGGCCTCAACAACCTGGCCGACGTTGAGAACTGGTGGCAACGGCTGCCGCCGGGCACCGTCATCACCCCCCACCCGGGCGAGATGAGCCGCCTGCTGGGAGGGACCAGGGTTTCAGGCGGTGGCATCGATCGGCTGCAGGTGGCACGCCATTGCGCCCAGACCTGGAACGTCATCCTTGTCCTCAAGGGGGCCTGTACGCTGATCAGCGAACCAGCGGGACGGCTGCGCATCAACTGGGAAAGCAACCCGGCCCTTGCCAGCGCCGGTACGGGCGATGTCCTGGCGGGCATGATCGCGGGCTACCTGGCGCAACGCCTCACTCCTTTCGACGCCGCCAGCCTGGCCGTCTACCTACACGTGGCCGCCTCCAAGCTGGTCAGCCAGCACTGCGGCGACGCCGGCCTGCTGGCCTCAGACCTCTTGCCACAGATCCCCGCCGCTCGTCTGCGACTGCTCCAGCCCACCTGAGCGCCCCGCGCATCGCATCGCGGGTCGCCACTGCGGGCCAGCCCTCAGCTCTGATCAGGGTTGGCCCTCACCCCGCTGCGCCGATTCGTAGGCTTCTTTGAGCAGGGGCACTGTCTCATAGCGCTCCAGCTCAGCCGGCGGAATCCAGCGCATGGTCACTGCTTCCCAATCGGTCCGAATGGCCTCGGGGGTCAAGACCTCAAAGAGGAAGGGGTGAATAATCCAGTGGCGGCCCAGCTCCTGATCACGATGCTCGACAATCGCTCCACGTTTGAGCAGGCGCACCTGCTGCGGCCCCAAACCGGTCTCTTCGCGGATCTCCGTGTAGGCCTGCTCCTCGGGGCTGACCCCCGGCTCGATAAAGCCACTGATGCCGGCCCAGCGCCCTCGATAGCTGCCAACTCGCTGGCTGCGCTGGACGATCAGGAGCCGGGGGCCCCCAGGCTGGTCGAAGCGCAGGAGGAAGCTGGTGACAACGGGCGTGGGACGTAGGGGAGCAGTGGACTCCGCTGGTTGCTGTGTCATGATGCGACTCCCGTAGAGATTGATTGCAGCAAACTAGAAAAGGCTGCGAACCTGCTAGAGAAACAATCGATCTTCTCAATTGAGCGTTCTTGACAGCCCCTCAACGCTCTTATATAGTATGCTTGGCGTACTATACGCCTTCTATATAGTATACTTAGCATATACCGTCTCTCGATACGATGGAACACAGCACTCGGTCACCACAAGCCCGGCAGGCGGGTCTGTTTGCCCTTTATCACTCTGGAGGTAGGCTAACGTGACGCCGACCATCATCGCCATCCTCGCAGCGGGCATTATCCTGGCGGCGCTCCTTGGAGCCGGGATCGCACTTGTCATCGGATACCGCTTAGGGGAGGCACGAAATAAAAGCAAGTTTGAGGAGCGTCTCCGTCTTGAGAAAGAGGCCAGCGAGCGTCTTCTCCTGGAAATGCAGCAGCAACAGCGCGAGGCTCTGCATGAGGCGCGTGAAGAGACAGCGCGCTTCCGTGCTACCATTGAGAGAGAAAATGCTGAGCGGCGCGCCGAGCTACAGCGTCAAGAGCGTCGACTGCAGCAGAAAGAAGAGAGCCTGGAGCGTAAGATCGAGGCCCTGGAGCAACGTGAGCGTCGGCTACAGGCACGCGAGCGGGCTGTTGAGGAGCTGCGTCAGGAAGTCGAAGAGCTGAAGCACCAGCAGCAGACCGAGCTAGAACGCATCTCCCACCTGAGCGAAGAGGAGGCGCGCGAGCTTCTCTTGAGCCGCATGGAGTCCCTGGTTCGGGCCGAAGCCTCGCGGCGGGCGCGCCTCATCGAAGAGGAAGCGCGCGAGCAGGCTGAGGCGAGGGCGCGTGAGATCATCACTCTGGCTATCCAGCGCTGCGCCTCCGACCAGGTCTCCGAGGCTGTCGTCTCGGTCGTCCCTCTGCCCAATGAGGAGATGAAAGGACGCATCATTGGGCGGGAAGGTCGCAATATTCGAGCATTAGAGGCCGCGACCGGCGTTGATCTGATCATCGACGACACACCGGAAGCGGTCATTCTTTCGGGTTTTGATCCAGTGCGTCGCGAAGTGGCGCGTCTGGCCCTCAACCGTTTGATTCTTGATGGGCGCATCCACCCCACGCGCATTGAAGATGTGGTAGCCAAGGCCCAGCAGGAGGTCGACAGCATCATCCGCGAGGCTGGAGAGCGGGCGGCGATGGAGGCCAATGTCCACGGCCTGCAGCCCGAGCTGCTCAAGATCCTGGGGCGGCTCCACTTCCGCACCAGCTACGGTCAGAATGTGCTGGCCCACTCTGTTGAAGTTGCTATTCTCGCGGGCACCATCGCCCATGAGCTGGGGGCCGATGTGAACGTCTGCAAGACCGCCGCCCTGCTGCATGACATCGGCAAGGCCATCGATCAAGAGGTCGAGGGGCCGCACGCCGTCGTTGGCGGCGAGATTGCGCGTCGTTTTGGCAAGTCGCCCAAGATTATTCATGCGATGGTGGCTCATCACGCCAGCGAGATGGAGCCGCAGAGCCTGGAGGCCGCCATTGTCCAGGCCGCCGATGCCATCTCTGCTGCCCGGCCTGGGGCGCGGCGCGAGACCATCGATCTCTATCTCAAGCGCCTCGAAGCCCTGGAGAGCATCGCCAACTCTTTCCCCGGCGTCGAGAAGTCCTTTGCTATTCAGGCTGGGCGCGAGGTGCGGATCATTGTCAAGCCCGATGAGATCGATGAGTACGGCGCCAATCGCCTGGCTAGCGAGATCGCCCATAAGATCGAGGAGAGCCTTGACTACCCCGGCCAGATCAAGGTCTGCGTGGTGCGCGAGACGCGCGCCGTTGACTATGCCAGGTAAGTCGCCTGGCCCGCCCGAAACCAGGAGAAAGGAACGTGCCTGATGTGGTCAGCAGTGGGCAAAATCACAGCCATAGCCCGCTCGCTGCCTCAACCCATGCCATTGATCACGCCGGGTCAATCAGGCTGGAGGAGATATGACCGATTACGCCATTGATCTGCACACGCACTCGACCGCCTCGGATGGCCTCTATGCGCCGCGGGTTCTGGTCCAGAAAGCCTACGAGGTGGGGGTGCGTGTGCTGGCCCTCACCGATCACGACAGCACCGAAGGAGTGGCGGAGGCTGCTGAGGCTGCCACCCAGCTAGGCATCGATTTTATCCCAGGCATTGAGATTAACACCGAAACCTCCGCTGGCGAAGTGCACATGCTTGGCTATTTTCTACACTATCAGCAGGAGGCTTTTCAGCAAGCCCTGCGTACGCTGCGCGACGCACGCCAGCGCCGCGGCCAGCGGATGGTCGAGCTGCTCAACGAGCAGGGGATTGCCATCCGCTGGGAGCGCGTGCGCGAGCTGGCTCAGGGAGCAGTGGGGCGACCTCATGTAGCTCAGGCTCTGGTTGAGGCCGGCTATGCCCAGAGCATCGAAGAGGCTTTTGCACGCTACCTGAGCAAAGGGTGCCCGGCCTACGTACCGCGCTACAAGCTGTCGCCCCAGGACGCGGTGCGTCTCATTGTCAGCGCCAGGGGCCTGCCAGTAATCGCCCACCCTCTGGAATTACCAGGCCCTGAGATCCTGCGGCAGTGGCTCCCTGAGCTATGTGCCCTGGGACTGGTTGGCTTGGAGGTCTACTATGGTCCTTATACCGCTGAGCAGGAGACGCTGCTGCTCTCCCTGGCGCGCCAGTTCGACCTCATCCCCACGGGCGGCAGCGACTATCATGGTCCAGGCATCCATCCGACGCCCTTGGGGGGCCACCCTGTTCCCGCCGAGAGCGTGACGCGTTTGCAAGAAGCAGCGGCGGCGCGCAGCCACCAGACGCCGCCCCCATTCACGCTTCCAGAACCGGCAGTCGAGTAAGCTCAGCTGTAAACAGGCCAACATCGCTGATAGAGATCGCTCTTTATGAGCAGGCCAAGGAAGAAGGGGCCTCCATCGGCCATGCTTCTTCCAACAGATCGCCAAGCACCGACCCTAAGATAGAACAGGAGGCAAGGTAAGGGTTTTGAGTGCGAAACCGGAGAAAGAGGAGAAGGGCCACCGGCTTCTACGTGACATCCTGGAAACGGTGGCATTGACGCTACTGTTGCTTCTCGTGGTACGCCTGACGGTCCAGCATTACTATATCGATGGGCCAAGCATGGAGCCGACGCTGCACAACCAGGAATATATCCTTGTCGATCGGCTCGCTTACCTTTTTCATCCGCCACAGCGCGGTGACATTATTGTCTTCCACTACCCACACGACCCGAGTGTAGACTATGTGAAGCGCATTATTGCCGTTCCCGGTGACACCATCACCGTCATCGGCCAGACGGTCATTGTCGATGGGGTCACCCTGCATGAACCGTATACAAATCCCGACGATCCAGCCAGCCTGGCCGTCTACCCGCCGATCCGCAACCTGGTTATCGGCCCTGATCAGTACTTTGTGATGGGCGATAATCGCGGCGACAGCTCTGATTCGCGTCAATGGGGAACTGTCCCCAAACAAGATATCGTCGGCAAGGCCACCCTGGTCTACTGGCCGCTGGGAGCCAATAACTTTGGCCTGCTACCCGACGAGAGCAGCGTTTTCGCCGGCATTAAATGATCGCTACCCAAGAGGCAGCAGGCCAGGATTCACCCGCAGGCAGAGGAGTTAGCGAGTCCTGCCCCCAACAGCAACAGGGCTTGTTCTCCTCTGCCGCTTGCTTTCCTGACGATCAACTGGCCCCTCACTCTGCTCCGTTCAGGCCAGGCCACGGCGAGAATGAGCAGAATCGCGCCAATAGCCAGCCAGCTAGGAACATGGCATCATAGATCAGCAACAGAGGCACGAATGCCACAGGCGGGAGGCCTTATCAGAAGGGAGGAGAGGCCACCGCCAGCCGCCAGCCCAGAGAGCACCCTATGAGGGGAGGGAGCTTGCTGGAAGCGACCTTTTCGGCTATCGTTAATACAGTGTAGCGCAGACAGTGGTTCGCCCACCTCTGCCGCCAGCGGCGTGGCAGAGCCTTATTGCTTTCTACCTCCATGCTGTCCGCGCCACGCATCTAGGAAAAAGAGGGTAATCTCTCACAAGAGAGTTTCAAAATCGCCCAGGGTGGAGTACACTACCTTGGGAGTCTTTTGTCAGGTTGTTCCAGGTCTCATTGACGTTTGCCCATACATCAACAACAGGCTGGCAACGGCAAGGTCCATTCCTTTAAGCAATACAGATCATTGCGTACCTTCTTAGAGGGGGCGAGAGCTGTCATGAGAGCAATTACGCGAATGCCTATTTTCCTCCGGCTCTTCCTGGCCTTCGCGCTGGCTGCGATTATCCCCGCCATCGTGATTATTGTGCTGGGAACCTTCTTTCTGAACACGCTGACCGTCCACGGCCAGGCAATGCAAGTAGCTAACCAGGCGACGACGATCTCCATGCAGGCCATGTCTGATCTTGAGCGCATGAACGCACTGCTGGGCGAGTACCACTCGACGCTCTATGCCAACGATGGCCCCTACGGTCTCAACAGTGGCGCTATGACCCGCATGGCCACCTCTGCCCAAACGGAGATCCTCGACCTGGAGCACAGCTTCGGCAACGAGTTGAGCACCTACCAGCAAGATTTCTTGCTGGGATCGTCCCCAAATATGGACAGCGTGCGCCGAAGCCTCCCGGGAGATATCAACGCCCTGGTCTCCGATCAGGCCCAGATCTTCCGCACGGCCAGTCAGCAGTGGTCGGATTATAAACAGGCCCAGGACGCTGAGCTGACAGCGCTGAAGGCCAATCTCCCGCACAGCCAGACCCATAGCCTCCTCGAACAGGCCAACACCAAGTACGCCTCGCTCCTCAAAAGCTGGCAGCAGCTTGTGACCACGACCCAAACGATCAGTAACGAGGTGACCACCATCGGCTCTAACCAGATCGGGATGATCACCCTGGGCACGGTCATCGCCATCCTGGCCACAGCAATGGTGGTGATCACCATTGGCTATATCATTAACCTGACCATCACCCGCCCCCTGCGCCAGCTCGCCAACCTGACCAAGCGCATCAGCAAGGGCGATACGACGGCCCGCGTCAAGATCAATAGCCGCGATGAGATCTACATCGTGGCGAACTCGATGAACAATATGCTCGATAACATCGTGCGCTTGATTCAGGAGACCCAGGCGCAGCGCGATAACCTGCAGGCCCAGGTGGAGAAGCTGGTGAGCGAGGTCAGCGGCGTTGGTGAGGGCGACCTGCGCGTGCAGGCTGAGGTGACGGCTGATGCCCTCGGCGTGCTTGCGGACTCCTTTAACTACATGGTCGAGGAGCTGGGGAATCTGGTGATCCGCGTGAAGACGGTGGCCCGCGAGGTGGAGCAGACCACAAGCCAGCTGATCGATGGCATGACCCAATTGGTGGAAGAGGACGATATGCAGATCCGCCAGATCAGCGAGGCTGCGGTCGAGGTCGAGCAGATGGCCGAGGCCAGCCGCCGCGTGGCTGAGCGCGCTCAGCTGCTGCACAATGTGGCCGTTGAGGCGCGCAAAGATGCGCAAGGGGGCCGCGAGGCTGTGGAGATGGCAGTCGCCGGGATGGGCCGCATCCATGAGAATGTGCAAGCGACCGCTAAGAAGGTCCAGGTGCTCGGCGATCGCTCGCGCGAGATCAATAATATCGTAGAGGCGATCTCCAGCATCGCCCATCAGACCAATCGTCTGGCTCTCGACGCCGCTATTCAGGCCGCGATGGCCGGTGAGCACGGCAAGGGCTTCGGAGCCGTCGCCGCCGATATCCGCCGCCTGGCCGAGCGCGCCAAGGAGCAGGCCAGCAATGTGACGCGCGTTGTCCGCAGCGTTCGCGAGGACATCGGCGCCGTGGCTGTGGCTATGCAGGATACGGAGCGCGAGACGGAGGCCGGAGCACGCTTGACTCAGGAGGCCGGTAGCGCTCTGGAGGCGGTCTTTGCGGTGATCGAACAACAGGCCCACGAGATCGAAACGATCAACCAGATGGCAAACCAGCAGCTGGAGTCGTCCAGCTCTGTGGTGCAGATTATGCACAGTGTCTCAGAGGCGACCCAGCACAGCAGTACGACGACCCGCGAGGCCGCCCAGGCTATGGGTCGCCTGGCTCGCCTGGTGGAGCGCTTGCGCGCTTCGGTAGAGGCGTTCAAGCTGAATGAGGATCAGAGCTACCTGTCGACTACGGGCTTTACCGATGCGCTGATGGTCCAAGACGGCGCCGAGGGTCAGCAGTCTCTGAGCGGCGCTTTCCGTACAGTCACGGCCACCGCTCAGGCTCAGCCGACACCAACCCACGCTGGCATGTATAATGCTCTCCCCCCGGCCCGCCAGCCAGGCGTTAGTCCGAGTCCCGAGGGCTTCTCGCCCTTCCAGCCGCTCTCGCCCTCTCCCTCCTCCACCGGTAACAACGAGTGGAGCCAGCCGCTGCCTTCAATGCCGGCAGGAGGCAGCGGCCCGCAGCCGAGCTGGCCTTACTCACCGCCATCGGCTGGCTTCCCCACTACGCCAACTCCCAAGGCGCCCCCCTTCGAGCAGTCGCCGTACGACCCCTGGAACCCGGGGATGCCCAGCAACGGCAGCGGTCTCCCATAAAGGCCGCCCGCCGAGCAACCAGGCCGGGCAGGCTAACAGGCAGATGAAGGGAAGGCAGGACGCCTAGATAAACCGACAGGGAGCCAGTCCCCCAAGCGTGCAGCTCTGAGGGGACTGGCTCCCGCTCTTTTTCGTGAGGCCAGCTGGCTCCTGCCAGCGAACTCGGTGGAGGGTCCTTCTTCGATTGACCCGCTCCCCCCTCTCCCTGCCATAACTTTTTTGTTATAGATAGTATCTGCAACCTCTATCCTGTTTCATAGACAAGCGTCTAATTCCTCTGTTAGACTGATGATGTAGGTTATAGTTAGCGAGAGCCGGCAGACTGCCGACCACCTCTTGCAGACTACTTCTTCTCTGGCTAACGACACTGCCCCCTCTTACCCGCAGAAGCGGCAGGGCTTACGACGAGCGTCGGCGCCGTAGGTCCTGCCGCCTCTGTTATCTAGTCGTCATTTCCTCGCCTCACTGGAACGGCGCTGGCGCTGCTGGCGCACGGCCTCGTAGAGCAGGATGCCGGTAGCCATCGCCGCATTGAGCGACTCGACTCCGTTGGCGAGGGGAATGCTCAACTGGCCGGTGGCCAGGGAGCGAGCCGCCGCCGAGGGGCCGTGGGCCTCATTGCCAATAATGAGGGCGAATGGCTGACATAGGTCCTGCTCGTAATAAAGCTGTGGCGCCCCCGCCTCAGCCAGAAAGATCCGCAGCTGCGGACCACAGTGCTCTCTCACCCGCCGTGCGATCTCGTCCCACTGCTGTTCCTCAGCGAGCGGCAAGGCCAGATGGGCCCCGGCAGCCGCTCGCACGACCTTGGGACTAAAGGCGTCCACACAGCCTGGCGTCAGCAGAACGGCGGCGACATCCGCCGCCAGGGCCGTGCGCAGGATCGTGCCCAGGTTGCCCGGATCAGCCAGCCGATCAAGGATCAGCAGGGTGGGCCGCGACGCAGGAGGCCGGCGCGCCGCTACTTCCTCATAGCTGAAGGCCGCGAGCGGCAGTACAGCTACTACCCCCTGTGAAGTCTGCACGTCTCCTAAAGCCTCTATGACACGCATGCTGACCTGAATCAGCGCCCGCTCCGCCACAGACCCAGTGAGGAGCCGCTCTAGCAGCACCCGCCCCTCAGCAGTGCGCGCCAGCAAGTCGGGCTGATAGTAGACTTCGAGCGGCGAGACAGACCGGTCGAGCAGCTCCTTGAGCAAATGCGGCCCTTCCATCATAAAGAGGCCGTGCTTCTTGCGTCCGCGCGGCGTGTGCAACTCACGCAGACGAGCGACTCGGGGATTGAGCGGACTGCTAATTACCGGCATGGGAGAGTCACCTCCCTTGAACATGCAGAAGGGGCGACCGCCGGAGCAGTCGCCCCTGACACTGCTTCTGCACTGTCCCGCCTGGCAAAATGAGAGGCAACCTCGGCTTGCCAGATAAGGACAGCCCGAGCAGAATACCAGCCTTGTTGCTAGCCTTGAGGTTGATTCTGACTCTGCGCCGCGGCCAGGGCCGTTTTGACCAGCTCGGCAAAGGCAGGCCGATCATTGACCGCCATCTCGGCCAGAATCTTGCGATCAACACTGATGTTGGCCACGCGAATCGCATGCATCAACTGGCTGTAGGTCACACCGAACATGCGAGCGGCAGCGTTGATGCGTGTGATCCAGAGCCGACGCATATCGCGCTTGCGGTTACGCCGATCACGATAGGCATAGGCCAGGGCATGCATCATGGACTCACGCGCCCTCTTGATCAGACGGCGGCGTGTGCCACGGTGGCCCTCCACAAACTTCAATACCTTTTTATGCTTCTGACGCGCCGTAACGCCTCGCTTCACTCTTGGCATAGCGTCTTTGTCCTTCCCTCTTCTTCTTCTTCTTTCTGCTTACGAAGTCGACGACAGCGTGCGATCAGGACGCCCACCTCACTCACAGCCGACCAGCCGGCAGCAAGGGGGGCCAGACCCTAGCGACCAGCATAGGGGAGCAGGCGCCGAACGCGGCGGGCATCTCCCCGTGCCAGGGCGAAGGTCTTATCAGCCGCACGAACCGAGCGAGAAGCCTTGTTACGGCGCAGGTGGCTGATCGCAACTTTGCGGCGCAAAAGCTTACCACTGCCCGTGATCTTGATGCGTTTGGAGATGGCTTTATGTGTCTTAAGTTTCTGCTTCATGAGATACACACTCTCTTTCTTTCTTCTCGTGCGGGGCGGTGGGCAACACAGCAGTTGACCTCTCCCTGACGGTCCTCCTACCAGGAATAAAAGGAGACCGCGACCAGCGAAAGACGAGGCTGTCGGCTCACAAGAGAGGGGCTTGTATGCCCGGCGCAAGCTGGACTGGCGGGCTGGGCTTGTAAGCCAGCTCTTAGTGCGCGCGTGACAGTGTTATAGAGAAGAACAGCTCCATCGAAGGCGCAGAGAAGCCTTTTTCAAGAGCAAAGAAGCCCCGCATGCCGTCTGCGAGTATAGCACAGATTGCTCCCGCTGTCCAGTAGGGGGCGGCCCATCTCTTGGGCCTTCTGCCGCTTAGGTTAGCGGGACAGCGCCTATCAGCCTGTCCGACTGACTATACGATCGGAGCTGAAGGGGACGGAGCGCAACCCGCAGGCGCTCCGCTGAGCAGCCAGAGACAGTGAACAGCATCGCAGCATTTCCACCTCAGCGAGCAGCTCCAAGAATAGAAGAGCAGGAGGCAAAGCGCAGGGCCTGAACAAAGGTCTGCCCTGACCCTGGCCGTGGTTTTCACTCTGGTGAAGGGGGAGCGGCTTTCTCCCGCTCAGAGCGCCGTCCTGTCAGCGCGCCGCTTCCCCGGAGGGCGGGACGAGCCAGCCGCTCAGCAAGATGGGCCTTCTCTTGCCAGACAGGGAGGACAATGCTATAATAGCGGGGCACTGTACCGACTCTCTCAACAGCCATAGATCACGCCTGCCCGCCAAAAGTGCAGAGAGCAAGAGTGGTTGGCAAGAGTCAGAGCAAGAGAGGTCAAAAGACAGCGGCAGAGCGGATGGCGAAGATAGAGATCGCCATACTCCACCTGCTCCGGCAGCAAGACGAGTCCAGATAACCGCGACTGACCGCGAGCAAACCCAGAGGAAGGAGGTGGCTTCGTGAGGAGAGACTACGAGCTTGGCTTTATTCTCCATCCCGAAGTCAGTGAAGAGCGAACACGTACTATTCTTGAACGGATCGAGCAGATCGTAACCGCCCATGACGGCCAGGTTGTCAGGGTGAACTACTGGGGGCGGCGACGGTTGGCCTACCCCATCGAGCATCACCGCGATGGCATTTATGTCTTTGTCGATATGAGTGTCTCCCCTGAGACTCTCCCGGAACTGGACCGCACCCTCAAGGTATCTGAGGAAGTGCTGCGGCACCTGATCAAACGACGCGATCCGCGGGTGGTACAGAAGGAGCGCGAGGCCTACGCCGCCGCCAGCGCCGCTGGGGCTACCCCCGCCCCCGCCCCTGCTAGCGTCGCGAGCGAGGAGCTTGCTGGCGCGAGCGCAGAGGCCGAGGTCGCTGCAGCAGGCAGCGCCCCCGAAGCGGAAGCTGAGGCCCCTGCCGACGCCCCTGAAGCAGCTGCCCTGTCAGAATCATCAGAATCAGAGTCATCAGAATCAGCAGTAGGAGATCAAGAGGCGCCCGCCGTCTCGCATGAGGAGATGGAGAGTGCCCCTCCCGCACTCGATGAGCAGCCAGCCCCAGCCTCCGAGGCTGAGCAAGCCTAGGCGCTCTAGCGATCGGTTCGGGAATGAGCACACAACAAACGAGACAATGGTTCGCTCAGACAGAACGCCAGTGAGTAGCAAGCCAGTCAGGAGAGGGCCAGCTAGCCCTGCTCCCATCTGACTTCAGCGAAGGATGGTGCGGCGTCTCCCAGTGCGACGAAAGGATCTAAGCGATGCTGAACAAAATCATGCTGATCGGCAACCTGGGCCGTAACCCGGAAATGTCCTATACCGATAATGGGACAGCTGTCACTCGCTTTTCGCTGGCAGTCAGCCGTACCTATAAGACCCCCAGCGGCGAGAAGCGCGAGGAAACTGAATGGTTCAATGTGGTCGCCTGGCGCTCGCTGGCCGAGCGCTGCTATCAGTACCTGCGCAAAGGCAGCAAGGTCTATGTGGAAGGGCGGGTCGCACAGCGCAAGTATACCGATAAGAACGGTGTCGAACGCACCGCCTTCGATGTGATCGCTAGTGATCTGCGCTTCCTCTCGCCTAAGCCACAAGAGGCCGATGTCTCGGATGAGTTCCCGACCGATAGCGGCGATTTCCTTGAAGATCTGGACGATTCTCAGCCCTTCTAATTGCCACCAGGCAGAAGAGCTGGCGAATCGCCCTCTCAACGAGACGTACCCTGTCGTGTGTTCGAAGGAGGAGAGGACAGTCCGTGCAAAAACGTAACGAAGCGGCCAATCAGCCAACAGCATCAGCCGCCCAGCAGGCTACTCAGAGCCAGGGCCAGACAACGCCAGCCGGCAGCGCCAGCGCTCAAGGCCAGGGCCAGGGCCAGGCGCCCGCTCAGCCCCAGGCCACCGCTCGCCCGGGGCGCCGCGAGGGCGTCCGTGGCCCCCGGCGTAAGGTCTGCCAGTTCTGCCACGACCGCGTGCGGGAGATCGATTATAAAGATGCCGCTCGCTTCCTGAAACGCTACATCTCCGATCGCGGCAAGATCGAGCCTCGCCGCAAGACAGGCACCTGCGCCAAGCACCAGCGCGCACTGAGCCGTGCGCTCAAGCAGGCCCGCTTTATGGCCCTGCTGCCCTATACCGCAGAGCATATGCGCAGCATGTAGCGGCCACGCAAGATCTTCAGCTTAGCACAAGAGGCACGCTTCGCTGCCGGCAATGGCAACGGCTGCGCCGCTCGCCCGGGCGGCGGGTAAGCAGGCAGGCAGGAAGACAGACAAGGGAAGAGAGGCGGAGGCACGCAGGCGCGCATTAAGGCAGCCAGGACAGCAATCGCCCTTACAGGCGAGAAGCAGTCATTCCTGTTATGTCCTGCCCTGCTGCGCTTCGCGCCGCCTGGTCCTTCATCTCTTCCTCGCTCCTGCCACAGGCAGAAGTCCCAGCAGGTGATCTCTGTTCGCTCTTCGCTTGGCTCTGGCTGCAGATGATCTTGCTGGGATGCTAGATAGACTAAGCCAGCAGGGAAGAGAAGAGACCGACAGAGGCCAGCGTGCGTGGTCAGGCCCGCGACTGCTGGAGCTGAGCCTGAACACAAGGAGGGACTGGCTCAGCATCAGGCCAAGCAGTCCAGGTCAGAACAGGTAAGAGATGAGCTGTGGCGCCACGCCTCCTTCTTTTTCTAGAGCCAGAAGAGAAGTACAGGGTTTGCTCGCTCGTCTCCCTGGCGTGTTCTGACGTTGGTCGACGCTTGCCCTCTTGTCTCATAGGCCGTTCCTGTGTATCATGGAGCCATGAGCAGCCATTGCTGAAGGCAGGAAAGGGTTCTTCCACTATGACGAGTCAAACAGCGCGTGAACCCCAAAACCAGCGGTCAACGCGAGCAAGCCGCCCGGAGAAGGCAAAGCCCAGGCGCTATGTCCGCCAGACAGCCCTTGTGGCGGCCCGACGAGATGGCAAACCCCTGATCTTCGGCTGGGGCAGCCACCTCTCTCAGAGCGAGAAAAACCGTATCCGCGTTCGGGCTACCTGGGCTCTCACCATCCTTATCGTGTTAACCATTGTCGGCGTTCTCATCGGTTTCTGGATCAACATCAACGTGATCGTGCCAAGCCTGCCGATCACATCGGTCAATGGCCACGACATCCCCCAGTCCGAGTACCACAAGCTGGTGGTCCTGCAGACACAGCTGGAGATCAATAAGCTCTACGGGCCAAATGGCCTCTTCGCCCAGCGCACGAACCTCGAAAAGGCGGTCGCCCAGCAACAGCAGGCGATGAACAACGCTTCTAAGAAGATCGACGATCTCAATCAACAGATCAGCAAGCTACCCGCTGGTCCCAGCCCCCAGCGCACCCAGCTAACCAAGGAGCTGAATGACGCCAAGCAGACCTACGCCAATGCTCAGTCGCAGCACGATAAGCTGCAGTCACAACTGAATGATCTGACCCAAAATACCATTCCTTTCGAGCAGCAAGGTCCTTTCACACAATCCCAGATCGGCAACGATAGCGCGACCTGGCTCCAGGATGACGAGCTGATCCGCGAATGGCTGCAAACGCAGCCCGCCTCGGTCCGCGCCCGCATCGAGCCAACCGCCGCTCAGGTTGAGCGCGCGCTCAACGATCTGAAGGCCAATATGCCGAAATCAGGCCAATATGCGCGCACCTATCAGCAGATGCTCGCGCAGGACGGCGTCACCGATGCCGATATGCATGAGATGATGGCTCTGAAGCTGCGCCGCGACAATATGCAGAATTATCTGGCCTCGCAGATTAAGTCGCCCACCTACCAGGTGCTGGCCCGCACCATAACGCTCAGTACCAAGGCCGATGCTCAGAAGATTCTGGATCAGCTGAAGAAGGGAGCCGATTTCGCCACCCTGGCCCGCCAGAAGTCAGTCGATACGACGACGAATACCAAGGGCGGTTACCTCGGTTGGCTGGCCCGCGGCCAGTACGCCCACCAGGAGGGCCAGGCCTATGTGGATAACTGGCTCTTTGATCCCGCCCGGACGATCAACGAGATCAGCCCGATCATTATGGAGAATGGAGCTTATCACATCGTCCAGATCCTTGGGATCGATCCGTCCCGTCCCCTGGACCAAAGTACACTTCAGACCCTGAAGGATAACGCTCTCTCCAACTGGTCTCTGGAGATCCGAGCTTTGCCAACGACGCATATCACACCCGCCGACCAGAATCGGCTCTTTGATCCAATCAATATGCCGACTGAGCTGCCTGTGAGCGGTCCTTCCCAGAGCAGCGGCGGCTTGACGGCACCGAACCAGTAGTCGCCTCAGAGGCTCTCTGATCTAGCGAGGGAGCTGGCCGGCTTCGGCCCCTGCTTTTCGACTCGGCTCAACTCAGTCCGCCAGGCAGGGAGGATAAGGCCGGCAGCTCCTTCCCGCTCCTTCTCTCAACGCTGGGGCAGCAGGAGGATGGCAGGGTGATGGATGGCTATCCTTGTCTGGCTCTTTCTCTTTCAAGTAGGCAGGAAAGTATGTCAACTACTCTCAGCAGCGCTCCTTGCACAGTGTTCTTCGATGAGCCACTCTCAGCTTTGCTAGAGAGCGTTTCACTTTACCTGCATGTCCCTTTCTGCCACACGCGCTGCTACTATTGCGATTTCAACACCTATGCGGGCCTGCTGTCGCTGCGCGAGCCATATGTGCGCGCCTTGCTGACCGAGATCGAGCTGGCAGGAGAGATGGCCCGCACTGCCGCAGGCGCTCCGCGCCGCGCTCGAACAATCTACTTCGGCGGCGGTACCCCCAGCCTCCTGAGCGCTGAGCAGATTCGCCGCCTGCTAGCTGGCTGCCGAGCAGCTTTTGCCGTTGATCCTGAAGCGGAAATCTCGCTGGAAGCCAATCCAGGCACACTTTCCAGCGCGCATCTGCAAGCCCTGCGCGCAGCGGGAGTGAATCGTCTGAGCCTGGGGGCGCAGAGCTTCGACCCTCATTTGCTTAAGCTGCTTGGACGCACCCACTCTCCCGAGGAGGTAGCGCAGGCCGTGCGAGCGGCACGCAGCGCTGGCTTCGATTCGCTCAATCTGGATTTGATGTTCGGCCTGCCAGAGCAGACGATGGCTCAATGGCGCGAGACCCTGCTGCGCGCGCTGGAGTTGGCTCCTGATCACCTTTCGCTCTATTCGTTGATTGTGGAGGAGGGAACGCCCTTCTTTACCTGGGTGCAAGAGGGACGGCTGGTTCCCGCCGATGAGGATCTCTGCGCTGAGATGTACGAGTATGCCGACGCGCTGCTACAGGAGGCAGGCTATGCGAACTACGAGATTTCGAACTGGGCCCGCCCTGGCCACGAGTGTCGCCATAATCTGACTTACTGGCTCAATCTTCCTTACCTGGGCCTGGGCGCCGGTGCCCATTCCTGCTTCGCCGGACGGCGTTTTTCCAATGTGCGCGAGCCACGACAGTATGTGCGTCTCCTCGCCTCCCGTCAGTGCCCGGAGGCGGAGAGCGAGACGCTCTCTTTCGAGATGCAGATGGCTGAAACGGCTATTCTGGCTCTGCGCACCGCCCGCGGCCTGCATTTGCCGTCTTTCCGCGAGCGCTTCGGCCTGGATTTCTGGCAGTTTGCCGGGCAGCGCTTACAACATGTCTCTGAGGCCGGTTTGTTGGAGTACGATGGAACCTGGCTACGCCTGAGCAAACGCGGTCGCCTGCTAGGCAACGAGGTCTTTCTATGTCTGCTTCCTGACGAAGACTAGCTTCGAGCAGAAGAAGGATACACCTGTGGAGTCGGAGAGAGCATCGCATCTAAGCTGCCGTGTCTGTGAGCTGTTAAGTGCCAGTCAGTTTCGGCGCTTCCGCGCGGCGGGCATCGAACCTTTGCATGCCCAGCTGCTTTATAATCGGGGCCTGCGCACTCCAGAGGAGATGAAAGCCTTCCTGGAGGCGCGCTACGAGCAGACACCTGATCCCCTGACTTTGATCGATCTCCCGCGCGCTCTGGAGCGCATTCGCCGCGCTCTGCTGGCTGGCGAGCATATCACGGTCTACGGCGACTTCGATGCCGATGGGGTGACTGCCACAGCTCTCCTGATGCGAGCCTTGCGCCGCTTGAAGCGCGCAGAAGCTCCCCTTGATTACTATATTCCATCGCGCATCGATGAGGGGTGCGGTCTCAATGTCGGGGCCCTCGACTGGCTCAAGCGCCAGGGGACGTCGTTGCTTATTACTACCGATTGCGCCAGCTCAGACGTGGCCCAGGTGCGTTATGCGCAGGAGACACTTGGCATCGAGGTGATTATTACCGATCACCATCGTCCCCCGGATGAGCTGCCACCAGCCTATGCCCTGGTAAACCCGTGGCGTCCCGACTCGACGTATCCCGAACGGGTGCTGTGTGGTGTCGGGGTGGCCTTTAAGCTGGTGCAGGCGCTCTACCGCTCCTTTGGTCTGCCACGCGAGGAGGAGCTAGCGCTGCTCGATCTGGTGGCCATCGGCACGATCGCCGATGTGGCGGAGCTGCTTGGCGAGAATCACACACTGGTACGGCTGGGCCTGGAGCGCTTGAATCAGACCACCAACCCCGGCTTGCTAGCCTTGATGAAGAGCGCCGGACTGCAGCCTGGCCAGCTGCGCGAGCGCGACGTAGCCTTTGTGTTGGGGCCACGCCTCAACGCCGCCGGACGGATGGAAGATGCGCGCCTGGCCTGCGAACTGCTGATGACGGACGATCCGGCTGAGGCTGAGAGCTATGCCACCCACCTGGAGCGCCTTAATCACCTGCGCCAGGTCCAGACAGAGGAGCTGATGAATCTGGCGCGCGAGGAGGCGGCGCGCCACCCGGACGATGCCGTGGTGCTGGTCAGTGGCGATAACTGGCCCGAAGGGATCATCGGTCTGGTGGCCAGCAAGCTGGCCGAGGAGATTCGCCGCCCTGTGCTGGTCTTGAGTCGCGGCGAAGAGTTCAGCCGCGGCTCGGCGCGGAGTCGCGAGGGCTTCAATATGATCGCCGCCCTGCGCGGCTGTGCCCATCTGTTCGAGCGCTACGGCGGTCATGCTCAGGCCGCTGGCTTTACCATTGCCAACCACTACGTTGAAGAACTGCACCAGCATCTGTTGAGCTGGCACGATAGCCAGGGCAACGGCGCAGAGCCAGCGCTGATAGCGATCGAGGCCAGCGCCGCGCCCGGTGAGCAGGAAAGCGTGATCCTGCCTCCTGCCAATACTCTCATGGTCGATCTGGTGCTGCGCCGTCCTGAATATTTCCAGTATCAAACCTATAGTCGCATCCGTCAGCTCAGTCCCTTCGGAGCCGCTAACCCCGAACCGGTCTTCAAAGCCGAGAAAATGCGCCTGCTCAACTACTGGAGCAGTGGGCCGGCGGGTCGCAACCTGCGCGTGCGCCTCGGCATCGGCAATGTGCAGGTCATGGGGACCTTCGTGCGGGGAGCTGCCCACATGAGCACCCTCAATGGCGCCTCACACGTCGACGTGATTTTCCGCATCGAGCCAGCCTGGAGTCCCCAGGAGGGCGAGAGTACGCGCGAGATCACGCTCAAGATTCTTGCTATCGCACCCTCGCCCTCAGCCTGAGCTGTCAGATTCGAACGGAAGAGTGGCCAGCCAGCCAGACCAAAAGGCACCTGTCCCTTCCGGCTCAGGGATAGATACCGCGTGCTTCGGTGGCCTCGGCGACGCGCGCCACAGCCAGCAAGTAAGCCCCCATGCGCAGGCTGGTGCGCTGGCGCTCGGCTCGGTCTTGCACTGCCTGGAACGAACGCACCATGATCCGCTCCAGACGCTGATTGATCTCGTCCTCCGACCAAAAGAAGCGCTGCAAGTCCTGGACCCACTCGAAATAGCTGACAGTCACACCGCCAGCATTGGCCAGGATATCGGGTACCACCGTGATGCCACGGTCCTGGAAGATGCGGTCGGCCTCGGGGGTCGTCGGTCCATTGGCGGCCTCAATGATCAGACGCGCCTTGACTCGCGAGGCGTTCTGCGCCGTCAACTGGTTTTCCAAGGCAGCCGGGATCAGGACATCGCAGGGCAGTTCCAACAGCTCCTGATTGGTCACCTGCTCGCTATCGGGCAGGCCGCGCAGGCCACCATGCTCCTGCGAGTAGCGCAGCGCGCGCATGACATCAATGCCGTTGGGATTATAGACGCCACCGCTGATATCGCTCAGACCGACGATCTTGCAGCCGAGAGATTGCAGCAGGCGGGCCGAATTGCCTCCGACGTTGCCAAAGCCCTGGATGACCACCCTGGCCCCCTCCGGCTGCATGCCCCGACTCAGCAGAGCCTCGCGCGTCACAACCTGCACACCGCGCGCTGTCGCTTCCAGGCGCCCCTCGCTACCGCCGATCGAAAGCGGCTTCCCTGTGACGACCTCGGGGACCGAATAGCCACGATGCATGGAATAGGTATCCATGATCCAGGCCATAATCTGCGGATTGGTGTTCATGTCGGGGGCCGGGATATCACTGTTGGGGCCAATCAGGATGGAGATCTCCGTTGCGTAGCGCCTTGTGAGCCGCTCCAGCTCGTTGCGCGAGAGCTTATGTGGATCACAGATTACTCCTCCCTTGGCGCCGCCAAAGGGGATGCCCACCACCGCACACTTCCATGTCATCCACATAGCCAAGGCTCGCACCTCATCCAGAGAGACATCAGGACTGAAGCGAATGCCGCCTTTCGCCGGGCCACGATTGATGTTGTGCTGCACACGGTAACCGGTGAACATCTGCACGTCGCCGTTATCCATGCGCACGGGGAAATTGACGATGAGTTCTCGTTTGGGCTTACGCAGAATGGCGCGCATGGCCTGCGAGAGGCCGAGCATTTCAGCGGCTTCGTCAAACTGAGCGACCGCTACTTCATAGGGATTGAGGATATCAACAGCCATTGAGTTTAGAACCTCCTCTGAAATGCACCTGACCAGGAGAGAGATCGCGGCTCGTCAGTCAGGCTAACCAGCCAGCCTACGCTGCGCATCATCCTTTCCTCCATCACAGCGACCTATCTCGCCCAGGCCAGGCCCGTATGCCTCGCTGCATACTAACAAGACATGCCTCGCATGGAAGCGTCTTCGCTTCCCGCCCCCCGGCAGTGGGAGAACAAGAGGTTCTCCAAAGGGAGCCATGACAGCACGACTCGGGCCAATTCAGATCGACCCAGATCGACAGATCCCTGCAGGTTGCAGGAGTCCAGACAGCCCCCGACTGCCACATAATAAAGCCCGCCGAGGGCGGCGGGCGACACGATTGGCGGGCGATGCGCCCTACTTGCGTTCAAGCATATAAGCACGATGATGAACGTTGTAGCTTTATTATAGCATCACGGCGCGGTGACCTTCAAGACGGTGACTGCCGCGCTGACCCTTGTTCAGGTTCCACTCTGGCCTCTGGTTGGCGCCTCCTAATGCTGGAGGAGATAGACAGCCGACCAATCGCCAAAGTAAAGACCCAGACCGTTGAGTGTCACACCATGCAGCCAGGGGGGAATGACCGCCGCCAGCGCCTGATGGTCCAGCGGTAACCACCCCACATCTTCGATTGCTACACGCTCCGCCTCATTGTAGGTGTGCAAACGTGCCTCTCCGCTCTCCTGCTCGGCCTGCGCCACCAGGCGATCAAACTGCGGATTACTCCATTCACCGTTGTTATTGGGAGAACCAGTGGTGAGATTGAGCGTCAGCCAGTCGTAGGGATCGGGGAAATCCGCGGTCCACTGAATAAAACCCATCTGCACCAGATGCTTCGACAGCTCATCGTTGTAGGTCGTCAAGTCCATGCCCTGAAGCCTGACCTGGAGACCGAGGGCACTCTGCCACATCTGCTGCAAGGCCGCCGCCTCACTCTGCGAAACCTGAGATGAGGGATAGGTGAAGACCACAGGCGGTATCGCACGGCTATCGGGATAGACTGACTGCAGCAGACGACGCGCTTCGGCCCGGTCATAGGGAATGCCGGCGTAATTGGCCTGGTAACCCGGCATGCCTGGGGGAATAATGGTAGTGGCCGGCAGCACCGCATCTTTAAAGATGGCGTGCGCCAGCGTCTTCTTATCAATGGCATAGGCAAAAGCCTGCCGTACCGCGGTCTTATCAAAAGGTGGCTTGCGTGTATAGAAGAAGAGCAGATCGGTCTGCAGCAGCGCACGCTGGATGAAGCCCGGCATCTGGCGAGCACGCCCCAGCTCGTCAGGTGGAATATTCCAGATAAAGCTGTACTGGTGCGCTTCATAGGCTTTAAAGGCCGTTGCCGGATCGCTCACAAAGAGCATATCGACCTCGCGCAGCCGTGGCCTCGGGCCATAGTAGTGGGGATTGGGCACCAGGACCATCTTGACAGTATGGAGCCAGCTCTTGACCATGAATGGCCCCGAGCCAATGGCATTGTTCGCCGCCTGGCTCGCCCAATTGGCCTGACCATATTTTTGGATCAGGGCAGGATTCAAAGGATCAAAGAGCGGATTGGTCAGCACCTCCAGAAAGAAGGGAGTAGGCCGGGTCAGCGTGATCTGCAGCGTCTGGTTATCCAGCGCCCGGACCCCGCTCAGCGTCCGGCTCTTGCCGGCGGCCACATCCGCCGCGCCCTCGATAAAGCCCTCAAAGAAGGAGGCGATCGGCGACTTGACTTCTGGCAGGAGCTGCCGTGTCAGCGTAAAGACATAGGTCTGCGCGGTGATCGGCGTCCCATCGGAGAAGGTGATACCAGGCTTGAGATGGAAAGTGTAAACTCGTTGATCGGGCGAGACCTGCCAGGTCGCCTGATCGGGCACAACGCTCAAATCGGCGGTCGCACGAACCAGACCGCTGTAGAGCATGCTGACGGCCAATGCCGAATTAGCGTCCGGTCCCTGCGCCGGGTCAAGGGTACTAATATCCTTTGTGCCCACGTTCGGGAAGATCAGCACCTGCTGCGCTGCGGCCTGCGGCTGCTGACTGCTGGAGGATGGCGAGGAACCGCCACCGCAGGCAGCCAACAGTATCACCACTACCCAGAGCACAGCGCCCGGCCATAAGCGCTTCTGCCAGCAGTAGGAAGCCGACCTCCTTGTCAGCAGCCGGGTTGAAGCCGCCACCGCTCCCTGACGGCGGCCAGCGTAGAGACACTGCAACCAGCGAGACACGACAAAGCGCCTCCTTCCTCGCAGAAAGAAACGTCGAACCTTCCCTTCTGCTGCACTCGTTGGCAAGGCCAGTCCACCACCGTGCAAACCTGGCGGACAGAGGGAACAGCGCCAGGTCAGGTAGCCTCTATTGTATAGCGCCCCTCGCTCCAGCGGCAAGGAGCGAAGAACAAACCTCCCGCCCGTCTAACCGTCACCTCCCTCTCTCTCCTCCATTGCCCCGCACCAGGCCCGGCTCAAATTCGGCCTCGCTGGTCTTGCTCGATCGGTGTGCAATGGCTCCCCTCGGCCCGCGACTCTGGGAGCAATTGGCTGATAGACAAGGTCCTGGCCCAGGACTATAATGGAAGGGAAAAGATCACACTGTTCAACGGCGAACAGGAGGGTAAGCGAACAGATGCAGATTCGTGTGATTGG
>NZ_JADGIA010000247.1 GCF_019683635.1 Thermogemmatispora sp. | reverse complement strand
GTACATGGAGTCTATGCAGAAAAAACGTCTGAAGAACGAGTTCCATCTCCTCAGCGATCAAGGGGGGGTGCAAACGGTGCGCGCTCAGACTGAGGAGCTAATGGCACTGTTGATGGCCGAATTCATCCAGCATCTGGTAGCAGAGAATAGCCATCTACTGGCGGCGCAAAAGCAGAGAGAGAGGCGAAAGCGAGTTACTCCAGGAGTGAGTGATAATGGCAGTCCAAGATAAGCTCTATCAGGATGACCCTGTGCGCCGGCTGCGCCTGTGCAACCGTTATCTCTTCACCGGGCGGCTCGTTATGGAGACGGCGCTGCATATCGGCGGCGGCAAACTCACGCTCAGCGGCAGCAGAAACCCGATCGTCCTGACGCCCGAGAACATCCCCTTCATTCCTGGTTCAAGCTTCAAGGGGGCGTTGCGCAGCACTGTCGAGAAGCTGGTAGCCACCCTGGCTGAGCTTCCGCAGCCGCGCCTGAGCACCTGTGGCCTCATCGAGTTGGAATCCAAGCAGCTAGAGCAGCTAGAGCAGGAAGGGCGCCTTGATGACATTTGCCCCACGGTGCGGCAACGGACCATAACAGAAGAGAGGCGTCAGCAGGGTGAGCTGGCTCTTGGGGATATTCTGGGGAAACTTTGTCATACCTGTCGGCTCTTCGGTTCCCCCTTCTCCGCCTCGCGGGTCAACGTCAGCGACCTCTACATTCCCGAGGAGGAATGGAACGGCATTATCCAACTACGTGACGGCGTAGCCATTGAACGCGACAGCGAACGTGCCAAGGATCGCCTCAAATACGACTACGAGGTTGTGCCGGCCAGCACCTCCTTTAACCTGGAAATCACCCTAGAGAATGCCACCGACGAAGATCGCTGGCTGCTGAGTCTGGGTCTCAGCGAGTTCGTCAACGGCTTCGGCGCCATTGGCGGTAAGCGCTCGCGTGGTCTTGGGGCTTGTCGCCTGCGCGATCTGCGCGTCTACATCCTGGAGCTGGAGAAGGAAGAGACAGCCGACGGCGGACAAAGAGAGGTGAGTGCCGGGGAGCGCACTCGTCGTTTACAGCGTTACCTCCTTGGGCGCAGTCCCGAAGAGAAATTTCACCGGGTCGAAGACGGAGAGAGCTTCCTGGCTCGGCAGATTGAGCAGCTGTTTCAAGCGAACTAGGAAACGAGATCGAGTGAGAAGGATAGCGGCTTATGCTCAAGCAACTGGTCAATGAAGCACGCTTGCGCTTGCGCATCACCACCACCGGGCCACTGCTCGTTAAATCAGGCTTGCCCACCGTCAGCGGGCCGGACATGGCCCCAGTGCTGACCTTTCGCAACGGACGTCAGGAGCCGTTCCTGCCCGGCAGCTCGCTCAAAGGGGTCTTCCGCAGCCACGTAGAGAAGATCATCACGAGCCTGCGACCGCGTGTGGCCTGTTATCCTTTCGCCAAGAGAGAGGAGGCGGATGCACATGAGGAGGCGGATGCACATCTAGAGGAGCGCCGTCGCACTCACCGCGACTCCTGTGGCGAGCGCTTCAATGATGAGGTCAAGGGTGATGAGCAGCGACGTGCCCAGCTCGAAGCCCGTACCGATGAAATCTATGGGCGTTCCTGCCCTGTTTGTCGTCTCTTTGGTTCCACCTGGTTTATTGGGCGCCTGGCTATTAGTGATGCCTATCTCATTTCAGCTCCTATCCGTGAACAGCGCGATGGAGTGGGCATCGATCGCCTGACCGGGGGCGCCGCCCACGGGGCCAAGTTTGAGCTGGAGGTGATCAGCGAAGGGGTCACCTTCGAGTGTACTATTCACCTGCGCAACTTCGAAATCTGGCAGCTGGGCATGCTCTTTGTGGTGCTGCAGGATCTGGAAGATGGCCTGATCCGCTTTGGCGCGGGCCGCTCGCGTGGCCTGGGCTGGGTCAAGGGGACCCTCAGTAGCGAGGAGCACGATGGCTGGCCAGGCGGCCTGGTCACGGCCACCATCCGCGGCAGTGACGAACGCGAGCCGGTTGACGAGCTGTGGGGCCTGGGGCGCTGGCTCAATGAGCAGCCCGCCTCTGGTGAACCCGGCTGGGGACGCTACGGTACCTGGTATGACGACCTGGTGAAGCTTCCGGCTGAGATTGAGCGTCTCCCGCGCGGTATCCGTCACCTGCGTGTCTTTACCGGCGAGGCCCTGGCACAGCTCCGTGAGGAGGCCATCCAGCACTTTATTCGTCGCATTCAAGAATGGCCAGATGAGTCTGCGCAAGTCCCTGCCCTCGCAGGAGGAAAGCGCTCATGAGCACGAAGGCGTCTCCTGAAAGTGGCACACGCGAAGCCGAGGTCATCGCCAGCGCCTTGATACCGCACGAAGAGCTGAGAGAGCTGGTGCACGCCTTCCCGTCGGATGCCTACTTTCTCGGCGAGCATCTGCCAAACTTCGTCGTAGATGATGATCGGAGCCTGCGACATCTGCTGGTGCGCTTTGCCCGGCTGAGGGAAATACAGCAGGAGCAGGGTGCCCTCCTACCCTGGACCGTCTATACCTGGGGCCGGGTTTTCTCGGCAGAGGGAGAATTGCGCTGGGATAGCAGCGAGGGAAAGCTGCGCGTGGTCTATCTGGGCGATGAGCGCCTCCTGCCCGCGCAGCTGCGCGAAGACAGTCAGCCACTGATAGGTCTCAGGCGTTGTTCGGTGAGCTACGATCTGCTTGGCGAGCGCCCTCGCGAGGTGAGAGCGAGAGAGGTGGGGGTCAGCGCTCAGGAGGAGCGACGCCTCTTTCTGACCACGCGCATTCCTCGTCCCTTGCTCTACCCGATCGAGGAAGAGGAACAGCAGGCCAACGGCCAACAGGTGGATAGGGTCAAGCTCAAGATCTCTCTCTATCAAGATCCTGCAACAGGAGAAACTGTCTACTTCCGCTGTACCGGCCTGGAGACCGAAGCTGCATCGGCGAGAGCAAGGCCAAGGGGAGGGAGTCTATGAACCCGTACGATTTCGCGCGCATCGATTGGAACCGTCCCCCGGAGCGACGTAAGCCTATCTGGCATGATCGCCTCTTCGGTAGCGATCTGCCCCGCCTCTACAGCGGCAGCCTGACGCTGCGTCTGACGGCGCGCACTCCGATCTTTATCCCTGCGCATTCTGCCACCTCTGGCCCTAGAGATCCGAGTAAGCCAGAGCCTTTTATCCAGGATGGAACTGGCCGCTACATCATTCCTGGCACCTCGCTCAAGGGTCTGCTGCGTAATCTGGTCGAGACTCTGGGCAACGGCTGCCTGACGCTCTTCGATGGCAACTATGAGCAGGAAAGAACGGGCGGGCGTGGCCGCTATAAGGCACCGTACTGGGATAAGGTCAAGCCTGAGTTCTTGCATTGCGAAGACGAGGCGCACCTGTGTATCTCCTGTCGCATCTTTGGCTCGCTCAAGGAGCGCAAAAGCGGCGTCTTCACAGGCAAGGTCAACATCAGCGATGCCCAGGCCGATCCAGAAACAGTGGCTCTCTACGAACCGATGTATACCCTGCCTCTGGTTGAGCCGAAGCCACACCACCGCGCTTTCTACCTCGACGAGCAAGAGCGTTGCATCGCCGGGCGCAAGTTCTACTTCCATCACGATCCTGATAAGGAGCCTTGGCAGGCGGACGGCTATTGCTACTTCACACGCCCGGAACCGGCCAACCGCTACATTCACCCGCTGGACTACGACACCGTCTTTTACGCTCGCCTCGACTTTACCAACCTGGAGCGCGACGAGCTGGGCGCGCTCCTGTTGGCCATCGTTCTCGAAGAAGGCATGTGCCATAAGATTGGCTACGCCAAGCCGCTGGGGCTGGGTTCAGTGAAGCTGGAGCCGCTGCGCCTGGAGCTGATTGACTACGCAAGACGCTATAGCCTAACCGCGCGTGGCCAGGACGGCAGAGAGCAGCTGGAAGGCGAGGCCCTGACGCAGTTTATCGACGAGTTGGTAGAAGAGTTCAAACGCCAGCACTTGCAGCAGCTGGCAATGGAGGATCTGCGCCGCATCTGGCGCTGGCCGCCCGATCCAGATGTCGAATACTGCTATCCTGATAAGTACTGGTTCGATCAGCCGGAGAACGCTCGCAAGCGCATCGCTGAAACGCGCGATGCGCTGTAGAAGGGAGGTCTTCGTATGGGAGCGAGCCAATCAACGGATACGGAAATCCTGTGTATTTATGCCAGCGAAGATAAGAATGGTTTTGAAGAATTAAAAGATCATCTTTATAATTTTAGGGAGGTAAAGGATATTATCAGGGCTATTCCGCCGGGTAAACCAGCGCTTGAGGAGAGGAATAGACTCATCAATCAGGCGCGGTTGATCATCATACTTGTCAGCCCTGATCTCTTGTCTTCGCAAGAACAAGCGGTCAGCATGGCTCTAGGGCAAGCGAGTGATGGAAAGGCTCAAATTATTCCAATCTTATACAGACCTGTAAACCTTGAAGGCTCTGGCCTAGCCGATCTGCAACTATTACCACACGATGGGAAAGCCATCAAAGAGAGTGCTCATCGCGATCAGATCTGGGCGAATATTGCCGGTGAGATTAAGAAGACCTGGCAAGAGCTGGTCGCCTCTGCTCCCTCTGCTGTGGGAGAGAAAGCGAGGACAGCAGTGAATGTGTCCCAGACTGCTCCGAAGCAAGCGCAGGAGCAGGACCCTACCAGGCCGGCCACCGTTTTCATCAGCTCTGCTGGCGATGCCAGAAAAAACCGCGAACAGCTAGAACTCATGCTGCGCCTGCGTGGCCTCAAGATCTGGCATCGTGACAGTGAGGACCTTCCCTTTCTTGGCAGCCGGGAAAAAGTGGCGGAGCGGGCTGTGAGTGAGTTGGCCGATGCCTACCTGCTCTATCTCACGCCCGAGGCTCTCAAGAAGCCCCAGCTCTGGCTGCCCGAGGCGCGCGCCGCCCTGCAGCGCCATGAACAGACGTCGGAATTTCCTATAGTTTTGATTTTGCAGGGAGTGAGCCAGAAAAGGGTGCAGATCGCTCTGGAAAAGGTGAGCCTCGGGAAGTTGAGTGATTTTGTGTGGGAAGAGCTTCAGTCGCAATCAGATAGTCGTCAAGGAGCAGTCGATCAAGCGCTTCGACGGCTGGCCAGGCGTATCCTGCGTGAGGCTTTTCTCCAGCGCCAGCGCCGTGCCAGAGCTGGAACCGACTATACGCCATTTATTGGCATCACCCACTTCCTGGACCGCGAGACCACCAGGCGCCTTGATTTGGAACTCGACTGGTACGACTTTTTCCAGGGCAAGGGCAGGTTACCCAGCGAACAAGAATGGAATACATGGCTCTGGCCAGCTCTGGCTGACCTCAAAGAGCTGCTCAGCAAGCATACTACAGCTCGTACTCTCTATCTAGCCCTCAAAGCGATCATTCCAGTCGGCTTTGCTATCGGACTCATGTTCAAAGAACCGACGGGCTTCAAACTCGCTGTGAAGAACAGCGGACCTGCCAGTACAGAAGCTGTAGAGGAAAAATACTGGCATACCGTTCTTCCTGAGAGTGATATACAACAAGTGAGGCTCATTGATAGCTATAATCCTGGAGGAGATCCCTCCACAGCGGTTGTCGAGATTGCTATTAGTCCCCCCTTCGGTCCGCAAGTGATAACCAGTTATCTGGATCTGAATGGTATCAGCTACGGCTATCGCCAGAGATATGAGATTCGCACGGAGAAGAAGTCGATCGGTGAGCAGGAAGCTCAGAGCATGATGTACGAGATACGCAAGGGCTTACGCCTGCTGCCGCAGAGATTTGGGCCTGCAGGTGAGCATATCAAACATATTCACCTGTTTGCAGCAATGCCGATAGCGCTGGCTGTCATGGTAGGCTATCAGCTCAACACCCTGGTGCCCATTACCGTCTATGAATATCGCTCGCCCCAGGGCTATCTACCAGCCTGTGTACTCGACAACAGTCGTAGCTCTACCTGATGAGATCGGGCATCTTTGGGCCCGCTTTCTCGCCCGCTGCGAAGTCCTTGCGTGACAAACGGCAGGCGGACGAGAAAGGGGGGTGCCTGGGTATTAGCGGCGTGTGCGTGTATGGCGACGGCGGCGGCGACGGGCCACGGCGGCCTTACGCTTGCGGCGATCGCTGCGGCTCTCATAGTGCTTGCGGCGGCGCACCTCGGCCAGAATGCCAGCGTTCAAAACTTTGCGATTAAAGCGCTTAAGAGCAACCTCAAAGGACTCGTCGGGGTTCAGGCGAACTTCGCTCATGTCGGCCCGCCTTACCAGCGCGCGCGGCGGCCCTGGCCGCGCCCGTACGACTCCTGGGGACGATAGCAATCGCTGCAATAAACGGGGCGATCATCGCGAGGCAGGAACGGCACCTGGGCCTCATTGCCGCAACTGGCGCAGGTCACCGTGTACATCTGGCGCTCCTCACGCCCGTAGCCACGGCCACGACGCCCACCGTTCGCCTTACGCGCCGCCCGACAGCTGGGGCAGCGGCTGGGAGTATTGGTCAAGCCGCGGCTGGCAAAAAACTCTTGCTCTCCAACGGTAAAGGTGAATTCCTGGCCACACTCGCGGCAGACCAGGATTTGGTCCTGTCCAGGGTTAATCATGTAGATAGTCTCCTTACGCGCATTTCTCCGCGGAGGGAAATGCATTGGGGCTCGTCTGACAGCGCTCTTATCTGCAAGCCGCCAGACGGCAAAAGGCTATAGGCGCGGGAGCGTGCGACCTGAGCCTAGCAGAGTAGGGGCAGCGTCGGCGCGGAGCCGCTGAATGACAAAGAACGGCGT
>NZ_JADGIA010000052.1 GCF_019683635.1 Thermogemmatispora sp. | reverse complement strand
TCTGATGTTTATTAGAGCCAGGGGCAGAGGCGCGGCGTGAGGTCGGGGGCGGAGCGAAGGCCTCGGTCTCACTTTCGATATCCATATGGGCCTGTGGGCCGGTTGTAGCCGTGGTCGAGGCGGCGTGAGGCAGATGCAGCGGTGCCGGGGCGGCCTGCCGGCGGCGCATGCGGGAAGCGCGCACATTAGGCACCACCAGAGCCGGTTGCAGCGCGTAGTCAAAGATCACCTTAATCGCGCGCGTCTGAGCACGCCGCATGGCTGTACTCAGAGCGTGGCGATAGTCAGTCAGAGCGAAACGGTGAGTAATCAACTGCTCGGGGGCCAGCAATCCCTGAGCGATCAACTCACAGGCGACAGCAAAAGTTGAACGGCGGCCTGGCTGCTCTGGCGGCCAATACTCCTGGCCGTGCGTCAGTGAGCCGAGCAGATTCACCTCGCGCGACCACACGGGGGTCAGGTCCAGGTGCAAGCGGTGAAGACTGCGACCAACCAGGACAACGGTGCCGCCGGCGCGTGTCCAGCGCAGTGCATCTTGAATGGTCTGGCTCTGACCCACAGTATCATAGATCACATCGTAGCCGCCCATCACGATCGGTTGGCCGAGCGGTCCGCTAACCAGCTCGGCGCCCGTGACGCGCGCCACCTCGCGATAGCGGTCCTGGGGATAGATTATATGGGTCGCACCCAGACGGGTGGCTCGCTCCACCTGGAAAGCGTGGCGGGCCATCACTCCCACGACTGCCTGCGGTACCAAAGCCCGCACCACCTGCAGCGTCAACAGGCCAATCGTGCCCGCCCCAATAATGAGCACCCGCTCGTCTGGCTGTGGCGGACAGCGCAGCACCGCATGCAGGGCCACCGCCGTTGGCTCCAACATCACCGCCTGTTCGTCGCTGAGCAACGGCTCCCCTGGCTTCTCAGGCGACTCAGGTAGCTGGAAAAGCTGGCGCTCGTGAACGAGCATCTCCTCGCTCCAACCCGAGCCGATCTGAGCGGGTCCGGGCTGATAGGCCCGCTCGCAGAGATTATAGTCACCGGCAGCGCAGGCCCTGCAGGGCGGCTGCGCGCCCGAAGTCAGGCAGTGAGGGGCGTACTGCAGCACTACCGTATCGCCCACCTGCAAGGTCTGAACCGCATCGCCCACCTCGATCACCTCACCCACCACCTCATGGCCCGGGTACAACTGCTGGCCGGCCAGAGCCGCCGCCACCCGCGGATCAACATCAGCAGCAATCAAGGCCAGATCGCTGCCGCAGATCCCTGCCAGTCGGTTGCGCACGCGCACCCAGTCGGGGGCTGGTAAAGGGCGCCGGGGCAGGTTTTGGACCTGCAGCGGAGCAAACGATGAAAAATACACCCCCCGCCAGAAGTGCCCTAGCAGCGAAGTCACAATCGCCCGTTTGGGGTCAAGATCCAGGGTTGACATCCACATAGCGGTAGCCCTCCACCGCGCATGCTCAGCTCACATAGCCGCTCCTACACACAGGAGAGAGCGCCTCTTTTCGCTCACCGGTTGCATGCCTGCCTGTCTGCTTCTTTGCACTCCAATGAGTGGCAGTCGTCGTCATAAGCAGCGTTGCAGCGATCGAAGGCAGTGTACCATGTGCACAATGCGCGGTCAATGCTCATAGGGCCGTAAGCCTGTCAGCCTGCCAAGAATCAACCGGCTCATGGATGAGGCAATGTGTGAGGTCCAGAGCGGCCTGTAAAGGAGCTACTGCTGCCGATCAAAGAGGCGTCGGAGACCAGCGAGAGGACAGGGATCGGGTGGAGAGCGGGGCAGATCCGGGAGGAGCCCGAGCCGGAATCAGGCCGGGGCTGAGAGTAACGGTGGTGCTAGGACTCCGTTCCAGACGCCGGCGGCAGAGGTCGCGTCGGCGAACCGGAGAGGCAGGGCAAAGTCAGGGTGAATACCGACCCTTTATCTGGCTCGCTATGCACGCTCACCTCGCCCTGATGAGCGCGAGCGATCGCCCGGGCAATCGCCAGGCCCAGACCGGCCCCGGGGATCGCGCTGCCATCGGCGCGGCTTGGCGGAATATGGCGACCGCGATAAAAGCGCTCAAAAATATAAGGCAGATCCTCGGGCGCGATGCCTGGCCCATTGTCAATCACCTGGATCTCACCGAGATCGGCATGGCGATCAAGGCGGACAATCACCTGGCCCTCGGGAAAGGGACGCCCATACTTCACGGCATTGTCCAGCAGGGCGGCCAGCGCCTGCTTCAGGCGGTCCATATCGCCGTGAACAACCAGCCGCTCCTGAGTGGCCAGCTCCAATTGAATGCGTGGACCCTGCTCGCCAGAGAAGAGGCGGGCCTGCTCAACGCTCTCGACCGCCAGCTCCACCAGATCCACCGCGCGCACCTGGAGAGGACGACCCTCCTCCAAGCGAACCAGTGTCAACATGTCATTGATCAGGCGTGTCATGCGCTCGGACTCGTTCTTAATCAGGCGCAGAACACGCTGAAGGAGCTCAGGGTTCTCCACCGGTCCGCGTAGCAGCACCTCCGAGAGGCCGCGAATTGATGTCAGAGGAGTGCGCAGCTCATGAGAGGCACTGCTGAGGAGACGCTGGACGCGGGCCTCGCTCTCGTGCTGGTGGGTCGTAGCCAGCTCCACCTGTCCCGCGAGCGCGTTGAGGCTCTGGCCCAGACGAGTCAGTTCATCAGGGGCTGGGGGAGAAGCCGAGGAGGGCAGCAGTGCGCGCTGGCTGAAGTCCCCCCTGGCCAGAGCCTGGGCGACCTGAGCCAGTTCCTGCAAAGGGCGCAGCAGCAGCGCCGTTATCAGTGCGCTCAAGCTCCCAAGCAACAGAACCAGTAGCCCATAAGCGCATACGAAGGCGAGCGGCGTATTTAGAGACCTCACATGAATCAGCAAGAAGATCAGCAGAGCCATCAGCGCCAGGCCCAGGGCCAGAATCGCGAGCTGCAAGAGAGCCAGGCGCAGACTCAGACGGTCTAGCGGCAGGCGCACAGAAGCAGCCACCAGCGGACCGGCGGTCAGGGGACGCCGCCGAAGAGCAGCCAGCGCCGCGGCCTCAGCCTGATCAGCCGTGTGGCCGCTGCCCTGCCCTTCCCGAATCATCGTTCCATCCGCTAATGACTCATTCCTCTTCCCGTCATCTGTGGACCCATCGGGAGCTCCTTCCGTGCGTATCCTTACCGTTCCTCGCTCGGCTGGCATAACAGCTATCCCTGGCCTTTCAGAATATAGCCGACTCCGCGCACCGTCTGGATTAGACGGGGAGAACTGGGAGTATCTTCAATCTTCTCGCGTAGGTAGCGCACATACACCTCGATAATATTCGTCTCCCCAAGAAAATCGTATCCCCAGACGCGATTGAGGATCGTCTGACGATCCAGCACCTGGCGCGGATGGGTCATAAACAGATGTAACAGATTATACTCTGTGGCGGTCAGCTCGATAGGACGGTTGCCGCGACGGACCTCGCGCGTAGCCGTATTCATCCAGAGGTCCTCGAACTGCAGAATGTGCGCGGAGTCAGGAGAGCCAGCCCGCTCGCCATGTCCGCTGCGGCGCAAGCGGCGCAGGATGGCGCGTATACGCGCGACCAGCTCCTCGAAGCTGAAGGGCTTTGTCAGGTAGTCATCGGCGCCGCTATCGAGACCAAGTACTCGATCGCGCACATCATCTCTGGCCGTCAGCATCAAGATTGGCACATCGCTTGTCACCGGATTCTCGCGCAAGCGACGGCAGACCTCCAGACCATCCATATCCGGCAGCATCAGGTCCAGAATCACAATGTCGGGATCACAGCGCTGTGCCGCCGTCACTCCCTGCTCGCCGTCGGGGGCCGACACCACCTCGAAGCCCTCGTAGTGGAGACCCAGCTTGATAAACTCGATAATCGACTGCTCATCGTCGATCACCAGCGCCTTGAGGGGCCGTTTCTCCTGATCGGTGCCTTCGTGAACCGCTTGCGGCATGGCTTGCATCCTTCTGTGTGGGATTCAATTTTCATTATAGTTACCACGCAGCAGCAGTGCAAGGCGTGAGCCGGCAAGGGTCGCTCAGCAGGACAGGCAGAGTACACTGTGTACCGATCGACTGCCTCTCTGCTTACGGTTGTCTTCGTGGGCCTCGGCCTGGTTGGCAAATATCAGAGCGGTGACCAGCTGCACCGTATGTATGACCGTACGTCCTAGTCTTGAGCTAAAGGGCCTCAGCCACCTCGTCTCACAGCACCCTGGCCAGCGATTCGTCAGAAAGAGAGCTAGGCAGGGCGCTCGCCACGAGGGAGCTTCAAGGGGGCCCGGCTCTTGCCAGCTCGATCAAGCTCAGCAGCTTTGGCCGCCACCGTAGGTTTTCCACCTATCCCTCCCACGAGAAAGGCGATAGAAGAGTTTCAGTAAAAGAACGGAAGTGTCTTGCGTTTTGGCAAAGTGTTTCTCATTGTCTTATCCTGGTTAGTGGTAGCGGTCTTAAAAAACTCTTAAGAGCGCTGCACATTGATTGACAAGTGAGAGGGGACTCATTACAATGGTATTGATAGAGACGGCTCACGTAATCAGCAGGAGGCAGATTCATGGCAGTTGTGCATCCCGACTTCTATCGTCATGAGCACCTCGTTCGCAAGTCAATTCAAATTCCGTTGACCCAGCACCAGGAGCTGAAAGCGCTGGCGATGGAACTGGACTCCTCCCTCGGGGATGTTGTGGAGACAATCATGGAACTTATGCGCCGGGATAACTACCAGCAACTGCGTCAGGCGATCCTCCAGAAACGCGAACAGGCTCTTTCCTCCTTGACTCACTCCCTCGATGAGGCGTATGCTTATCTAGGATCTCTCCCTGAAACTCTCGAAGATGCCCGATTTTATTTTGAGGCCGGGCGTGAAGGTATCGTTGCATGAGTAATGAGGCCAGGCAAACATCGCCCAGCCCCAGCCATAGCGAGGATTCTGCCAATCGAATACGCGAAATGCCTAGTCCCAGGCGCGGCGAGATCTGGGATGTTAACTGGTCTCCCGGGCGCGGCGCGGAGCAGCAGGGTATCCGCCCTGCCTTGATCATCCAAAATGATCGAGGTAACGCTTCCCCCACTTATCCTTTGACGATTGTTGCCTCGATGAGCCGTACAGAGCGTGAACTGCCCCTGCACGTGCGCATCGCGCCAACGCCGGAAAACGGATTGACCGACTTCACTGATGTAAAGTGTGAGCAGATCATGACCATCGAGAAGTCGCGCCTGATCCGTAAACGCGGGAGCATTACCAAGGAGGAACTCGCCCGCGTCGATATGGCGCTCAAAATCAGCCTTGATCTACTCTCCTGATCACCAGGAAGGAGGGTAGCCCTGGCAGAAGAGAGGAGGCCCCGCCGGAGCAGCCCGACGTAGGTCAATCTGCTCTTCCCTCCTGTGGGCACTGGTGGCGTCTATGTTAGAGATTACTCGTCTGTGTTATGCCTGGCCGCTTGCCTGAAAGGCACATCGTCATCTGACAACCGCTGGCGTGGCGGCACTGAGTGAGGTCGCTCCATGCGGCCAAGCGGTCGGTGGATTGGCGCGCGTATGAGCGACTGCTGCAGCTCTCAAGCAACCCTCAAGCAAGATTGAGATAGCGGTGGAGGCTGGGCCTTTTCCTCTCGTCGATCCGCTTCTTTTCCCGCTGGCTGACCTCCTTTGCTTGAATTGGCTGGTGTGAGCCAACCGCCAATGTGCTACAATGGAGACCAGATGTTCAGACAAGACCGCAGGAGATGATCAGCTATGGAGCAGAGAACGGTCGGAACGGTTGATGTGAAGCGCAGCTTTCCTGAGATGCTCAAAGGCGGCGTCATTTGCGACGTTGTCAATCCCGAGCAGGCCAAGATCGCGGAGGAAGCCGGGGCCGTCGCGGTTATGGCCCTGGAGCGGGTTCCTGCCGATATCCGCGCTCAAGGCGGCGTCGCCCGCATGACCGACCCCGAATTGATCATTCGCATCAAAGAAGCTGTCACCATTCCCGTCATGGCCAAGTGCCGCATCGGCCACTTTGTCGAGGCGGAGATCCTCCAGGCCATTGGCGTTGACTGCATTGATGAATCGGAAGTGCTCACGCCTGCCGACGAGCAGTTCCACGTCAATAAGCATTTGTTCTCGGTGCCCTTTGTCTGTGGCGCGCGCGACCTGGGCGAGGCCCTGCGCCGGATCGGCGAGGGGGCGGCCATGATCCGCACCAAGGGTGAGGCTGGCACCGGCAATGTGGTGGAGGCGGTGCGCCATATGCGTGCCATCCAGGATGGCATCCGTCGCCTGCAGATGCTCCCCGAAGAAGAGCTGATGACCGAGGCCAAGCGCCTGGGCGCCCCCTATGAGCTGGTCTGTCAGGTTGCTCGCACTGGCAAGCTACCCGTAGTGAACTTCTCGGCAGGTGGCATTGCTACCCCGGCAGACGCTGCGCTCATGATGCGTCTGGGCGCAGAAGGCATTTTTGTCGGCTCTGGTATCTTCAAGTCCGGCAATCCGCTCAAGCGGGCCCGTGCCATTGTGCGGGCAACCACCCATTTCGATAATCCCCAGATCCTGGCTGAGGTCTCGCGCGACCTGGGCGAGCCAATGGTGGGTATCAATCTCGATACCTTGCCCGAGCAGGAGCTGATGGCCCGCCGCGGCTGGTAGCTGTTGAAGAGAGAGCTACCTGGGCCTGGACTGGCTCGCCCGCTCCGCCGGCTCATCGCCTCGCTCGCAGCAGACCGAGGCGGGTCGGCGGAGCGTCTTTTTACAGGCGGGATGAAAAGTGACGGTCATGGGCGTTTTCTCTCATCAGAGAGTGTCTGCAGCACAACGAAGGAAGGAGGGGGCGGTGCAACGGAAGATTGTGGTGACCGGGCACCGCACAAGTAGACGATGATCCACAATGGACAGGAACGACCGCTGATCGGTGTGCTGGCTCTCCAGGGGGATTTTGAAGCGCACCTGAAGGCGCTTTCAAAGCTGGGCGTGGCAACACGCGCCGTAAAACTCCCTGAGCATCTGACCGATTTAGATGGTATAATAATACCCGGTGGGGAGAGCACCACTATCGGCAAGCTGATGATTGATTATGGCCTCGATAGGCCGCTTAAAGCCTTGATTGAGCAGGGCCTCCCCGTCTGGGGAACCTGTGCCGGCTTGATTCTGCTGGCCAAAAAGACGGACAACGCTCTGGAAGGCCAGCCCTTGCTGGCTGTGATGAACATCACTGTCCGTCGTAATGCGTTCGGTAGTCAGCGGGAAAGTTTTGAAACTGATCTGTCGATACCCGTGCTGGGTGAAGCACCGTTTCATGCCTTTTTCATTCGCGGGCCAGCCGTGTCGGAAGTCGGCCCGGGTGTAGAGGTGCTGGCAACGCTCGATGATGGAACCATCGTCGCTGTCCGCGAAGGCAACCGGCTGGGTACCGCTTTTCACCCGGAGGTTTCCAGAGATCCGCGATTCCATCATTACTTTCTCCGCCTAGTACAGAGCGTTCGGAAGTAGAGGCGTGGCGACGCGACCAGGCGGTAGGCCCCGTTACCCGTTCCTTGCCAGACGACAGAGAACCAGAGACGCAGGGTCGCTCAACGGCGGGAGAACAGGGACCGGACAGACGGGTGCGGGGCTTGGCACGCGCCACTGAGCGTGGACGAAGTATAGAGATCTGCCTCTGCTTGGCGCAGGAGCACTGATGATACGACCGGTACCCTATGTTGACCTACCGGGAATCATCTACGCATTAGATCGGCGCGCCCGCATGCGACAGCGCGCACTGGCGAACTTCGTGTGCTGGCTGGAACCGGTAGAGCACCGTGCTTCATGGCCTCCTCTCCTGCGCAATATCTTTCCTCTCGATCCGGTAGCACGTACCTGGCTGTGTGAAGATCGCTGGCGCATCTTAGGATTCGCCCAGGTACGCGAGCGCCCATCGGGAACGATGTGGGAGCTGACCTATCTGGCTTCAATGCTCCAAAGCGCCTTCTCCGGCGAGGACATCCTCACTGCCCTGCTTGACTACGTCCTGGAGATGGCCGCCTCCCACGGCGTCCTCCGCGTCTTCGCCAGAGTCGAGGAGTCGCTGCCGGAGTTGGAGCTGTTCGCTCGCAGCGGCTTCCAGCGCTATACGCGCGAATTCACTTATGTCTGGGGGTGGGAGGAAGAGGAGAACGAAGCTGCTGCGCCCGGCGAAGAAGAGGTTAACGCCTCGCCCAAAACCAGGCAGCCCTCCCCCGGGCTGATCCTCAGCCCCACTCCAGCCGAGCGCCTGCAGGAGCTGGCTTCGTTGCAGCGCTGGAGCCGTCATCATGTCTGGGGTCTGCACCAGCTCTATCGCGCTGCCACGCCCCAACGGGTGCAGATGGCCGAGTTGCTGGAGAATAGTGAGGAGTATGCCCGTCTGCTCGTCGGCTCGCAGCGTTCAGGACTCCTGCCACTTGGACGCCGGTGCGAGACCTACGTCTGTGATATGGGGGTGCGTCTGGGCGCCTGGCTTCAGTTGCGCCGGGGGCATGGCACAAGGCCGCATCAGCTCTCACTGATTGTTCACCCAGAGTATGCTGATCTGGCTGAGCCGCTCGTTCGCTTCGCCTGCCAGCGTCTGCTGGAGAGCGACAGGCGCCCTATCTATTGTCAGGTGCGCGAGTATGAGGGCGCCGTTATCAATGCCCTGCGCGCCAGCGGCTTTGCGCCAAAAACCACCAGGGTCTTGCTTGTGCGCCACATGGCCTATCTGGCTGTGAGACAGCGCGTCGTTCCTGCATTAGAACAACGAGTAATCTACGGCGTGAAGGGTCTGGGCACGGCCAACTCACGCCAGACTATGAGGTGATTAAACTGTCTATGCACAATGCGATCACTGACGATCTGGAGGCTCTGCTGGAGGCTCTTCCTCCCAGCATCCACGAAGCGGTCGACCGCCTGGAGAACCGCGGTGAGCTGCTAGAGATCGTAATGGACCTGGGGCGTTTGCCCGAGGCCCGCTTCCCGGATGGAGAGGTGATCCTGAGCGACCAGCCTATCACCTATGCCGACCTCGAATACGTAGTCGAACGCATCGGCGAGTTCGGCGATGATAACCGCGCCGGCATCGAGCGCACGCTCCACCGCATCAGCGCCTTGCGCAATCGGAAGGGGCGTGTAGTCGGCCTGACCTGCCGCATTGGCCGCGCGGTGTTGGGCAGCATTGCCCTAATCCGCGATATCGTCGAGCAGGGCCAATCGATTCTGATCCTTGGTCGCCCGGGCGTAGGCAAAACGACGCTGCTGCGCGAGATCGCTCGCGTGCTGGCCGATGAGGCCAATAAGCGAGTGGTGGTGGTTGATACCTCCAACGAGATTGCCGGCGATGGCGATATCCCTCATCCCGGCATCGGGCGCGCGCGGCGGATGCAGGTGGCTCATACCTCGATGCAGCATGCGGTCATGATCGAGGCTGTGGAAAACCATATGCCCCAGGTGATCGTGATCGATGAAATTGGTACGGAGCTGGAAGCGCAGGCGGCGCGAACAATCGCAGAGCGTGGTGTCCAGCTGATTGCAACGGCGCACGGCAACTCGTTGAGTAACTTGCTGGTCAACCCGACGCTCTCCGACCTGGTGGGCGGTATCCAGACGGTGACGCTCGGTGATGAGGAGGCTCGCCGACGCCATACACAGAAGAGCATCCTGGAGCGTAAGGCTCCGCCGACTTTCGATGTGGTCGTGGAGCAGCAGAGCTGGCAGGAGCTGATCGTTCATCGCGATGTGGCGGAGACGGTGGACAATCTCTTGCGCGGCCAACCGGTGATTGCCGAAGTACGGACGCGCGATGAGGAGACAGGACGGGTCTCGGTGCGCCGCGTGACGATCGGTGGCATGGAGCTGCCCGCCTGGGGCGGCGGCTCCGGCTCTCTCGCCGGACGCCAGGGGGGCTACCTCCCTTTCGAACGCTCGGCGGGCGGCTGGAACAATCTGCGCCAAATCGGCCAGGCGACCTGGCGCGACGTCGCCACGGCTGATTCTTTGCGCCGCAACGGGCAGTCGCTGCTGCCAGCACTCGCACCCAGCGGCCTGGCAGCCAACCTGCGCCGCTCGCCCTCCGGCCTGATGACCCTGAGCAATACCGCGCCAGCTTTGACCTCGGAGGAGATCCTGGCAACCGAGGAGGAGGCTCAGCGAGCCGTCGCTCCCTCTCCTCCCCAGCCGATCCGCATCTATCCCTTCGGGGTCAATCGCGATCGCTTGGAACAGGCTGCCCGCCAGCTCGGGGTGCCGGTGATCATTACGAAGAATGAGCATGAGGCCAATGCCGTTATCACACTCAAGAATTACTATCGCCGCCAGCCCGAGCGCTTGCAACAAGCCGCCGATCATCAGAAGACGATTATTATTCTGAAGAATAATACGGTGGCGCAGATGCAGCATGCTCTGGCGCGCATCTTTGCCCTCCCCGAGGAGGAGGATGACGAGGGCGGCTCCGGCTCGTCTGGCTCGCTAACTGGACTGGCTCAGGATGAAGAGACTCGGCGCGCGCTCCTGGAGGCAGAGGACGCTATTCATCGCCTCTTGAACAATGGGCTGACTGCCGCCGAGCTGGCCCCCGCTAATGCGTATGTGCGCCGGCTACAGCATCAGCTCGCCAGCCGCTATAACCTGTTCTCGCGTAGTCGGGGCAAGGAGCCTAATCGGCGCGTGAAGATCTTCCGCAGTTAAAGGGTAACGCTATAGAACGGCGCGGCACGGGTCCACTCGTCTCGCTTCTTCGCTGGCTCGCTCGCAATGCCGGCTGGAGCCTGGTGAAAGGACGATGAGCGGGCCTCTGCCGCGCCTCACTCTGTCCGGCTGCCGCCGGGCCTTGGGCCAGGCTCGGCTCTCCCCCCTCTTATCCTCTTGCGCTTCACGCTAGCGCTGCGCTATAATAGCCCCAATTCGGAGGAGGAGAAATGAGTGGCAGGCGAGCCTGACCCGTCAACAGCTGACAGGAAGCAGGCAGACCGGTCAATCTGGCGAGGCTGCGGTGGGCTTGTGAGGGAGAAGATCAGTCGCTCGCGCTCCAGCGCAACGCCGCGCTGAGGGCAGAGGTAAGGTCGGGAGAGAGGAGAGGCCAGGGAGAGAAGGAAGGAACCAACCACAGTGCTGTGGTCAGGTCCAACATTCTGTGAAAGGAACTGCGCTACCTATGCGTGTTGTGAACGATGATCATGCCACCGGTACCGGCGAGCCCGCAGATAGGGGAGGAATGCCTTCAGCCACTCCTGCTGCTGTCCTGTCGTCCTCTACAGCTCTCCCCGTAACGATCGCCGATATCTGGGAGGCGTATAAGCTCCTGAAACCGTTGCTGCACCATACCCCGTTAACCCCCTCGCGCACGCTCCGGGAGATGACCGGTGCCGAGGTCTATTTGAAGGCCGAGAATATGCAGCGCTCTGGCTCGTTTAAGGTGCGTGGGGCGAGCTTTAAGCTCTCACGCCTGAGCGAGAAAGATTATCAACGCGGCGTGATTGCGGCCTCCGCCGGTAACCATGCCCAGGGCGTGGCCATTGCCGCGGCCCAGCATAAGATCCCCTGTACAATTGTGATGCCAGAGACCGCCCCCCTGGCAAAGGTGATGGCAACCCAGGGCTATGGGGCCGAGGTGGTGCTGCATGGCTTTACTTACGATGATGCTTATCAGCGCTGCCTGGAGCTGCGGGAGCAGACGGGGGCTACCTTTATCCATGCCTTTGATGACCCCGATATCATCGCCGGTCAGGGAACGCTCGGCCTGGAGATGCTCAGCGATCTCCCCGATGCCGATGCCATCCTGGTCCCCATCGGCGGTGGGGGCTTGATTGCTGGCATTGCCATCGCTGCTCGCGCTTTGCGTCCCAATATTACGATTATCGGCGTGCAGGCTGCGGGTGCCCCTAGCTGCCGCAGCTCGCTTGATGCGGGCAAGCCTCTGGAGCTGCCGGCAATTACAACGGTGGCCGATGGTATCGCGGTCAAGCGGCCCGGCGAGCTGACCTTCTCGGTCATCCAGCGCCTGGTCGATGACGTGGTCCTGGTTGACGATGAGGCGATTATCAGCGCGGTCCTCTTCCTCATGGAGCGCTGCAAGATGCTGGTCGAGGGAGCGGGCGCTGCCGGCGTGGCAGCTCTGCTGAGTGGCACCGTCAGGCTGCCGGGCAAAAAGGTGCTGGTTCCTCTTACAGGCGGTAATATCGACATCAACCTCGTGGGCCGCTTCATCGAGCATGGCCTGGCCGCCGCCGGTCGCTATTTTGTGATCCATACCCGCCTGGAAGATCGTCCAGGCGAGTTGATGCGCTTCCTGGGTATCATCGCCGATATGCGCATCAATGTGATCGATGTGCGTCATCAGCGCATATCAAGCCATCTTCCGATCATGCAGCGCGAAGAGACGCTGACGCTGGAGACGCGCGATCGGGCGCAGTGTGAGCAGCTGCTAGAGCGTCTACGGGCCGCTGGCTACGTGGTGGAAGAGGCGCAGTCGCTGGATTGAGACAGGCGTGTGGCGCTGCCGTTTGCCGTTTGATCGCTGGTCCTTGGGCTAGCCAGCATCGGCGACTGTTCTGGAGCTGATCGTAGCTGGGCATCCTCTCCTCATCGCTGCACAGATTCTCCTCCAGAATGTCCTGAGTGCCGCGTTCAATCCTGTGAATGAATGAATGTGGTCGGAGGGGCATTCTGGCCAGCTAGGGAAGTCGGCTGCGGAGCGTTGGCGCAACGATCGTGAGGGACCTGGCAAAGGCGTGGATGGTGTTGTTCACTGCCTTTATCCCTCTCGTCCTGGCTTCCGACTCTATTCCAGGAGAAACCCCTTAATGGAGGAGCCAATTGCTATGCTTTGTCTGCTCCGCTATAATGGCTGGCGAGTGTTCATCTAGAAATGAGTAAGAGACTGCAGCGAGATCGAGTAGTTAAGAGAAGGAGCCGGGGAAGATCATGGATGCTGTCAACAGTTCGCCGGGCCTGGCCACTCTGCGTTTTCTGACTGGCCCCTTGGCGGGCACGACGGTGCAAATCGCCAAAACGGTCACTACCCTTGGACGCGAGCCGAGCAACGATATCGTGATTTCCGACCCGACGGTTTCGCGTCAACATGCTCGTTTGTTCTGTGAGAACGGGACCTGGATCATCGAGAAGCTGAGTCCTCAAAATACGCTGATCGTCAACCAGCGACAGGTGCAGCGGGAGACCATACATGATCGAGACACTATTGGGCTTGGGCCGGGCACTACCTTTCTCTTTCTACTAGCGGCAGGGCAAGCGGGAGGTAGCGGCGGCAGTGGTGGAAGCGCTCAGAGAGTCTCGCCGGTTGCTAGCGAAGGAGGAGCAGTCGCTGGGGAGGTCAGGCAGCCGCAGCCGCAGCCACAGCCAGTGGTGGCGCCGGTGCCCACTCCACTCCCTCAGCCGGGGGCGACTCCAGTCCCAGGGCCGGGCGCAGTGCCCGCCGGAGCGGTACCGGTGGCAGGTGAAGGGGGAACTGAGCGTGTTGATTCCGAACTCTTCAAGGCCCAGCTGGCAGCGATGGCAGGTGGGAGTGCAGGGGCTCCCCAGGCCCAGGGCGTGCCGTCGCTGGAGATCAGCAGCAACGTACGGCAGGAAAAGCTGGTCTATCCACTCAATAAGCCGGTCATTAACATTGGACGTGATCCCTCCAACGATATTGTCATTGCGGAGCCGATCATCTCGGCCTTCCACGCCCAGATCGTCTTTGACGGCAACCAGCCCTATATTGTGCACCCGCATCCGGCGCGCGGGCGAACGCTCAACGGCCTGCTCTATCGTGGCCAACGGATTCGCGGTGACGAGCAGTTTCGCAAGCCGCTAGAGCGAGGTGATATTTTCCGCATTGGTGACGAGCATGGTACCCTGGTCACGCTGGCCTACAACGATGGCAGCGGCCAGGTACAGGAGATGCTGCCCGAGATCCATCCGGTCCCCCTGGGCGCGCCTGTCATCACGATCGGGCGCCATCGCGATAACATGCTGGTGCTTAGCCATCCCCAGGTCTCGGGCCATCATGCTCGCCTGGAGCGCCTGGCCGATGGCAGTTATCGCATCGTCGATCTTGGCAGTACCAACCATGTCTATGTCAACGGGCAACGCGTGAGTCAGCGCCTCCTGGTGCCCGGCGACGAGATTCGCATCGGTCCCTTCAAACTGGTCTATACCGGTACGGAGCTGACGCAGCACGACGAGAGCCGCAGCATTCGCATCGATGCGCTGCATCTGAAGCGCTACGGCACGCATCACATGCTGCTACTGCAGGACATCTCGCTGGTGATTCCACCGCGTAAATTCGTCGCCGTTGTCGGCGGCTCGGGAGCCGGAAAATCGACGCTGATGGATGCCCTCAACGGGTTGCGACCAGCCGAAGAGGGGCTGGTCCTCTACAACGGGCAAGACTACTACAAGAACCTGGCCGCCTTCAGTACGCAGCTGGGCTATGTTCCGCAGGATGACATTGTCCATCGTGACCTGACAGTAGAGCGTGTGCTCTACTATGCCGCCAAGTTGCGCCTGCCTGAAGACTTCACTCACGAGCAGATTCAGAGGCGCATCGAAGAGGTGCTGGAAGACGTCGAGATGACTCACCGACGCCATCTCCTGGTGAGCAGGCTCTCCGGCGGCCAGCGCAAGCGCGTCTCGATCGCTATGGAGCTGCTGGCGAATCCCAGCGTCTTCTTCCTGGATGAGCCGACCTCGGGGCTTGATCCCGGACTAGACCGCAAGATGATGCTGCTGCTGCGTCGCCTGGCCGATAAGGGCCACACCATTATTCTGGTGACGCATGCCACGACCAATATCAATGTCTGTGACTATATTTGTTTTCTGGCCCCGGGCGGCTATCTGGCCTACTTTGGACCACCCGAGGAGGCCAAACAGTTTTTTGGGCGCAGCGACTTCGCAGAAATCTACAGTCTCCTGGAACCAACCGACGAAAATCCCAACGTGCCCCAGCAGGCGGCAGAGCGCTTTAAGCAGTCAGCCGATTACCAGAAGTATGTGGCCATGCCGCTGAGTACGGGCCCGGCGAGCCGCCTCAATCAGCCGATTGCTCAGACTGCCGCGGTCAAACCGCCGAAGCGCGGCAATCCCTGGCGGCAGTTCTGGCTGCTCTCCTTCCGTTACCTGGAATTGCTTAAGAACGACGTTGGGAACCTGCTCATTCTGCTCCTACAGGCACCGGTGATCGGCCTGATCCTCTTCTTCCTGGCCGGGCACGGCACCTTTGATTCGAGCAGCATCGTCACTTGCCAGACGAATCCGCCGCCGTCGGGCCTGCCAGCTATTCCGATCACCGTGCCCAATGGCAACAAATATGATTGTCAGAACGTCATAAATGCTCTGCAGACGCCCCAGGGTCAGGCGCTGCTCGCCCAGAAAGGGCTGACTGAGGATCAGGCGCTGAACTACTATATTACTCCTGGCTCGGGCGGCGATGCGCAGAAGATCCTCTTCATCATGGCTTTTGCCGCTGTCATGTTCGGCTGCATCAATGGGGCTCGCGAGATTGTCAAAGAGGCACCCATCTATCGGCGCGAGCGGGCAGTGAATCTGGGCATCATCCCATATATGTTCTCCAAGATCGCCGTGCTGGGCCTGCTCTGTCTGTTGCAGAGCCTGGTGCTGGTGGTGATGGTCAGCCTGAAGGCTCCCTTCCATCAGGGAATCTTCCTGCCTGTCGGACTGGAGATCTACATTACTATGGCCCTCACCTCGCTGGCGGGCCTCATGCTGGGACTGACCATCTCGGCTATTGCCCCCAACAATGACCGGGCCATGAGCTTCGTCCCCATTGTGCTCATTCCCCAGGTCATTTTCTCGGGAATCATCTTCTCCCTTCAGGGGCCACTCCTGCAATTTCTGGGAGCCTTCTTTGCCGCTCGCTGGGCGATGGCAGCTCTCGGCTCCTCAATCGGGCTGCATGGCGATAAGTTGGGGGCCGACGGCTTCTCCTATCATGGGACGCTCTTCCCAACCTACGACGGTCATAGCCAGGCTGAAGCAGTCTTCCATTTGCTCTTGACCTGGTTTGCCCTGGCGCTGATGAGCGTCATTCTCGCCCTGCTGATCGCCTACTTCCTGAGACGCAAGGATGTGCGGCGCTAGCTGATCTGGCGGCAGCTGATTCATTGCCGCCAGAGACGCCGCGCCAGATGGCGCGAGGCGCCCTTCGCTCTCCTCATCTACCAGATCAGAGAGCGAAGGAATAGCAAGGAACAGCGAGAAACGACGGCAGGATATCGGGCATAAAGGCGAAGAGGGGCGCATGGTACTTCTTGGCATCTTGCTTGATCGCACTTTTCACCTTATGTTATTGTAACAATGTTCTTATCCGGGTACACCCGGGCCAGTTCTGGGAACAATGAGTGAGCGAGCGAGCGGACGGGCAACAGGGAAAGTGTTACTTAACAGGCGTATTATCGTCGGCATTTGCGGAGGAATCGCCTGCTATAAGGCTGCTGATCTGGTGAGTAAGTTGCAGCAGGCGGGTGCGCTCGTCGATGTGATCATGACGGAGCGTGCTGAAGAGTTTGTACGTCCGCTGACGTTCGCCGCTTTGAGTCATCGGCCCGTCTATAGCGATCTGTGGCAGGCGGCAGAACATGCCGCCGAGTTGCACATTGAGCTGGCGCGCGCTGCCGAGCTGCTGGCGGTGGTGCCGGCCACGGCCAATACGATTGCCAAACTGGCTCACGGAATCGCCGATAATTTGCTGACGGCGGTGGCCCTGGCAACACGGGCCCCGCTCTTGCTGGCTCCGGCGATGGATGCTGAGATGTATGAGCATCCAGCGACGCAGGCGAATCTAGCCCTGCTGCGCGAGCGCGGAGCCCATGTGGTCCCACCAGAGGTGGGGCATCTGGCTTCCGGGGCGATCGGCCCCGGGCGGCTGCCAGAGACACCCGTCCTGCTGGGGGCTGTGCGCTGGCTGCTGGGCCGTAATGGCGACCTGGCGGGTCGACGCGTCGTTGTTACTGCCGGCGGTACTCGCGAGCCAGTCGATCCGGTCCGCTTCCTGGGGAATCGCTCTTCCGGGAAGATGGGCTTTGCTCTGGCCGCTGAGGCCCTGGCCCGCGGCGCTCAGGTACGGCTGATCTCCGCCCCAACGGCGCTGACTCCTCCCTATGGAGCGGAGTTTGTGGAGGTGGAGACAACCCTCCAAATGCTGGAGGCTGTCCGCCAGGCCGTGGCAGCTGCCGATGTGTTGGTGATGAATGCGGCAGTGGCCGATTTCCGTCCCGCTGCCCCGGCGCCGCGCAAGATCAAGAAGGAGGAGCTTAGGGCCGATGAGGGCGCGCGCGCTGATGCCCAGGCTGAGGCCGAGGAGGTGCTGACGCTGCGCCTGGTGCGCAATCCCGATATCTTGCAGGAACTCGCACACCTCTCTGCCGCACAGACGGATACCGCTGCTGTGGCCCGCCCGGCGCCAGCCCCGCCGGCAGAGGTGTCTGGGTCGTCGCTCTCGCGCTCGTCGGAAATGCCTGCTCGCCCACGCCACCTGATCCGCGTTGGCTTTGCCGCCGAGACCCACGACGTGCTCTCCTACGCCCGGCAGAAGCTGGCGCAGAAGAGCCTGGATCTCCTGGTCGCCAACGATGTGACTCGCCCCGATAGTGGCTTCGGCTCCGATACCAATAAGGTCTATATCTTCCACGCCGATGGCGGCTTGGAGGAGCTGCCAGTCATGCCGAAGGAGGAGGTCGCGGCTGCCATCTGGGATCGGATCGTCCCTTTGCTAGGGACGAACTAAGTTGGGAGGACGTGGCTTTGTGATGGGTGCTTTGCTCTTAGAATTGTTGGGTACACGGAGTACGCAGGAGGAGTCCGCTATGGAACGCAGTGCTAGTGCTGGTTTTGAAGGCATCGCTCAGCTGCTGCTGGAGCAGAAGAAATTGATGGAGGCCCTGGAGGCCGAGAACCGCGAGCTGCGCCGCCAGCTCGCCGATCTGCGCCGCGGCGTCGGGATCGCCGTGGTGATCGAAGGGAAGACAATTCAGCTGGCTACTGATCAGCCAATGGCTCAGTCTCAGGCCGCTCTGCAGAGTTTGCAGAATCTCCAAAGCACTCCTGTGACGCCGAGTGCAGCTCAGAATGCCGGTTACCCCTCTCAGCCTATGCGCCAAACTGGTAGCCAGCAGTCGGTGAATCTGAACGAGAAGCGGGAGAATGGGAACAACCGCAGCCCGCTTGCTGACAGCTTCGTTCTCTAGCTCGCCCGGTTCCATCCAGTCCAACTGCCCTGGTCGCTTAACTGGCTGGCTGGTTGGTTGGTTGGCTGGCTGATTGACCGTCGGTGAGACCCTGATGAGAACCTGGCGCTGCGCTCGCGAGCTGGTGGCTGACGGTCAGAAGAATGCGCGCCGCGCGCTGCCTGTCCGCATGCCAGGTAGGCGGGCTGTTTCCTGCTCTGGCTTGCATCTGTGTGCCGCGCCGATGGTCGCTGTTGAAGATGCGGTCGCTGGCGGAGACCCTCAGCGGCTTCTCGTGGTCCTGTAGATCAGTTGTTTGTTTGATCCCGCGTCGCGTTGGCCCGCGGTTGAGGGTCTCTTTGCCTTTGTTTTGTCGGCGCTGGCTCGGTTTGCGCCTCTTGCGCTCGCGCCGCTAACGACGCCAGGCTCCAGGCTGGAGAGAGCTGGCCCTGACCTGGCCGCTTCCTGCTATGCTCTGGCATTGTGTGCGACTCTGACTCAGCTCTGCTCTGATGGCAGGCCAAGCTGGAGAAAGGAGGGATCTGGTGCCCGTGAAGCTGGTGCGATCTCTCCTCCTCCACCTCCTCCTCCTCTCGTTCTTGTTCTTGACCTCCCCTTCTTGCTCCTGACTCGGCCTCCCTCCACCCTGCACCTGATTGGGGGAACTGCACTGGATGGGCACATATGTTAGTCATCTGGCACACAGGCCCGGCCCAGTAATTCGTTCTTGAGTCCCCGGCTTTCCCTGCGTTTATATTTCTCAGAGGAGAGCTTGCCATTTTGTGGATTCGGGGTGTCCTCTGCCTGCCTGGTCTTGTTTGCTGTGACGCTGCTCTGAGAGTGGCTACAATGGATGAGGGTGCTGGCGAAGAAAAGAACCAGCCGTGTGTGAGTAGCCCGCTGTCAGTAATCAGCTCGCTTGTCTGCCTGTCTATCTGTCCGTCGACTGAGCTGACACTTTACCTGATACTTAACAGAGAGGCGTGTGGCAGAAGGCGCATACACGTAGCCAGGGACCCGAATCTCATCTAAGAGAAGGCGAGGGAGCAGGACAGCGACGGTTGTGGCTGCGATGCTCTTTGTGAGTTGTGAGAGGCCGGGCAGGAACGAGCAATCCGCCCCCCTACGCGGGGCTAAGCTGGCTTGTGTTATCTCTCGCCTGACCTCTGTGAACCTACCACCAGGGAGGATTTGGTGATGATCTGTCCCCGTTGTCAAAGTCAAGTCGCCGATGGGGTCCGTTTCTGCGGTACCTGTGGGATGCCGCTACAGCCGGCGGGAAGAACACCCGCGCCGCCCGGGTCCCCTGTACCGCCAGGTGCCCCAGGTGATCCCTACAGTGCTCCTCAAGGGGGATTTGTGCCTCCTAATCAGTACGAGGAGTATGGCAGCAGCCCCTTTGGCAATGCTGTACCTCGCGCCGAGTTGCACAACCCGCGCGGCCCCCTTCAGGTAGCCGATATGAGCATTTCCATTGAGGGCGAGCTGGTTCCGGTCGTTGATATCATGCTCGGCAGCCAGATGCCCATCTACTTCGAGCACCATATTCTGCTCTGGAAGCATCCTGGTGTTCAAATTGGCTTCAAGTCTCTCAAAGGGGCGGCCCGTCGCTTCTTTGCCGGCCTGCAGATTTTCCTGACGGAGGCTTATGGACCAGGCAATATCGCCTTCTCGCGGGACTCGGTGGGCCAGATTGTGGCGCTCCGTCTCCAGCCTGGCCAAACTGTCGAGGTGCGCGAGCACCAGTTTCTGGTCGCTACCGGCAATATTGAGTACGACTTTACCTTTGTTCAGGGGATCTCCAATATCCTGTTTAGCCGTACAGGCTTCTTTATCGATCGTTTTACTGCTGTTGGTAGCGAAGGGGTCTTGTTGCTTCACGGCTACGGCAATGTCTTCGAGAAGATGCTCGCACCGGGTGAGGCGCTGGATATCGAGCCGGGAGCCTGGCTTTGGAAAGATCCTTCGGTCCAGATGACCGTGACGACCGTGGCTGGCTCGCAGCGTGTCGGGGGTATTCTGGGGGCGATTGGTGGGTTTGTGGCGGGTGCCTCGATCACGCTCAATCGCTTCATTGGTCCAGGCCGGGTAGGAATTCAGTCCATGACGTACCATCCACCGCAGTATGAGGGGTCTCCCCAGGCTGGAGGCACCAGCAACTTTGGCGGTCTGGGCAGCCTCTTCAGCTGAGCTGACCGGGCTGCCTGAAGTGCCTGGCGCGGGAGTCAGGCCGGGCCGGGGAGCTGCGCACCAACAAGCCGGGCAGGGAAGGATAGATGGGCGGAGCAGTGCCGGCTGCTGCTATCTCTTCCGATCACTGCTGAAGACCTTCTTCCCTGGCCCGGCTTCCCTTTCTTGTCTCGCCTGCCTCAGTGCAGCCTCCTGCCGGTCTCTCTTCTTCTGTGTTATGTTATCTCCTCTCTCTTGGACGTCTGTGACACCTTCAGAACTAGGAGCTTGCTCGTCCCTGGTCCTTGTCGCGGCTCATGCGCAGTACCTTGAGCATGTATTGCTCCGAGTTCAGATAGTAAGGGTTGCGTTTGATATATTTCCCGACCACGGAGATAGGATGCAGCTTGAGCAGCTCGGCCACCAGGCCGGGCATCAGCTTGTTATGGTCATAGTGCATCAGGGCGATGATGGGCGCATTCTGGAATGTGAAAACGGCATCAGAGGCTGCTTCATACTTGAGGATCTGCTCCGGGGTCGCCGCGTCGCTGGTGAGCCAGCTCATGTCAATTGAGATGCGCACGGCCTTCCAGCCTTCGCGCAGCGCCTGGGCGATGAAAGTCTGATGAGAGGAGAGCAGGAAATAGGGATCGAAGCGGGAGCCATTGGCGAGGAAGCTCTCCCGCTCCTCGTGCAAGACCAGTTGTCCGCTGGCGAGCGCGGCATTGACATCGACGTTCAGACTGGCTAATTCCTCTCGCAGCTCCTGAACCTGGGCGGGCGCGGCGGCGAAGAGGCACTTTTCCGAGGCCGTCAGACCGACTCGGAGGAGGCGCGCTGTCACACCAGGAATCTCCGACACTTTGCGGTAGAGCTGGCAAATGTGCGAGCCGGGAGGAATGCGCTCAGATTTGCCCTCAACACTAAGATCCATACCTACCTCCACGGTCTTCTTCTGCTGTCTGGCGTCTCTGGCTTAAACGAGCCTGCCGCTCCTGGCGAAGCTGGGCGGCTCGATTGTTCGTGGAGATGACGACCAGGCTTAAGAGGCCGAAGACCATCACACCTGATAAGAACGTAATGAGTACCAGTAGAGTGATATGTTGCGGAGAGAAACCGAGGAGCAGGGACAGGACGAGCGTCAGCAGCGTCATGGACACGGGGACAACCAGTGCCCAGGCGATGATGATGCGCAGGCTCTGTTTGATCGTCAGCGCCTCTCCGCCGCTGTAGGGGAAGAAGATCCGCCGAAACAGGGAATAGCGCACGTGCTCTTGTTGCTGTTGCATAGGGCTAACAAGATCCTTCCTGCCGGTGCCGCTGTTGTAGCCAGCGCTGCAGAATAGCCTCCGCCTGGTAGAGAATATTGACCTCGTTCTGGTACGTCAGGAGACGGCAGGCCTCACCCAGGGAGAACCAGCCCACACGGTCGTACTCGTGATCGTGCAGCGTGATATCGCCACCGATGGCCTCCAGCAGGAAATGACGCACCTGCTTATGATAGCGGATATGGTCGCGCACGAAGCGATACGAGATCGTGCCGATGTAGGCGATCAGGCGCACTTGCAGGCCCGTCTCCTCCTGTACCTCGCGCAAGGCTACCTGCTCGATCGTCTCGCCAGCGTGTGGCGTCCCTTTCGGCAGGACCCAGATCCCCGGGTGGCTACGACCGACAAGGGCCACCTCAATGCTCATTCCTTCGCTTCCAACCAGCCCCCTGAAATTGCGTACTGCTTTCCCCTGAACGGATCGCTGTCTGGCGTAGTGCTGTTGTTGCTGCTGTAACTGCTGCTGCCTTTGAGCTAGCGGGGCTGGTACAGGAACCAGGCGGAAGACCACGCCTCCGGCTGAGTACGCGCGCAGCGTACGATAGTGCTGATAGCGGTCCCAGCCCCGAGCTGTTCCCTCTCTATGCCATCGCAACTTCGCCCCACTCCTCCTTGCTACGAATGCTGCTGCTGACTGTCGCGTGCGTATCCTGGCCAGCCAGCCAGCAACAAAAGAATTGGGCGCGACCTGAGAGAGTCGCGCCGCGTACTGATACCTGCCAGAGCATTGACGCAGCGCGAAACCTCTTCCTGTAAAGGGAACAGGTTGCGCCGCTCCTTATCGTGGCAGTATAGCGAATGCCTTGACATGTGTCAAGACAGCATCCGTCGGACAGCCTCCAAATTTGCGGGTGGGACATCGGGGGGAACGGCGCAGCCTGGAGCCAGGATAAAGTGCTCGCCGTTGGTCAGCTCCAGAGCCTTCTGCACCTCCTCTTGCACCTGATCGGGGGTACCGGTGCGCAGCACAGTCTTTTCGCTGATGCCGCCCATCACTGCTTTACCCGAGCGGCGTTTTCCCTCACGCAGATCGGGATTCCCCTCCAGGGTGGCGGCCCAGCTGATCGCGTGGACGGGGTAGTTCGCCAGCAGGTCGAAGTAGATGCGAGGGCCGCAGTTGTGCAGAATGGTAAACTTGCTGCGTCCCTTGATAGCATCCAGGAACTCCAGATCATACTGCTCACCAAACTCGCGGTACTGATCTTGGGTGAGTATACCCTCGCGGGCCCAGCCATTGGTAGCGTAGAAGATGCCACTGGCGCCCTCTTCCATACAGGCGATGGCAAAGGTGATAAAGGTTTCCAGGATAGTCCGCAGGCCGGTATGGAGGGCCTTACGATCTTCGCGCATGCTATGCAGTACCGCCTCGGTGCTGTTGCCGGCCAGATACTTGGCCACGCCCAGTGGGCAGAAAATCGTCTGTACAAAGTAGGCATCGTTCCCGAGATGGTATTTAATGAGCTGCAAGGCACGCAGCTGCTCGGCCAGGGCTCCCTGCGTCGGCTCCAGCGGACGCAGCCGCTTCCAGTCTGCGGTACTCTTGATAGGAGTATCCTCGAAGATCGGCGGCTTGTATTTGTCGCCAGAGGGACGCACGCGGACCTTCCAGCCCTCAACGTGGTAGGAGGCACGTGGATTCACCTTTAGAAAGTCCCAGTCATAGCGTGTGAAGTTCTCAATCATTGCCTCCACAAATGTCTGCACATTCCACTCGCGCTCGTAGTCATGCCCCCACATACTCACCGGTACACGATCGACCGGCTTACCGCGCAAGGCGGCGTCAACACGTTCCTTCTTATTCAAGGTCTTTCCCATCCCCTCTAGACAAGATCACTAACTTGGATATAAACCATGCCTACAGACAGACAGCTCTGGATAGGCAGCGCTGCAGCTTGTACGCTACCCATGCGTTCCATCCACGGCAGAGCGAGCCGCAGTGCGGTGCACAGGCCACAGGCACAGGGGGACCTGGCCCCCGATGGGCAGGTCCTGCTCGGGGGGAAGGCTGCGCTTGTTGGCTGGTCACTCGGGGTGTTGCGGTTGGGGTAGCGGTCCCCGGTGATCGCTCGGCGGCGCGCCTGGCCCCCTGCTGACCCTGACTGACCAGGTGCTGTGTTGCTTGGATCGCTGAGTGGGTGAGTGGGTAGTAGTACATGCGCATCCTGCCTCTCTGTCGTCTCCGCCAGCATGACGCGACAGGGCGGCGCTGCGGCCACGCTGCTGGCTTATAGCCCCAACCGGGCCGTCAGCTGATAGCGGACTGGGAGCGAAGTGGCGACTGCCCAGGCGGAGATGACTAGAACAACCCGGCTGACCTTCCTGCCAAAGTCCGGGATGGCCACACTGGCCTGACCACTGGCCAGGTCAACAGGGAAACGGCGAACGCTGAAGTTCTGACCCTCATAGATCAGGGCCTGCACACTATAGTGTTCCGGCAGAACGTTCGCCGAGCGGATAAAGCCGTGGCTGACCCAGCCATTGTCGTTGACCAGGTTATCCTCGAAATGCAGCTCTGGGATACGTATCCAGGCTAGGGCAAAGCCCTGGCGATTAACCGCGTCATCGGTGACCTCCTCAAAGCGCAACTGGATACGCTGACCGGCGTAAGGGGTCAGGTCGATCTGCTCCTCGACCCATTGCGGACTGCTTCCGCCGCTGGTTCCGGTGTAGCCATAACCCCAGTTTCCCCCATTGGGGTTGCTGGCCGTTGTGTAGCGTCCGGGCAACGTTCTCCAGTTGATGCCGTCGGTCGAGGCTTCTACAAAGGCATAATCGTAGTCGCGTTCCAGATCAAACCAGGCGGCAAATTGCAGGGTGACGTGCTTGCCTTTGAGTGCGCTCAGGTCAAAGGAGCGAGTCAGGGTACTATCCATATTATCATATCGATTGCTCCACCACTCATAGTGTGAATGGTAGGGCGTGTTTGCGATAATGGGAGTTGTGGGTGTGCCTTTGAAGGTCAGGGTCAGGGTAGCTGCCTGCCCTGCCGGCTCGAAGGTGTAGTACTCTGCTGCGTACTGGTGAATACTGTTGAGCATGGTAAAAGGATAGCTGCTGACTTGCTGCGACGGCACAGGGGTTCCGACCTGGATGGTGGCATAGCCGTAATCTCCCTTGTCGATGCTATAGTCCTGAACGACATTGGCGAGGTACCACTTATTTACTACGTCAGCGAAACGGTCCTTATAACCATGACGGGCGAGGACATGGTCAAAGCTGAGGGGGGGATCAGCGGGGTCGCTCAGCAGCTCTTTGAGAATAGAGTAGCCACCATAGTGCTCGGCGAAGTAGGCCAGGAAGAGGTAGGCGGCTCCATAGTGGTCTAAGGCCGCTGGCATATCGTCGCTCCAGTCGGTGAGTTGCGTATTGGGATGAGAGAGAAAAGCGCCATCGGCGCCGCCCACGGGGAAGCCGTTGATGTGTTGCGCCAGTAAGGACATCCCTTCATTGATCCACTCTGGATCGCTGGGATGGAGATGCCAGTGAATCATGTGCTGAAATTCGTGGGCCAGGGTACTGTTGTAATCGGCTGTCCCCGGCAGCATGGTGTCGAGATCGATATAAATCATCTCGCGCTCATTGCTGTAGGGATTGATGGCCGTCGGGTACTCGTCGGCGGAGGAAAAGTAGCCGCCGACACCGTTGCCCAGGCCCGCAGCGTTCAGGATGGTCAGGTGCACATCATCGTCGATGCCTGGCTGCCACTCGCTGCCAAAGATGGCGTGCTCGCTGGGATAGATGCGCTCTTCGAAGAGGTCAGCGGAACTTTTCAGGGCAGTCAGACTGGCGCTCTGGCCGTCCTCGACGTACATGTACACATGAGGAGTGAGGTAGAGCAGCCGGGCCCGAATGCGCTGATAGCGATGCGTGTCCAGATTGAGAAGCCAGAACTGGTCTTCCTGGCCGAGGTGAGCGTTGAGCGGTGTGCTGCGCCCGTGCTGCGACAGCGGCTGCGAGCTGTGCAGCTTGAGACGCTGCACCAGGCTGTAGAGATCACGCGGTGGGTGAGCTGCCGTTGTAAGCAAGCGCTCGGCCTGCAGGAGCACTGACAGGTTCTGGGGCGTCGGCGACGGCTTCGGGCCGACGGTGGCGTCGCCGGACGCCGGTGTCTTGACTGCGGCGGCATTGCCAAAAGGAGCACAGGCGCTCACTGTAGTCGCTAGCGTAAGGAGCAGAGTCAGTAAGCCCAGCCATTTGCGAAGAAGCGAGAGCCTACCCCGAACCCGTTTGCACATGGTCGCTTAGCCCTCCAGTTCCTTGAAGCGATAGCCAACGCCCCGCTCCGTCAAGATGTATTGGGGGTGAGCAGGGTCTTTCTCGATCTTCTGCCGCAGGTAGGTGATGTAAAGCCGCAGATAGTGGGCCTCGTCTCGGTATTCCCGCCCCCAGACCTTGGAGAGCAGCGTCTCATGGGTGAGAAGACGCCCGGCATTGTTGACGAGATGGTAGAGCAGACGGTATTCGGTGGGACGCAGGGTGACCTTTTGGCCGCGGACAATCACCTCGCGCCTGGCAAAGTCGATCTTGAGGTCCTTGTCGACAACAATTTCAGTCTTGCGCGCCGGCGGCGGCATGAATGCACGGCGCAGCAAGGCCCGGATGCGCGAGAGCAGCTCGCGTGGACTGAAGGGCTTGGCGATGTAGTCATCGGCTCCCAGGTCCAGGCCGCGGATGCGGTCGTGTTCGTCCTGGCGCACCGTCAGCATGATCACCGGAACGGTCGAGACCTCGCGGATCTGGCGCAGAGTCTCAAAGCCATCCATGTCTGGCATCATCACATCAAGGACAATGAGGTCAGGCAGGTTTTCGCGCAGTTGCTTCAGGGCCTCCTCTCCACTACTGGCCTCCAACACGTGATAGTGCTCTAATTCTAGATTCATACGCACAAGATCGCGGATACGCGGCTCATCGTCAACAATGAGAATGGTGATATCACGATGATCGAAATTTTCCTTCTCCATCTTTAAAACACCACCATAGGCAATTGCGCCTTCTCCTTGCGAGGCAGGCTGAACGAGAATGTCGAGCCTTGATGGAGCGCACTTTCTACCCAGATCCTTCCTCCGTGAGCCTCGATGATAGCGCGGCAGATATAGAGGCCGAGGCCGGCGCCCGGGCGTCCAGACGTCGACGGGTGATTGATGCGCTGGAAGCGCTGGAAAAGCCGCTCCTGATCGCGCAGCGAGATGCCCATTCCCTGATCGCTGACGCTCACGATCACCTCATCGCCCACGGTGGAGCAGCTCACCGTGACTGTGCGCTGCCGTGGCGAATATTTAAGTGCGTTGTCCAGCAGGTTCTCCAGCACCTCCTCGATGCGGTCGCGGTCGGCCATGACCAGCGGCAGGTTGGGCGGGAGCTGCACCTTGATGTCGAGATCGGCACTGCGGGCCTGGAAGCGTCGCACTACGCCCCGAATCAGTGGCTCCAGATCCAGGGGAGCGATCTCCATATGCAGGCCACCAGCTTCAATGCGCGAGGCGTAAAGGAGATTCCCGACCAACTTATTGAGACGATCGGCCTCCTCTTCGATAGCGAGGAGGCGCGCGCGCAGTGTCTCGCGGTCAAAACTGGCGTCGCTGCGGGCCAGCGTGGAAGCGTAGCCTTTAATGATAGCGATCGGCGTTTGCAGCTCGTGGGAGATGACCGAGATGAACATTGAGCGCTGCTCTTCTTGCTCGCGCTCGCGGCTGATGTCGCGCACGGTCAGAATACCGTTCATCGGCTCGCCGCGCGCCGAGTGGACGCAGGAGGCCGAGACGCTCACGCTGAAGCGCTGGCCATCGCGTGCCGTGATCTGGATCTCGCGGTTGACCACGGGCTTGCCTGCAAAGGCTTGGAGGATGGGTGAGTTCTCCAGTCCCAGATCGTTCCCTTGCCGGTCCTTGGGGCGCAGCACATCATAATAAAAGCGGCCCAGCACCTCGCTTTCACGCCATCCTGTCAGGCGCTCCATCGCCGGATTGAAATCGATGATGCGGAAGGCGTGGTCGACGGTGAGGATGCCATCGGTGCTGTACTGGAAAATAGCGGCCAGGCGCTCCTGCTCGCGTACCAGCGATTGCGCCTTGAGAGCGAAGCGCATACTGGCGGCCAGTTGGGCGCGGAAGAGTGCGAAGCGGATCTGATCGTTCTCCAGGCAAGAGCTGCTTTCGGCGGGGCGGAGGTAGTGCAGCGTTCCCACCAGGCCGCTCTGGTCGTGGAGAATCAACGAGCAGCGCTCATACTCCCGGGTCTGGCGGCGTTGGCCAGGGCTGGAGCTGTCGAGGCGCTGGCCGCTACGGGCCTGGGAGGTGAGGCTCTCGGGGTCAGCGTCAGGGCCAATGAAATCGGCAAAGAGGTCCAGCTCGTCCAGCAGCGAGGGAGGCAGGCGCTCGACCACAAACGGTCGGGCTGGTGTGGGCAACGAGCCGCGCTGGATGTGCTCCAGCAGGCTCGCCACTGCTGCCTCGTTGATCTGATAGACGGTATATTCTTCGCTGCTCTGGGGGTCGAAGGCTTCGTTGGCCACCACAAAGAGGCCGGCCTCCCCACCCAGGAGGCGGATTGCGCTCCCGATGAGAATCACAAGTTGGCCATGCAAGTCCTTGAAGTGCTGCATCAGGGATCGGGACATGGCAGGCTCCGACAAAGACAGAGACAAGGCATGTATCTGGGTACAGAGCGGGGCCGGCAGGGGCAGGTTGGCACAGCTCCCCACCGGGGATTGTCAACGTTCGGTGTCAGTGCTATTTTAACACAAAGCCTTCAGGTAGGACAGAGATGCACATCGACATCTTCACGCTCTTCCCGGCCATG
>NZ_JADGIA010000051.1 GCF_019683635.1 Thermogemmatispora sp. | reverse complement strand
CCTGTCCCCCTCCAGCCCGCCCCTGGCTCCCTCTTACGCAGAGAGACAGGTGGCTGGCAGATAGACAAGCAGGCAGACAAGCAGGCAAACAGCGATGCTCAAGCAGACGTGGAGGCTCTGGCTCAGTCAGCAACCTCGGCAAGCGTCTTCAGTAGCAGCCAGCTAGAGGTCGCGCCTGGGTCCTGATGCCCGATACTGCGCTCGCCCAGGTAGCTGGCTCTGCCCTTGGTAGCCAGCATGGGGATCGTAGCCTTCATGCCCTCCTCAGCGGCTTCAGCGGCGCGGCGCAGCAGCACGGCCAGGCCCTCGTGCTGCTCCTGAGCCTTGCGGGCCGCCGCCAGCGCTGGCTCCAGTGCATCGACCATCGTCTTCTCACCGGTATGAGCCTTGCCGCGGGCCTTGATCCCATCCAGAGCCGCCTGCAGCATCTCGATAACGTCCGCTTCGTCCAGCTCATGCTTACCAGCGGTCACCATCCCGGCGCGCAGAAAGGCCGTTCCATAGAGCGGGCCGCTGGCGCCACCGACCGTCGAGACCAGGGTTGTCCCAACGGTTTTCAAGATGGAACCGATATCCATGCCGCTCAGTGAGGGTAGCTTGTCGAGAACGGCGCGGAAACCGCGATCCATGTTGACGCCATGATCAGCGTCGCCGATCGGAGCGTCAAGCTGGGTGAGATAATCACGCTGCTCGTGAAAAACCTGGGCCGCTTGCGTTATCCAGCGTAAGACATCCTCTGTTGTGATTGGCATAGCCTGCTCTCCTCCGTAGTGTTGGGGTGCGGGTGCGGGTCGCCTGACAGCGCGAGCGTCATTCACCAAATAGGATAATGGCGAGCGCGACGGACGCGTTGCCTGGTCCTCTGCCTGCTCTGCTTGACTCCAGTCCAGGCCGACGATGAGGTTAAGCCGCTGGCGACAGCGACAGAGTGAGGCGCAGAGCAGGGCAAAGGGTGGGCGCTAGCAAGTGACCCTTGCCCTGCTCTTGCCTGTCAGCTGCGCCAGGCCAGCCTGGACGGACGAACAAGTGAGGCAAGTCAGCGAACGAAGACAGGGCGACCGTCGGCTTCAGCCCGGCTCAGATCCCCCAGCGCAGGGCTGGAGTCAGCACAGGGGCATCCCAGTAGCGCAGCATCTCGTCATCGACGCGCAGCAGCGTAATGGAGCAGCCAGCCATCTCTAACGAGGTGATATAGCTGCCTACCAGGGAGCGGGCGATGGTGATGTTGCGCCCCTTGAGGATACGCGCCAGTTCGCGAGCGACGATGTATAGCTCGATCAAAGGCGTGCCCCCCATGCCATTGACAAAGGCCAGCACGCGCTCGCCGGCCTTCAGGCCGAGGTCCTCGATGATAGGATTGGCCAGCATCTCCACGATGTCGGCAGCCGGGGCCAGTTTGACACGGCGGCGCCCTGGCTCACCGTGGATGCCAATGCCGATCTCCATCTCATCCTCGCCCAGATCAAAGGTGGGCGTACCCTTGGCGGGAACTGTGCAGGAGGTCAGGGCCATGCCCATGCTGCGCCCCTGCTCGTTGACACGCTTGGCCAGGGCCGCTACCTGCTCCAGCGAGGCACCGCTCTCGGCCAGACCCCCCACGATCTTCTCCAGGAGTACGGTGACTCCGACGCCGCGCCGACCGGCGGTGTAGAGGCTGTCCTCGACGGCAACGTCATCGTTGGTGATGACGCTGGCGACTTCGATGCCTTCAGCTTGGGCCAGCTCCGCCGCCATTTCAAAGTTGAGGACGTCACCAGTGTAGTTCTTGATGATCTGGAAGACACCAGCTCCACCATTGACAGCTCGCATGGCCGCCAGAATCTGGTCGGGAACCGGCGAAGTGAAAATGGCACCAGGACAGGCTGCATCAAGCATGCCTCTCCCCACAAATCCCCCATGCATCGGCTCATGACCGCTGCCCCCTCCCGAGACAACGCCTACTTTGCCGCGCACCGGTGCGTCTGCCCGCACAATGATCTGATTCTCCAGATCAACGCGGATCAGCTCGGGATGCATGGCAGCCATGCCTTCTAGCGCTTCTTTGACGACCGTCTCTGGACTGTTGATGAGCTTCTTCATGCTGCCTCCTTTTCCCAGAAGTCGAGGGCCGCTCCATTGCCCTCCTCTGACCTCAAACAGCGGCTCTGCCCCCCTGCCTCACCCGCACTCCCTCTCACTCCAGAGCCGCCCGCCGGTCCACCATCGCCCACGGAGATCTTCCTCCGCCTCCGATGGCCTTGTTCAGCATATCAGCATATCCGCTCGGTCCGGCAGGCGCCCGCGCCCGCCTGCCCCCCGCTCGCTACAGATGAGAGCCTCTGGCTTTGCCTGTCTATTCCCTAAGACATGCAAGATTCGTGCCAGCCTCCCCTCGCGCAACGGGAGGCGCTTCCGGCAGGCCACCGCACACACACCTTCCCTTCGCCGCTTCCAAGATGGCGTTGCATCATTGCAACATCTTTCTGGCTCAGTTTCATTATTGAAACATACCCTGTTTCATGATGGCAACGCCTCACTCGGGCCAGAGGCCGGGAACGAGGAGGAGCTGGGAGTGGGGCGCAGGCCATAGCGCACCATCTTGCGCCACAGGGTCGTACGGCTAATGCCTAGCAGGCGCGCAGCTTCGCCCGGGTGCCCATGACAGTGCTCCAGCGCCTGCAGAATGGCGCTCGCCTCGGTCGAGCGACTGCGCTCCTTGAGCGGATGCAGCCCTGGCATGACTGGCTCCGCTTGCCAGCCATTCCCGTCTGCCTGATCCTGGTCCGACTGCTCCACAAGAGACGGCCCCGCGGAGGATGCAGAGGAGGCCGCGCTCGCCGGCTCCGTCTCGGCAGCCTGGCGGATCTCTGGCGGCAGGTCCTGCACAGTAATAGTATCGGAGCGCGCCAGATAGGTGAGGCGCTCCAGGAGGTTCTCTAGCTCGCGTACATTGCCTGGCCAGCTATAGCGCTCCATCAGGGCCAGCGCCTCCGGCGTGATGCCAAAGGAGCGGCCCAGGGTCCGACTCTGCCGCTGGAGAAAATGCTCAACCAGCAGGGGCAGATCCTCCAGGCGCTCGCGCAGGGACGGGATATGAATAGAGAGGACATTGAGGCGATAGTAGAGGTCGGAGCGGAAGGTTCCGCGCCGGACCTCTTCACGCAGGTCCTTATGAGTCGCTGCGATGATGCGCACGTCGATGGGGATGACGCGCTGCCCACCGATGCGCACGATAGTTCGTGTCTCAATGGCCCGCAGCAGGGTTGTCTGCAGGTCCAGGGGCATGTCGCCGATCTCATCGAGGAAGAGCGTACCGCCGTGCGCCTGCTCAAACTTGCCTGAGCGCCCCTGGCGGTCGGCACCGGTGAAGGAGCCCCCTTCGTAGCCGAAGAGTTCGGTGTTGATCAGCTCGCGTGGAATGGCGGCGCAGTTGATGGCGACGAAAGGGCCGTCGGCCCGGGGACTGTTGTTGTGGATGCTCTGAGCGAAGATTTCTTTGCCAACGCCAGTCTCGCCATGCAAGAGAACCGTGGAATTGCTATGCGAGGCCAGGCGTGCCAGGCGTAGGGCTTCTTGCAGCGGGGCGCTGCGCCCTACGACGTTGGCAAAGGTCAGGCGCGCCCGCGCTCCGGTCATTCTGTTCACCAGCTTCTGCACGCGCTCGATGCTGCGCAGGATGAGCACAAAGCCATCGGAGATCAGCGGCCCACCAGACGCACCGCCCACCGTCAGACGCCCAAGGGCCGGCTCGGGTTCGCCCGCCGTGAGCGCGATGGGCTTGAGCGAACAGAGGCAGGTCACCCGGCCCCGCGTCGTCTCAAAGACGATTTCTTCCTCGTTCAAGGGCTGCTGACAGGCGAGCGCTTGCTGGAGCAGGGCGGGCAACGGCAGTACGTCGCGCAGGCGTCGCCCCATCACGCGCGCTGGCACCAGTCCCAGCAAGGAGCCGGCGGGTCCGTTCATCTGGGAGATCACACCGTCGCGCCGTAGCAACAGGATGCCCTCCGGCAGGCTTTGCAGAATAATTTTCAGCTCGGCGAGCAGTTCGTTGGTGTTGCCGAGCCAGACCTGCATCTGAAGCTGACCGCTGATGACCTGGGCCGCGGCGGCCACCATCCCAAGGGTATGGGCATGGCTGCGCTCACAGGGACCAGCCACAGCCAGGACGCCGACCGCTTGCCCAAGGGGATCGTGCACCGGTGCAGCAGCGGTGTAGAGGGCGTGCAGGGCGGCACGGTAGTGCATGGCGCCCTCTAGCTGAATGGGAAAGGACTCCTGTAGGGCCAGGGCCAGGGCATTGGCCCCCTGTTGCTCTTCGCTCCACAGCGTCCCGACACGCATCCCTAACGGCTCAAGCCGGGTGCGCGCTTCAGGGTCGCCAATCAACTCAATGATGCGCGCTTCGGCATTGGCAAAGATGACCAGCGAGTCCGATCCTTCGATGAATTGATAGAGGTCCTCCATCGCTGGCCGAATGAGAGCCAGCAAGCGGCGCGAGAGCGGTTGCGAGGCCGTGGAACCGGGGTCAGGCGCTGGTGGCTGGCCATAGGGATCGAGGCCCAACGCCGCGCAGCGCCGCCAGGATTGCGCCAGAGCCGGCGGCAGGAGTTCCTCGTGCAAACGACCCTGCAGAACGAATTGCTCCCAGATCGCGCGGTAGTCTTGGGCGCTGCTGAGCATGTTCCCTCCATCTCCGGGCAGTTGTCGCTGCCGCTGTATTGCTCGCCTTCACCAGCCAGCGATCAGCTGGCAACAGAGCGAGCGACAGATAGGGCAGTCCGCAACTTCGGCTGGCCTGGATAGTACAGTATAGCACAGCGCTGGCCCCACCAGGGTTCTGCCCCAGCAAAGCCAGCGCCTTATACTCAGCCGCGCGACGGCCAATTGCTCTTTTGTCTTCGCCTCGCCCAACCAACCAGGGACTAGTAGCCGCCGTACTCGCCTTTCGCTGTCACCTTCCCCCAGAAGAGCCGGTAGGTAAAGACGAAGTAAATCACGGCGAGGAGAATGCCGATGAGCCACCAGACCAGGCCAACCGTCAGCCCGTAGGGGCTGCCAGAGGCGTTGTCAATGGTCAGGCTATGGGCCGGATTAACGGCGGGCAGCACATCGGGATAGAGGCCGAAAGCCGAGCTGGCCAGCATACCAGCGATGAAGGCGCAGGATGAGAAGAAGGCCGCCAGATCCCGATTGCGGAAGGCGAAATGGCCCACGCCCAGCAGACCGACGAAGGCCACCAGGGGGAAGATGGCCCCCCAGGGCCGGGCATTGAAGCTGGCGTAGATCTGCGGCTGCACAGCAAAGGTGGCGATCGTGCTCACCACAGTCAGCAGGATGGTAATCGGCCAGCTGATGCGCAGGATACGCCGCGCGCGCGCGTTGAGAACACCATCGGTCTTGCGCGCAATATAGGCGGCGCCGTGCATGGTCAGGGTGCTGGCGGCCATCAGGCCGATCAAGATGGTGTACCAGTCCAGGATGCCGGGCGTCTTGCTAAAGGGGTTGAAGTCGGTCCACAGCGGCTCAAAGAAGACGCCATGTTCATCCAGGGGCACGCCGCGGATCACGTTCGCCAGGGCGGCGCCGTAGAAGATGGCTAGCAGCGTGCTACCGATGAAGAACATGCCATCCCAGAAAGAAGCCCAGACAGGGCTGGGCACGCGCGAGCGCAGCTCGATGGAGACGCCACGCCACATCAGCAGCCAGAGCACAATACAGAGCGGCAGATAGAAGCCGCTGAAGCTGGAGGCGTAGAGCACCGGGAAGGTGAAGAAGAGGGTACCGCCAGCGGCGATAATCCAGACCTCGTTGCCGTCCCAGACCGGGCCAATAGCCCGCAGAATGAGGCGCCGCTCCTGGTCGGTGCGGGCGGCAATCAAGTGAATGATGCCGGCGCCCAGGTCGAAGCCGTCCAGCAGGACGTACATTGTCAACATAAAGGCGACAAGAATGAACCAGAGTGTTGCCATCAGCCTTGACCTCCCTCACTCAGCTCAACCTTCTGCCACCGTACCGGTGGCCAGGCCAGGCAGACCGCCCTCTTCCGCACCCTCGGCCTCCTCACCTTCGCCGCTCTCAGGCCCCTTGAGGGCTTCTGTGACCGAGAGCACCACATAGAGCAGACCGAGCAACAGGTACATGCCGGCAAAGCCGAGCAGGGTAAAGAGCACATTGCCCGCCGAAAGGTTGGCCGACGAGCCTTGCGCCGTGGGTAACAGCCCGTAGATGATCCACGGCTGGCGGCCCAACTCGGTCGTGAACCATCCTGCGGTATTGGCAATGATCGGGAACGGCGTCGCCAGCATCAAGATCCACAGCATCCAGCGCGTCGTGAAGAGACGCCGCTTCCAGAGCCAGAGCAGGCAGGCTACTCCCATGATCGGGATGAAGAAGGTGCCCAGGCCGACCATGATGTGATAGCTGTAGTAGAGGAGCTCGATCGAATCGGGGCGCTGATTCGGCGGAAAAGCGTCCAGACCCTTGACTACCGCCTCCCAACGGCGATAGGTCAGGAAGCTGAGCACTTTGGGCACAATCAGCGGGTTGTCAAGCTGGCCGGTCGCTGTATTGGGCTGACCGAGAATGACAATCCCGGCCCCCTGCTCGGTATGAAAGAGACCTTCGAAGGCCGCCAGCTTGGCCGGCTGGTATTTCGCCACCTGCTGGCCCTCCAGGTCGCCGCTGGGATAGAGCTGGATGACGCTGGCAATGAGGCCGACGATGACGCCCAGGGTCACAAAGATGCGCCCGTAGTCAACGTGGCTCCTGGCCAGCAGATAGTAGGCTCCCAGGCCGGCCATGATGAAGGCCCCGGTAATGACCGCCCCGCTCATGGTGTGCAGGTACTGGGGGAAGATCCAGGGATTGAGCAGCACCTCCCAGTAGTTGGAGATGTGCAGACGGTTGCCGGCAATGGTGTAGCCAACGGGGTGCTGCATCCAGGCATTGGAGGCCACAATGAAGGCCCCAGAGGCCCAGGTGCCCAACCAGACCATGACGGCTGCCAGCCAGTGCACTCTCTGCCCGAAAACCTTCTCGCCGAAGAGAAAGACGCCGAGAAAGGCCGACTCCAGGAAGAAGGCAAAGGCCCCCTCCATCGCCAGGGTCTGGGCAATGATGTCACCGGCGTAGGCGGAGAAGCGCGCCCAGTTGGTGCCAAACTGGAACTCCATCGGAATGCCGGTGACCACGCCCAGCACAAAGCTGGTGGCAAAAATCTTGGCCCAGAAGCGAGCGCTGATATTGTAGCGCTCGTCCTTCTTGATCAAGTAGAGCGTCTTTAAGAGCACGATCAAGAAGGCTAACCCCATCGTGATCTGGGGAAAGATATAGTGATAGCCTACGGTGAAGGCGAATTGTACGCGCGATAAGATGGTCGATAGGTCCATATGCAGACCAAACCTCCCACGAACTAACCGAAACGCCACCGCTGCGGCGCTGTGGCCTCCAACCAGGATTGAGTACTGCTCACTCAGGCCACAGGCAGCAGAGCGTTTTGCACTTCCCACAAACGTCGATAGAGGCCGCCAAGCGCCAGCAGGTGCTCGTGCCTGCCCTGCTCAACAATGCGTCCTCCATCTACGACCAGAATTTCATCCATCCGCTCCATGTGCAGGAGACGATGGGTCACGAGCAGCGTCGTGCGACCTTGCATCAACATATCCAGTGCCTCAAATAGCGCCTGCTCGGTAAGACGGTCCAGGTTCGCGGTAACTTCATCGAGCAAGAGCAGCGGCGCATCCTTGAGGAGGGCGCGGGCAATGGCCAGGCGCTGGCGCTCGCCGCCAGACAGTTTGAGGCCCTGCTCGCCGACCCAGGTGTCGAGACCGGCGGGCAACTGGCGTACGAAGTCGTCAAGCTGGGCCAGTTCCAGGGCCCGCCAGAGCTGTCCTTCTGTGGCGGAGGGTGCCGCCAGACGGAGATTGCCACGAATGGTGTCGTTAAAAAGGTAGGTATCTTGCGTTACCACGCCCATCAGGCTGCGCAGATCAGCCAGGGCAAAGGAACGAATGTCCTGGCCCGCCAGCAGAATGCGCCCCTCCTGTGGGTCCCAGAAGCGCATGGCCAGGCGGAGCAAGGTGCTTTTGCCGGCTCCACTCGGGCCGACGATGGCCACGCGCGCCCCAGCCGGCACACGGAAGGAGATGTTCGCCAGGGTGACCTGATGCCCTTCCTCTTCGTAGCGGAAGGTGACATCCTCAAAGGCCAGCTCCAGCGACCTGGTGGTTGGTATGGGCGCCGGCTGCGCTGGATCGCTGACAGCGGGCGGAGTGTCGATAATGCTAAAGAGGCGCTCGCCCGCAGCCAGCGAGTGGCCGAGCTGTCCGAAAGCCTGAGCCAGCGGTGTGATGGCTTCGAAGGCCGCCAGCACGAGCATGGCGAGAAAGCCCAGGTAGACGCTGTTGATCTGCCTGGTCGCCGCCAGAGGAATAGCGAGCAGCAAGATAGACCAGACCGCCAGGCCCGTCAGCAGCTCTTGCAGTCCTTCCTGCAGGCCACCAGCCAGAGCCAGCCGACGCTGGAGACGGTCGAGCCGTCGCTCCCAGGAAGCCAGCTGCTCACGCCGTCGCGTCGCCTGTCCGTAGGCCAGCAGATCGCTCATTCCCTGCAGGCTCTCCACAATGTGCACGTTGACCCGGCCACGCAGCGCCAGCTGCTCACGCCCCAGGCCGCGCGTCAGGCGGAGGGCTAGCAGAGGCAGCCCCAGACCGGTGATGAGCAGGAAGAAGAGGGCCGCCAGGGCCAGGACCGTGTTGAAAATCGCCAGGAGCCAGCAGGTGATGACCGTGACCAGCACCGCCACCAGGACCGGCGCCACCACACGCAAGTAGAGATTTTGCAGCTCGTCAACGTCGGAGACCAGGCGCGCCAGCAGGTCACCGCTGCGCAACTGGAAGAGGCGCGCCGGCGCCAGGGGAGCCAATCGGCGATAGATAGCCACGCGGATATGCGCCAGCAGACGGAAGGTGACATTATGCGAAAGCAAACGCTCGCCATAGCGGGCAGCGGCTCGCACCAGACCCATCAAGCGTACGATCGTAATGGGGATGCTCAGCAAGACAATCATGGTCACGATGGCCGCCCCAGCGATCAGGTAGGAGGCCATGCTCAACAAGAGCATATTGGCCACGACCATGACGCCACCCAAGAGCACCGTCACGATGATCTGAGGAGTAAAAGGACGGAGAAAGGCCAGCAGACGCCAGGCCGTTCTCATCGATGGTCGCTTGGTGGTCATAAAGCCTCGGCCTCCTTCCCGGACCCGGCCCCAGCCTCTTGCAGCCGGGCCGTCATCAATTGTGCAAAGGCGCTCGTGGGTTGTTGCAGCAGGGTTGCAGGGGGGCCTGACTCGATCAGGCGCCCACCGTCGAGCACCAGCACCTGATCGGCAGCGGCCACTGTGTTGATGCGATGGGCAATGACCAGAACCGTGCACCGGCAGCGCAGACGAGCCAGAGCTTCACTCAACAGGGCCTCGCTTTCGGGATCAAGGCTAGAGGTTGGCTCATCCAGGATCAGTAGCGGCGCCTGCTTTAAGAAGGCCCGTGCCAGGGCCAGGCGCTGAAGCTGACCGGCGCTCAGTCGCAGACCTTGCTCGCCTACCTCGGTGTCATAGCCCGCCGGCAGATCGCGGATGAAGTCCGCCGCTCCCGCCAGCTCGGCGGCGCGCTCTACTTCTTCGTCGCTGGCCCCAGGACGCGCCAGACGAATGTTGTCGCGCACGCTGCCACTAAAGAGGTAGGGACGCTGCGGCACCAGCGCTACGTACTCCCGCCAGAGATCCGCCGGCAGGCGATCCAGGGGCAGCCCATTGACCAAAATGGCCCCACTCTCAACCTCCATGAAGCGCAGCAGCAGATTGACCAGCGTGCTTTTGCCCGCCCCACTGCGCCCAACCAGCGCCGTGCAGGAGCCCGCGGGCAGGGTAAAGCTCACATTGTGCAGGGCCGGGCGCTCGCTGTCGGAGTAGCGACAGGTCACTTGCTCGCAGGTGAGCGTCAAAGGGGCCGCCGGCAGCGACAGCGACGCCTCTCGCGGTTCGTGGACCGGCGGTACGCTGGCCAGGATCTCTAGCATGCGCTGAGCCGCAACACGTCCCTCCATACCAGCATGATATTGGGTGCCCAACTCTCGCAGCGGGCGATAGAATTCGGGTATCAGCAATAAGACCAGAAAGGCTTGCTCAAAGGGTATTTCTCGATTGATGAGGCGCACACCCAGGAAGACAGCGATCAGGCCAATGGCCAGCATGGTCATGAATTCCAGGACCGCGCCAGAGAGGAAGGCGTAGCGCAGCACTCTGAGGGTGCGACGGCGATATTCATCGCTCAGGCGGGCCACGTGCGCTTCCTGGGCGCCGCTGCGCCCAAAGAGATGGAGCGTCACCAGGCCCTGGATGGTATCAAGAAAGTGCGCGCTCAGTCGCGCCAGAGTCGTCCATTGGCGCTGGATATGTTTCTGGGAATAGCTGCCCACCGCAATCATCAGGATAGGAATGACAGGGCCAGTGATCAGCAAGAGGATGGCGCTGAGATGGTCAAGTGGCCAGATAATGACCAGCAAGAGGAGCGGAATAACCAGGCTCCAGACGGCCTGTGGCAGGTAGCGAGCCACGTAAGTCTCCAGGCGCTCACAGCCCTCATTCAGTGTGGCAACCAGCTCACCGCTGCGCTCGCCACGCACAAAGAGAGGGCCGAGGAGCAAAAGATGCGCGAAGAGACGGCGTCGCATCTCGCTCTTGACCCGATGGCCGGCCCGGCGCGCGCTGAATTCGCGCAGCCAGACCAGGCCAGCCCGCAAGCCAATGATCACCAGCAGGGCTGCGAGGGCCAGCCCGACCCGCTGTAGATCAGCATGGCCAAGAAAGACACGCGCGACGACCCAACTGAGCAAGGCCATCTGCCCAACGGTAGCCAGCAGCGCCAGCAGACCCGCCAGCACACTTAACGCCAACGGCCAGCGCGCCGCAGTACAGTAGTGCAATATCTGCTTCTCCATCGCACTCCTCTTGGCAAAATCCGCTATCTGATCTCCCAGGTCTCTCAGATGTGCTCTCAACACCCTATACTCTAGCGTAATCCCAGGACGCTGCAATCGGGGGAGAACCTGAACTTTTTTGCGGAGAATACCGTATCCGCTCCGTCCTGAGAAATAGTAGAACACCTTAGAGACGAAGTTGCAACGCCGCCAGGTCGCTAAGACAGGGCTTAAGCCCTTGTGTGACAGGATCGTGAGGTAAGTCCTGTACTGAGCAGGGCGGAGAGAGGTGTCGGTGAGGATAGCCACCTCTGTAGCGTTAGCTGTATGACAGGCTAACTATCGCGCTGCCTTAGCCAGACTCTCCAGCACCAGAAAAAAGGGTGTTGACTAATGCGGGCGCTCGCGTTATAATAATGTCGCAAGCCGTTGTGAGAGTTCCATTCCTCGATAGCTCAACGGTAGAGCAACCGGCTGTTAACCGGTGGGTTGCAGGTTCGAATCCTGCTCGAGGAGCCTTGCAAAAAGAGAGCCACAGAAGTGCACACTTCTGTGGCTTTTCTTTATGATCAACTGCGTTCTGGGCTTCTTCCTCCTTACGTTGTGTTTCTTCTTTCGTTCTTTCTGCCCTCGCCCCTGAGCGCTCTGCTCATCCTTCGGCAGACTCAGCGGGGTTCTCGCCGGGATCGACCACGCCTGCTTCTCGACTGCCTTCTTCATCGCCCGTCGCCGGGACCGCAGCCTCGGCGAAAACGGGGCGCAGCTCGCTGATAGTTGGTGGACGACTCCCCCCGCTGCCGCGACGCTGCAGGCAGAGCCGATAGCTCACGCGGTCGGGTCGATAGTAGCGTTCCTGTATATAGACAGGGGCATTTCCTCCCGTGCAGGAGAGGCGACGGATCAGCAACAGAGCGGCTCCCACCGGCACCTCTAGCAGATGGGCCTGTTCGAGCGTCGCATTGGCCGCCGTAATCTCAAAGGTGCCCGCCTCAATGGGGATGCCATAGCGCGACTCCAGTAGATGATAAATCGTCTCGCGGCTTAGCTCCTCCTCGGGCAGGAGCACGCCGAAGCGCATCGGCAGCCAGGTGACATCGAAGGCAATAGGCCGGCCATTGGCCAGGCGCAGACGATCAAGGCGCATCACCTCCTCACCCTCACGCAGACCCAGGGCGGCAGCCACCGCCCGGCTGGCCGCCTCACGCTGGAAGGCGAGTACGCGCGAGGATGGCTCAAGACCTGCCAGCTCCATGTCCTCGACAAAATCGGTCAGACGGACAAGGCTCTGCTCGATGCGCTTCTCGGCCACATAGGTACCTTTACCATGACGCCGCACAACCAGACCCTCGTCTTCCAATTCGTTGAGAGCCTGGCGTACCGTAATGCGGCTGACTCCGTAGGTCTGCATCAGCTCCTGCTCGGTCGGCAGGCGATCGCCAGGACGGTAGACGCCACGCTCGATCTCGCCACGCAGAATCTGCTCAAGCTGGTGATAGAGCGGCGTCGGCCCAGGCATCAATTGCTGTGGTGTTGGCATACTCTTCCTCAGCCTGGCCCAGTTCGCTTTCGTTCGCTTCCGCGGCTATGGTTATGATGATATGTTCACTGCGGAACATTGCCCCTTATTATAGGATACCAGAGCACGTGCGACAAGCCATTATGCGGAAGGGGCGCTGAGTGGGGTAAGTGCAGCAAGAGCACGCTGCAGCCGTGCTCGCGCCTCCTGAGCGATCTGTGCAAGCTGCGCGTTGCCGCTCACTGCCAGCATGGCCTGGGGATCAGCTATCTCAACACGGCTGCCATCAGCTACGGCACGCACTACGACATTACAGGGCAGCAGGAGGCCGATTTCTGGCTCCATCTCCAAAGCCCGATGAGCCAGATGCGGATTGCAGGCCCCCAGGATTACATAGGGGGCAGTCTCCAGTCCAAGCTTGTCATGCAGCGTGCGCCGCACATCAATTTCAGTCAAGACCCCAAAGCCCTCCGCCTTGAGGGCCTCCTTAACACGCTCGATAGCCTGCTCATAGGGTAGAGCCAGCGTGGTGCCAAAACCGTAGGTGACCATCGGTTTTCTCCCTCCTTCTTTGCACTATTCTCCCAGCAGAGACTGGAACGTTCGCCGAGCTGCTGCTCGTTTGCTTGCTACGGCTGATCGCTACTGCCAAAGCCACAAGAGGGGCACTTTTCCGCTCACTCGTGGCGACGCGGATGAGCGAACGCAGGCGAAGACTGGGCCGCAGGCGAGAGGAGAGGGCGCAGCCGAGTGTCAACGGCGAAGCGCGCCGGCTGAGAGCACTCGCCCCTACTGGCGGGGTCCCGGCCCGCTGGTCTCGCTCTCTTCGACTGGCTGAAGATCCTCCAGGGCCATCGCCGACCCGAGCTGGAGAGTCTGCGCCAGCGTGGTAAAGCGCTCCTGGACCCCAGCGCAGACGATGTCGCACAGGGTCAGGACGCTAGGGTCGGCCAGAGCATAGTAAATGCTGGTGCCAGCCTTGCGCCGCTTGACGAGTCCTCCCTGCATGAGGGCCGCCAGATGCTTCGAGACATTCGGCTGACTGGCCCCCGTCAGAGCGACCAGCTCGCTAACACTGCGCTCACCGCCCGTGAGAGCTGCCAGCAGCTTGAGACGCAGTGGCTCCCCCAGGAGGCGGAAGCGCGCCGCAATAAGCTCAAGCAGCGGATCAGGAAAACCCCCTTCACTGCTGATCTGCTTCCAGCGCGTCGCGCTCTCCGGGTCAAGCGGCTGTCGCTCCCCGCTTTCTTGAACCGGCTGGAGTCTCTCCTTTGTCAAGATGCTCTCCTTTCTCGCTCTGAGTAGTGGTCAACGGGTGAATGTTCGTCATCACCACTTGACTTCATGACTATATAGTAATATAATTAGAAAGGAAAGTCAAGGAGAGCGGGCCGGCCCGCGAAAGGTGGGCAGCCCCTCCGTCAGATAAGCGAAAGAGAGAGCAAGGCTCATGTTTGGACGATTCCTACGAGGCCCAGAAGAAGCACAGGCTGTTTCAACGATCGATGTCCGGGAAGCCTGGGAGCGCCTGTCTCGCGCGGATAGCGAAGTCGTTTTGATCGACGTGCGCGAACCGTGGGAATATCGCAGCGGCCACGCGCCGCGCGCTGTCAATATTCCCCTTGGACAACTCGCCACCCGCGTCGATGAGGTACCGCGCGATCGCGAGGTGTTGCTCATCTGCTTGAGCGGTCACCGCAGCGCCCAGGCAGCCAGGCTGCTCCAACGTTTGGGCCTCCCGCGCGTAGTCAATATCAAAGGCGGGATCACGAGCTGGCGCCTGCACGGGCTGCCCGTCGAATAGTTTCTACCAGGCTGTTCCGCGCCAGGACAGCCGCAGCTCCCATCCTGTTGCGCGGGTACGCCGGTGCAATCCGTTTTTTCAGCAACTCAGTGATTATATCGACATAACGTATCAAGATGATATACTAATAAAGGCCAGCCGCTCCAGCGGTTGAAGGACGAGCGAACGAGCGGCCCAGCCTTGGGCGAGCGCCACCCCCCCGAGGCTGGCAGCAGGCGGGTGGCCGTGAGGTGAGAACCATGCAAATCGAGCAGTTCTTCATTGAAGGTCTGGGGCATCAATCCTACTTTGTCAGCGACGGGCGCAGCGGTCAGGCGGCGGTGGTCGATCCACGTCGCGACGTCGACGTTTACCTGGAAGCCGCCGCGCGGTCGCAGGCGCGCATTACCCACATTCTGGAGACACACATTCACAACGACTACGTCACCGGCGGGCGCGAGCTTGCGGCGCGCACGGGTGCCACGATTGTCGCCAGCGCTGATGCCCACCTGCTTTATCCTCACCAGCCGGTGCGCGATGGCGACCGCTTCCGCGTGGGCGAGCTGACTTTCCAGGCCCTGGCGACCCCGGGCCATACGCCCGAGCATACGAGCTACCTGCTTTATCAACCGGAGAGCAGCCAACCCTATGCCCTCTTTAGTGGTGGCAGCATGCTCGTCGGTAGTGCAGGCCGTACCGACCTGCTCGGCCCCGAGCTAACCCTGACCCTGACGCGTCAGCAATACCACTCACTGCTCCGTCTCTTGCAGATGTTGCCCGATAGCGTGCTGGTCTACCCGACCCACGGTGCCGGCTCCTTCTGCGTGGCGAGCGCTGTTGGCGCCAAGCGCAGCACGACCATTGGTCAAGAGCGTCTGGCCAACCCCGTGGTGCAGGCGCGCGACGAAGTCGACTTTGTGCGCCGCCAGCTTGCCAGCTACACCGCCTACCCGCACTATTACCGCTACATGCATGATATCAACCAGCAAGGGCCGCGCATCCTGGGAAAGCTGCCGGAGCTGCCACCGCGCTCGCCGCAGGAGGTGCAGCGCTGGCTGCAGCAGGGCCTGCCGCTGGTCGATGGTCGCCCGCGCATGGAGTTCGCTCGTGAATATATTCCTGGCTCCTTGAATATCGAGCTGGACAGCTCCTTCGCCACCTATGTCGGCTGGCTGCTGCCTTTCAATACACCGCTCTTGCTCCTGATCGAGGACGAGGAGGGCCGACGCGAGGCGGTGGTGCAGCTGATCCGCATTGGTTACGAACAGGCTCAAGGCTACCTGGCTGGCGGCATTGCAGCCTGGAAGGCTGCTGCTCTGCCCACGAGCAGCTTCGAACGTATCGATATTGACACGCTCTACCGGCGCTGGAAGAGTCAGCCCTCACTGACCGTGCTGGACGTGCGCCGCGATGATGAGTGGCGGCAAGGCCATATTCCGGGCGCGCTCCACCTGCACATCGGCGATTTACCTCAGCACCTGGAGAGCCTGCCACGCCATACGCCTCTGGCGGTCATCTGCCACTCCGGTCACCGCGCCTCGATCGCTGCCAGCATCGTGGCGGCCACAGGACGCGAGGTCGTGGCCGTCGATGGTGGCGTGCCCGATTGGCAGGAGCGTGGTCTGCCGCTGGTGAGCGAGCCGACAGAGGAACCCACCCTGCCGACAGCAGAGGATCTGGCAACGCACGCCCATCCGTGATGGTGAGGCCAGTGAGGTGATCGCAGACACTATCACAGGCAGAGTGCGAGCTGGCCAGTTGCCCGCTCCCTCTGCCCGACGCCTTCGCGGGGATATGGCTGTGCATGCAAGGTGGCACCGCGCGCGGTAGAATATGGCGGGTCTCTTGCTGGCAGCGATGGGACCCGCCCGGCGGCGCGCAACAGAGTAGGGGAAATAACGTTTAGTCATAGAAAAGAAAAGAAGGTGATACAATGGCTTTAATTGAAGCGAGCGATCGTGAAAAGATTCGCGAGCTTTTCAAGGATCTGGATGGTGAGGTGACGATCACCTACTTCACACAGCGCGAGTCGCCACTGCTGATTCCCGGCCATGAATGCCAGTACTGCAAGGAGACACGCGAGATTCTGGAGGAGGTGGCCAGCCTCTCGGAGAAGATCCATCTCCTGGTGAAGGATTTTTATCGCGATGAGGCTGAAGCCAGGCAGCGCCAGATTGAGCGTATTCCGGCCTTTATCCTGGAGGGCAAGGCCCGGGGACGCCTGCGTTTCTTCGGTATTCCGGCAGGCTACGAGTTCAGTACGCTGATCGAGGATATCCGCCGGCTGTCGCGTGGCGAAACGATGCTCAGTCCGCAGACACAGCAGCAATTGCAGTCGCTGCAGCAAGACCTGCACATTCAGGTGTTTGTCACGCCAACCTGCCCTTACTGCCCACGCATGGCCCTGCTGGCCCACGGGCTGGCGATGGCCAGCGAGCGGGTGACGGCGGATGTCGTCGAGGTTTCCGAATTCGTCGATTTGGCCCAGCGTTACCGCGTTCAGGGTGTACCTAAGACGGTCATCAACGACCGCCTGGAGATTCTGGGAGCGGTGCCAGAGACGCGGCTGATGCAGCAGATCATCCAGGCTTTCGCTCCCGAGGCGGCCCAGTCCTCCCAGGCTTCTCAGCCACAGCGCTGAGGCTGGCAAAAGAGGGGCGCCAGAGCGGGCTTTTCTCCACAGGCGAGGGCCTCTAAGAGCCAGGAATGAGCAAGTCAGGCCCTGTCTGGCAGGTTGCTCATCGGCTTGACATTTGCTACGCGATCCGCTACACTAGAAACAATCCGAACAAAGGCGCATGCTACGCGCTAGAGAGAGTGACACAGACGTTGAACAGGAGGAGTAGGCGCTCTGGCCCCGGCAGAGAGGGAAGATCACCGGCTGCAAGTCTTCCTCGGATGGCAAGCGCTGAAGGTCGCCTGGGAGTCTGAGTAAGGGAGCTTGTCGCGGTCCCGGCAGAGCTGAGCAAGGGAGAGAACAATCGCAGCGGGAGTGTTTCGCTCCGCCCCCTCCCTACTCGCTCGTCAGCAGATGAGAGCCTGGACGCGCGAGCTGCTGCGGTGTGCCCGTTAGCGCACGAATGAGGGTCAATCGTCTCCTGCCAGGATCAGGGGAGGAGAGTAGCATCATTGCTCAAGATCGCGGCCTTTACTGGCCGGTAGGGCCGCCCAAGTGTAAGCATGAGCGCAGGACGATTGACTGAAGCAAGGTGGTACCACGAGTATGAACCCTTCTCGTCCTTGACGGCGAGAAGGGTTTTCTGTTAGAACCGTTATCCAGCCGCATCCCTGCGTTGGGACACGGGACTCCCTGGTTAGCCCGAACGCAGCCCGGCCTCGCCTGCTCTCAGCGCCGCAGCCTGAGCTGACAAGAGGTGGGTGGCCTGGCCGCGTCTGACTGACCTAAGTACGCTTTGAGCTACCATCGTTCTCATCATCATTGTTGCAGCCGTCCATCATAGCAGCCAGGGCAGTCCAGCCAGGCGGTGACAGCGAGGTCCACCCACTACCGCAGGAGGGAATATGATTGAGCAGGATAAGATAGCCAGTATCGAAGAGAAAAAGCAGTTGCTTGCGGCCTTACCCAAAGCCTATGAACCGCAGGCGGTCGAGGGCAAATGGTACCGCTTCTGGGAGGAAGGGGGCTACTTTAAGCCGCGCCCGAATCCGCAGCGGCCTCCTTTCGTGATCAGCATGCCCCCCCCGAACGTGACCGGTGCGCTGCATCTGGGGCACGCCATCACAGCTACCATTGAGGATATTCTGATTCGCTACCACCGCATGCGTGGTGATGAAACGCTCTGGGTGCCTGGTGAGGACCACGCCGGTATTGCCACCCAGGCCGTGGTGGAGCGTGAGCTGGCCAAGGAGGGGACCGATCGCCATCGCCTTGGTCGCGCCCTCTTTCTCGAACGCGTTTGGCAATGGGTTGGCTATTACAAGAAGCGCATCCAGGATCAGCATCGCCGGCTCGGTGCCTCCTGCGATTGGTCGCGTGAGCGCTTCACCCTGGACGAGGGCCTCTCACGAGCCGTGCGCGAGGTCTTCGCGCGCCTTTACGAGGAGGGCCTGATCTACCGCGGCGAGCGCATCATCAACTGGTGTCCGCGCTGCGCGAGCGCCATCTCCGATCTGGAGGTGGAGCACGAGGATACCCCTGGCAAGCTGACCTACGTGCGCTACCCGCTCAAGCCGAGCACTGACGGCAGCGCTGCAGCTACCGAATATATCAGTGTGGCCACAACCCGCCCGGAGACGATCCTGGGCGATACCGCGGTGGCAGTCAACCCGCGCGACGAGCGCTATCGGGCCCTCGTGGGGAGGACCGCCATCTTGCCAGTCATCGGACGTGAGATTCCCATTATTGCCGATGAGGCCGTGGAAATGGGCTTCGGCACCGGCGCGGTCAAGGTGACGCCCTTTCATGATCCAACCGACTTCGAGATTGGCCAGCGTCACGGCCTGCCCCGTGTGCAGGTGATCGGCTTCGACGGCAAGATGACCCCCGAGGCCGGCCCTTACGCCGGTTTGGATCGCTTTGAGGCGCGCAAGAAGCTCGTTGAGCAGCTCCAGCAGGAGGGCCTGATCGTCAAGATCGAGGATTATACGGTCCCTCTGGGCCACTGCCAGCGCTGCAACACGGTGATCGAGCCGCTGGTTTCGAAGCAGTGGTTTGTGCGCATGAAACCTCTGGCAACGCCGGCGCTGAACGCGGTCAAGTATGGCCAGATCCGCATTGTGCCCGAGCGCTTCACAAAAATCTACTGCGATTGGCTGGAGAACATCCACGACTGGACGATCTCGCGTCAGCTCTGGTGGGGCCATCGCATTCCTGTCTGGTACTGCGATGACTGCGGCGAGATGATCGTCAGTCGCGAGGATGTGACGCGCTGTCCCCATTGCGAGAGCGAGCGCCTGCATCAGGATGAGGACGTGCTCGATACCTGGTTCTCGTCCTGGCTGTGGCCTTTTAGCACGCTCGGTTGGCCCGACGATACGCCGGACCTCCGTCGCTACTATCCGACCTCGGTGATGGAGACGGGCTACGACATCATCTTCTTCTGGGTGGCGCGCATGGTGATGGCCGGAATTCATTTCATGGGGACGATCCCCTTCCGTACCATCTACCTGCACGGCCTGGTGCGCGACGCCAAGGGCGAGAAGATGAGCAAGTCGAAGAACAACGTCGTCGATCCAATCGAGGTCATGGATCAGTATGGCACCGACGCCCTGCGCTTCACTCTGGCCACTAGCAGCACGCCGGGCAACGATATGAAGCTGGTGCCCGAGCGCATCGTGGGCAACCGCAATTTCGCCAATAAGATCTGGAACGCCTCGCGCTTTGTCTTGACAGCGACCGCAGAGATCGAGGGCGGCGTGCCTCCTCTGGAGGCCCTTCAGCCCCGTACGCTGGCCGATCGCTGGATCGTGAGCCGCGCCTCGCAGCTGATCAGCGATGTGACGCAGTTGATCGAGGACTTCCAGCTTGGCGAGGCTGGGCGCCGCATCCACGAGTTCTTCTGGACCGAATACTGCGATTGGTACCTGGAGATCGCTAAGGTGCAGCTCCAGGGCGACGCCGCGACCCGCAAGACGACGGCAGCTATCCTGCGCGCGGTGCTCGATGCCTCGCTGCGCCTTCTCCATCCATTCATGCCCTTTGTGACAGAGGAGGTGTGGCAGCATCTCTACCGCTTCAGCGAGCCGGCGCCAGAGCGCTGGCCGGCCCCTGCTCTGATCGTGGCTCCCTGGCCGCAGGCTGTGCCAGCCGCTAAAGACGAGGAGGCCGAGGAGGACTTCGCCCTCTTGCAGGAGCTGATCTCGCGCATCCGCGACGCGCGCAATCAGCTCGGCGTGGAGCCGGCCCGCCGCATTCAGGTGCTGCTGGCTGCCGGCCCGAAGCTCGCCCTCCTCAGCGAGCAGGCGCCCTTGATCGAGTTTCTGGCGCGCACAGAGACGCCGCGCTTCTATGAGCGTCTGGAACCGAAGCCACAGGGAGCGATGGGCCTGCTGGCTGGACCGGTGGAAATCTACCTGCCACTGGCCGGGATGTTCGACGTGGAGAAGGAGCTGGCGCGTCTTGATAAGGAGATCGCTCGCACGGAGCAGGAGATTGCCCGTTTCCAGGCGCGGCTGGCCAACGAGGAGTTCGTCAAGCGGGCCAAACCCGAGGTGGTGGAGCGCGAGCGCGAGCGCCTCAGCGAGCAAGAGGAGCGGCTGGCCAAGCTGCGTGAGCGCCGTGCAGCTTTGAGCAGCTAAGCGCCAGCGCTTGCCATCAGGGCAGGAACCAGGCTGGCTCAGGTTGGCTCACTCGGGTCGAGTCACCTCGGCCAGCCCGCTCCGCTCAACCGGAGAGGGAGAGCAGACAGGTACTCCCATGTTCCTCCTTTTTCGCGCGCACAGGCAGGGAGCGGTCCATCGCAGCAGGCGATGGGCCGCTCCTTTTCCAGACACGCCACCGACAAGGAGAGAAGCTATCTGCTCACCTGATAGCTGAAGCCAGCCGGGACCTAGCTGAGCTGCTGCCAGCTTTGACCGGCGTCGTTCGTTCTCAGAATATGGGTTTGCGCCGGAGGTGCCAGGCACAAGGCCCAGCCCATGCTGGCCGTCAGAAAATCCAGTTGAATGACGTTCGCGAAAGGACCAGTGGGTAGCTGCTGGCTCCAATGCTGTCCTCCGTCGTGCGTCACATAGAGCGTCGTGCGGTCGGTCGCATAGCCAACAGTGGCCGAGACAAAGGACCAGGCGATGACCGAAGCCGGCAGCGCCTGGCCGAAGTGCCAGCTTTGGCCACCGTCGTGGGTGACGTAGAAATAGAGGCTCGCCTTGCCAGCGGCATAGACATTGACGGGCAAGAGGCCATCGCGATCGGAGAAGAAGCGCGGCGGCAGGGTGGCAATTTGGGCCTTCTCGCTTCCAGTGGGAAGAGACAGCGATTGAGGCTGCCAGCTCTGGCCGCCGTCGTGGGTCACATAGAGCCAGGCTCGATTGAGGCCCGGCTCACTGCCAGTGGCCCAGCCAGTGGTGGTATTGAGAAAAGCCAGACCGGACTTGCTGCCGCTGTAGGGAAGGGTCGTTGAGCTTTGCGCCGTGCGAGCCTGGGCCGCGGAGACCTGCACGATGCGCTGCCAATGGCTGCCGCCATCGGTGGTGCGCCAGATGGCAACGGCCTCGGCATTGGTGGCAATACCCAGATTGACCAGCAGCCAGCCGTGGAGGGCGTCGACAAAGGCCAGTTGCACGACCCCGATGCCTGGAGCCGGCACGTCTGTCCGCTGCCAGCTCCGGCCCCCATCGCTTGTATGGTAGATCGGCGTGGTCGACCCATCCTGGAAAATGAGGGCTACCCAGGCGGTCTGAGCATTCAGGTAGGCAGCGACAATACGCTCAACGGGTTCCCGAGGGACCGAGCCAGCCTCGGGCTGAGGCGTGACATCTTGCCAGTGTACTCCGCCATCGCTGGTGCGCAGGACCGAGCGCTGGGTCGAGGCCCAGCCGTGCTGCTCGTCGCACATCAGCAGGGCCTGCATCTGCTGTGCTGCCGCACTGAGCGCCGGAGAGGTCGGAGAGGGCGGTGCACCTCCCAAAGGGAGACAGCCGCTGCCAAGGGCCAGGAGGAACAGGGTCGCCAGCGCCAGCCACTTCTGCTGGCCTCGCCGCTGCTGAACATCACCATATGCTGCTACTTCCGGCATCAGGCAGACCTTCCTTGTCGCGCTTGCTCGCCAACAGGCAACGGGTCCATAGCCCATGAACTGCTTTCGCAAGGTATCGTTTGCCTTCACTTTGCAGAAGAGATAGAGAGAGCTGGCCCACTGGGGTGATAACTCAGCCCCAAACGAGACCGCCGCTACCGGTCGTCAGCACCTGGGGACCATCCTCGGTCAGGGCAATGGTATGCTCGAAATGGGCGCTGAGCGAGCCGTCGGCTGTGACAATGGTCCAGTGGTCGGGAAGAATACGAATTTCTTTGCTCCCCATACCTACCATCGGCTCTACGGCAATGACCAGGCCAGGCTGGAGAGGGAAATCCATCTCACGGCGGTAAAAGTTTGGCACTTGCGGCGGTTCCCACATCTCCCGCCCAATGCCATGCCCGACCAGTTGCTCAAAGACCGTAAAACCAGCCTGATGAACGGTCTGCTGCATGACCCGGGCAACCTCGGCCCAGCGCGATTTACGCCCAAGCAGCTCAATGGCCAGATGAAGGGCGCCCTCAGTCACCTGAAGCAAACGCCTGGCCCGCTCATCAACCCGTCCCACGGCATGAGTTACTGCTGCGTCGCCACACCAGCCATCGAGACGACAGCCGATGTCGATGCTCACCAGATCCCCTTCTTGAAGGCGCCGCGGGCCAGGAATGCCGTGCACGATTTGCTCATTGAGGGAGATACAGGTAGCCGCCGGATAAGGCACCGGCCCAGGAACTCCTTTGAAAAGCGGTGCCGCCCCCTGCTCGGCCAGAAAGGTTTCGACGGCCTCGTTGATCTCAGCAGTGCTCACCCCCGGCTTGACTAGCGAGGCCGCCACCTGATGAGCCCGCCAGACAATCTCTCCTGCCGCCCGCATGGCCTCAATCTCAGCGCGCGACTTTAGACGATAGGTCACTCCCTTGCTGCTCATGGCTCGTGCTCACTCTCAGCTCTGTCCAGTTCGGTTCGGTCAGTCTCCAGCCCGGCAGATCAACTGTTGACCTGTCTGTCAATGCCGCCTCCTTTCCCTTGCTCCACACTCGTCCCCACCCCCAGTATTCTCTTGTTGCGCTGTTCTAGATTAACAGACCGCGGTCTCAATGGGCCGCACTCATTCCTCCGTAGGTAAAGATATGATGGAAGGAGAAATTGTAAATCAGGACCAGGAGAATAGCGATGGCCTGCGACAAGAGCGCCGGCACATGCACCAGGTTGGTCAGACTTAGCTCAATGCAGAAATTCAACAGGCTGCCAACAATGGCCGTGAGGTGAAAGCGCAGGCAGCGCTGCCCCCACGAGCGCTGATGGCCAGGAAGATGACGGAAGGTAAAGTAATCATTAGCCAGGAAATTGGCAATGATCGAGATTTCAGCGGCAGTAATATTGGCAATGGCATTGTGCAGCGTACTATTGACCGGTATAGACATGCGATAGAACATAATATAGAAAACAACCATATTGACGACAGCAGCTGCACCACCGATGAAAAGGTAAGTGAAGAGCCGCTGAAACCAGCCAGCCTTGCCGCCAGTAAGGTCATCAACAAGGGCAAGGAAGCGGTTCACCACCGCCAGCGAGGTTGGCTGATAGCTCGGCAGGCCGGGAACCGAGCTTTGAGCGGCGGCCCCAGCCCCACTGGCTGAGACTGCCGGCTGTGGCTGCGTGCTGTGTTCAACCAGAGCAATCAAATCCAGTAGGTCATCCTGACGATCTTGCGTGATAGTATTCTTCATGCGTTCTCCGTGCCTACAATGGCCAATCAAAATTGTTACATTGGCACAAGCGAGTGAGAGATCGACAAAGTAACAGCCTTGTTTCCATCCAGGGATGTTAGTACCAGGCTGGTCCTGGTCACCCTGGCTAGCGTTCATAGGTGGACTAGTCAAGGCTGACTGATGGTATCTCTCTGGCCGGCCCCGGTCCAGGATCGCGACACTGGCGCGCTTCTGAGCGGGCTGGCCCTGGCTCGCTGGCCTGAGATCAGTGGCTGAGGTTCTCTTTTTCAGCATAGGTGCCGCATCTAATGATGAGCAGCAATCTGGCATCTTCCGCAGGATTACGGTAGACAGGGGTGGAGAAAATACGCTTAACTACTGGGAGACTGGGGCTGCTCGTTCAGGCTCTGGCCTGACCCGCGGAGCCGCGCATGGGAAGCGGCCCCGGTGAGCTGCATGGGAAGGAGCGCTTATGTCGCGCTGGTTCTATAGTCTCTTGCTCTTCGCGGTTCTGGCAGTAGCCCTGGAGTTGCTGCGGGTGGAGATTCCTCCACTGCTGCGCTTTGGCTGCGCCGCGTTGGGTATTCTGCCACTGGCGGCGCTGATTGGGCGAGCTGTCGAGGCCGTGGCTGAGCATACAGGCGAGCGCATCGGGGGTTTACTGTTTGCGACCTTTGGAAATGTGACCGAGCTGATTATCGGTCTCTTCGCTCTCAGCGAAGGACTGGTGGATGTGGTGCGCGCTTCAATCATCGGCTCTATTCTGGGCAATATCCTCCTGGTGCTTGGCGTGGCCACAATGGTCGGCTGCCTTAAGCATGGGCGGCTGCGCTTTGAGACGCGCCCGGCCAGCCAGTACGCATCATTACTAGCGCTCTGCATCGCGGGCCTCTTGCTGCCAGCGGTTGCCGAGCTGCTGGCTTCGCGCGCCGGTCAGAGCCATATTGTCGAGCGCGGCATCCTGCTCTCCGACTTTATTGCCGTTTTGCTTCTCCTCGGCTACCTTGCCTCGCTTCTTTTCAGTGTCTTCCGCTGGCGCGACCACCCTGCAGAGGGAGAGGAGACGAGTGACGATAGCTTTGAGCCGGTCTTAGGGGCGCGTTCCGAGGCGGCCATCTTGCGTTTGCTCAGCTATCGTCAGCGCCTGGCCCATAGCAATCTGCCGAACAAGAGCGGCGTGCTGCGCGAGCTGGACCGCACCCTGCAGGCGATGGTCTCTACAGAGCGGGTGGACGCGCCCCCAGCAGCCTCCACTGGAACACCACCAGCAACGCCGAGCGCCAGCGGCAGACCCGGCGAGCAGCGGCAGCCGGAAGCCGCTCCGACCGGCGGGCAGGCCCCGCGCAGTCAGGGAGAGCCGAAGCCTGCGCCTACCTCAGAGGCAGCGGAGGAGAAAAAGCCCAATCTCTGGCTGGCTTTGCTCCTGCTGGCCGCCGCTACCGCCGGAGTGGCTGTGGTCTCGGACATCCTGGTCGCCTCAATTGAGCCGTTTACGCAGCTGCTCGGCTGGAATCCGGCCTTCGTCGGTCTGGTCTTCCTCCCGCTCATTGGCGGCCTGCCTGAATATTTCAACACCATTAATATGGCGCTGGATAAGCGGATGGGCATGGTATTGGCCGCCTCCGCTGGCTCATCTATCCAGATCGCGCTGCTGGTGGCACCGATTCTGGTGCTGTGCAGCCTGCTGGCTCCTCAGCGTCTGGACCTGGTCTTCAGCATTGTGGAGATCGCCGTTTTGGCTCTGGGGGCTTTCCTCTTTAGCGAGATTACGCACGATGGTGAGCTGGTCTGGCTGGAGGGACTGCTGTTGATCTTGCTGTACGCTATTATGGGCGGAACAGTCTTTCTCTTCGGCGCCTGAAGCACGTTCAGTCAGCGGCTGAGTGCAGTCAAAAGCGGAAGGCAAGGAGGCAGGGGAAGCCAGAGGTAGCCCGGCCAGGCCAAAGAGATAAGGGTAGAGAACGAGGAGCAACGGCGCTCCTCGTTGCTGCCTGGATCGTCTCTTGCTGCGAGAAGTGATGAGGCAGCCAGGTCGGGCTGGTGAGCGACCGCGGCGTCGCCCATGTGGCCAGGTGCCGTCTATGTAGTTCGTTCAGTTTAGTTTAGTAGGGAATAGGTAGAGCCTGCAAGCCCTCCTGACCGGGACGCACCAGCGGCGACACCAGGATTTCGAGGGCAAAGGGTTTTTCGTAGAGTGGACGCCGGTGCTCGTCGGTAAAGACGATGTGCAGGCGCTCACGACGTCCCCCTCGCCCTTTCAGCGGCGGCGGCATGGGAATAGTTACTTCGGCCACATAGCCTCGGGCCGGCACCATGATGACCGCTCGCTGCACGACAAAGGCGTAGCGCTGGTAGATGGCTGAACGAACCTCGATATGGACGCGCTCGCCATGCGTGAGGGCGCTCAAGCCCACCGGTCGGCTGCCAGCTCGCGCGCCAGGCGGCGGCAGAGCACGGTCACGCCCCATCAGTCGCACCCGAATGGCAAAACGCTGACCGGGTTGCAGGCGCAGGGGTGCCTCGATAATGGCAGCGGCTGCGGTGCCGCGCTGCTGCTCACCAACAATGAAGCGTTGGATCTGACGCAGCAACGAGCGCTCCTGCAGACCCTCAGTTGGGTTGGCCTTTACCAGGGCGGTGCTGCTCGACTTGCCAGGAGGCAAGAGCTTGCCTTGCAAGGCCGGCAAGATGCCCGTAATACGCTTCTGCAGCTGCTGCGTCAAGCGCCGCGCCATTTCACCGATTTCCTCTAATTCGGAGCGGCGGCGGGCCAGGATATAGGTGGGCAGAGCGGCGATATCCTCTTCTTGCGACGGCTCGGCTGGCTGGACCTGGTTCCTGGCTGTGGCAGAGGCTGCCCCTCCATCCCACCCCTCCGCATCGCTGGCGACAGAGGCCACACCCGTGACAGGCGCTGGCTGACCTTGACCGGCGTCAGCGACTGGCCCCGTGCGAGCGTTGAGCCGTCCGGAGCGCCTTCTACCGCGCTCGCCAGTACCATCCTGCCTCTCATGACCGGCAGCCCGCTCCCTCAGAGGGACAGTCGTTGTCGGACGCGGATAGCGCGCCACCTGCGTGCTGATGTAGGGGTTGGCCAGCGACTCAGCCAGGGAGGCAGCGCTCTGGAAACGCTCGGAGCGCTCGAAGGAGAGGGCCCGCAGGACTACTGCCTCAATCTCCGGCTTCACACGCGGATTCAGCTCGCGCGGTGAGCGCAGGTGCGGCGCCGGCGCGGCGGGCGGCGTGCCAGTCAGCAAGAGATAGAGCAAGGCCCCCAGGCTGTAGACGTCGGAGCGGGCTTCAACCTTGCCCTGTTGGACCTCGGGAGCCGTGAAGGGACCTGGATTGAAGGGACGCGTCGCCCCGGTCAAAACCGGCAAGAGGGTACGAATATAAACCGGGAGCCAGCAGAGCAATAGGGCCGGATGACCGCGGTAACCCAGGCTGCTCAGGACCAGGGCCTGGGGATCTAGCTCACCGATCACGATCTGATGGCCGTGGAGACGATCCACCGTCTCGCACAGCTCCTGAATCCACTGCACAGCCACCTGCTCATCAGGCAGCCCGATCCCACTCTGTAGAACGCTTTCCAGCGTATAGAGCCGCCCGTCTTCATCAGCGCTAGCTTGCTTTCCCTCACCCTGAGCCTGGAGAGCGGCCCCGTCATTGCCAGCCTCTTGGGCCTGAGCAAAGGGATTGCCGGCAATCACGTAGATATGGCCCTGATCGTATTCTTGCCGCAGAATCGGCGTCAGATGAGGGATGGCATGACGACGCAGCAGGTCGTACTCGCGCCTGACAAGCTGCGCCGCGCGCTGGCGGGCCTCGTCATCCAGCGTACTGATATCGACATCGCTGATGACCACCGTCTGCTGCGTACTGGCATCGGTAGCCAAGAATAGGCTGATGTAGGGACGGCGGCGCACCAGCGAGGTAATGCGATAGCGTTGGCGAAACTCGGCCTCGGCCTCCGCTGGGCGGGGTGAGGCAGCTCCCTCAATGCGCCTCCCGCAGGCGCCACAGAAAGCCGCGTAGGGCGGCACAACAGCGTTACACTGGGGACAGCGCTGCGTTTCGGGAGAATCCCGCCTGCTGGTCGTCTGTGTCATGCTCATGGACAGGTGCCTTGCCGTGTGTTATTGCGCAGATTATTTCTTGCGAGAGAAATGACCACCAAAAGATTATAGCATAGCGAATGGGCGGTGCGTAGCTGAATCGGCCCCATCTCCGTCAGAATTCATTGGAGAGCACGCCCTCGCTCACCGCTTCTCCACACCGCTCCTGATTTTAGGATAGTCTAGCGTGGAACAAGCCCGCTCCCGAGCAGGCCAGGCCAAGTCAGGACCAGGAAGGTTTCTGCCCTTGTCACCTCGTCAGGCTTTTGTTAGAATCTGACGGGAAACAGCGAGGAGTTGCTCACGTCGCACATACGCACGCACGCAAGAAACGAGACAAGAACAGGGCAGATAGATCCACCGCTTCAATGCCGGTCTATCCTGCTACAATGGGAGGGAGGGAGTATGCAGGGCGATAGAGAGGCCACTGGCTCGTTTCACACGAACCTGCTCTTGACCTGATTGATGCCTTCGCGCCGAGCATCGTGCTGTCTCCGCTTTGCCCCTCTCTCCCGCGCTCTGGCCGGCCTGCTGGCAGACCTGGTCAGCGAGGACAAGGCTTGCCTGGACGGTGCTCTCAGTGCCCGCTCGATGGAGGACATTTTTTTTATGGACTTAGCCAGCCTGATCTTTTGGATCATCGCCGTTGTGCTGGTTGCTGCGGCGCTGGTCGTCGTGGGCCAGCGAAATATTGTGCATAGCGCGCTGGCGCTGGTGGTG
>NZ_JADGIA010000246.1 GCF_019683635.1 Thermogemmatispora sp. | reverse complement strand
TCATAGCAGCAACACCCAGGCCTGGAGGGGGGAGGTCACTCTCCTCTGCCAGCCTGACACTTGCTCTGCTGATAGCCATGCTTCTGGGCCTCTGGCCAGGCTACGTTTCCTCATGCTATACTGTGGCTACGAGATCAAGCAGGTCCCGGTCCACTGGGTGCGTCGCTTGCGTGGTGGGCCGGGTCGGGTCTCATCTCTCTTATCCAACACGTGCCCACCCAACGAAAGAAGGCCAGTAACTGCTGCAGAGAGGAAGCGTGGAGATATGCAGGAGAAGCATGCGGCTGAACCCGCTCCAGGAGACATGCGCTACTATGATTCCATCCTCGATGCCATCGGCAACACCCCACTGGTGCGCCTGCGCAAAGTCGCTGCCGATGTTCCCCCCCTTGTGCTCGCCAAGATCGAGATGCTCAATCCTGGCGGCAGCGTCAAAGACCGTATCGGACCGGCAATGATCGAATACTGTGAGCGTCAGGGCCTGCTGCGTCCTGGGGGGACCATTGTCGAACCCACCAGCGGCAATACCGGTCATGGCCTGGCCATAGCTGCCGCCATCAAAGGCTACCACTGCATCTTTGTCATGACGGACAAAGTCAGCGAAGAGAAGCGCAGCTTGCTGCGGGCCTATGGGGCTGAAGTTGTCATCTGCCCGAGTACCGTGCCCCCCGATTCGCCCGAGCATTACAAGAACGTGGCCCATCGTCTCGCTAAGGAGATTCCCGGGGCCTGCTGTCCCGATCAGTATTCCAACCCCGCCAATCCGGCTGCTCACTATGCCAGCACTGGACCTGAGATCTGGCGCGATACCGCCGGGCGCATCACGGCCTTTGTGGCGGGCATTGGCACCGGCGGCACCATCACCGGTACCGCTCGCTATCTCAAGGAGCAGAATCCGGCTATCAAGGTCATCGGCGCCGACCCGGCAGGCTCTGTCTACTCGGGCGACACTCCCAAGCCCTACAAAGTCGAGGGCATTGGTATGGAGGTCTTTCCCAAGAATTACGATCCCTCCATCGTCGATGAAGTCATTCGCGTCGAAGATCGCATCTCCTTCTACTGGGCCCGGCGCCTGGCTCGCGAAGAAGGGATTCTCGTTGGTGGCTCCTCGGGCACCGCGCTGGCGGCAGCTCTTACCTACGCACGCCGGCTCACTCCCAATGATGTCGTTGTGGTGCTCTTCCCCGATACCGGACGTGGCTACCTGAGCAAGCAGTTTAACGACACCTGGATGCGCGAGAACAACCTGCTCATGCAGGCTGAGAGTGAGCAGCCAACACTGCGGGACGTGCTCACTTATCGGCGCACGCATGAGGGTAGCATGCCGCTGGTTGTCAGCGTCGCCCCCCAGGACTCGATCGCTGATGCTGTTCAGCTGCTCCGTCGCTATGGGATCAGCCAGACGCCTGTGATGGAGAACGGGCGCATGGTGGGCAGCCTGACCGAGGATCTGCTGCTCCTGCATCTGGCAAGCGGAGAAGCGCTGAGCGAGAAGACGGTCGGCTCGCTCCAAGGCCCACCTTTTCCCGAGCTGCCCGCTGATGCCCCTATCCAGGAAGCCTATACCCTCTTTCGGAGTGGTCAATCGGCGGTGGCCGTCATGCAAGGTTCCCAGCTCGAAGGCATTGTCACCCGCAGCGACCTGCTGGAGTTCTGGGCTCACAGCCGGGAGCGAACCTGCTAGCTAGCACCCCGCCGCACCCACACCCGCATCGCTCCCCGCTTTATGAGACTGCGGCGCTGGGCTGCGCTCTACTTGAGCGGCATAACAGGGAGCAGGGGAGAGCGCGGCCCAGCAGCATCTGCGCTCCCCCTCATCTTGACAAAGCGCAAATCTGCTGCTACCATCGAAACGTGGTGTTTGAATGCAGCGGACTGGCCGGCATTCGGGAAGGAGGCAGCCATGAAACACAATACCAGAGCGGTGTCTCCGAGGTGGAGAAGTGCCACACGCTGACCAGCGCTTGCCCAGATGCAAGCAGGGAGTACAATCCCAGGTGGCAGAAAGTGGGCAGAGCTATGGATGAGCTGCCGTTTGAAGTCTTCGAGCACACGGCAGACGTCGGATTGCAGGTCTATGGGCGGACACTGCCGGAACTCTTCATCCATGCAGCAGAGGGGATGGAGAGCCTGATGGTGCCTCTGGAGCAGGTCGAGCCCAGAATCAGACGGGAGGTGGAGGTTGAGGGGGACGATCTGGTCTCGCTGCTGATTGCCTGGCTAAGTCGTCTGATCTTCCTGTTCGATACCGAGTTCTTGCTCTTTCGCCAGTTCGAGATTGAGGACTTCTCCGAGACCCAGCTGAAGATGAAGGCGCGTGCGAGCGGCGAGCCATATGATGAGCAACGCCACGAGCTGAGCAGTGCCATCAAGGCGGTCACCTGGCATCAGGCCGAGGTTGTCTCCACCGCTAACGGCTATCGGGCACGCATCATCTTCGACATCTAGTCCTCTCCTCGGCCCTGCTCGCCGGAAGCGCTACCGCGTCTCTGTGTGCGCCTGTCGCTCTCCTGCTTCACTCACCCAGGCCCTGCTATCTCCTCAGCTATCCATAGCCAGGTGCTCGCAGGAGGGAGAGAGTGCCTTGCTGTTCACTGCTACCGATCCCTTGGCCCTCCTGTCAAATGACCCCGTGCCGTGCTCGGGACTCGACTGGTCCAATGGCGTCGTCTTCCATAAAGGTCGTTGACCAGCGAAGAACGGACTGTCGCGCGCTATCCCACCGCTGGCTGGTTGGCAGTAACAGCGCAAGCAGCCCACGTTTCTCCTTTGAAGCAAAGTTGAGGCAAGCACAAGAAGAGCAAGGAGGGATTCACGATGAGCGATACCGGGGTGAAGGTTCCTCTCCAGCGGATTGATGCCTATCGCTGGCGCATCCCCCAGAGCTACCAGCCGGAGATGCGCGTGCCGGGCATTGTCTATGCCGATGACGTTCTCATCGAACAGATTCGCCAGGACAACTCGCTGCAGCAGGTAGCCAATGTGGCCACGCTGCCGGGCATTGTCGGCTACTCGCTGGCCATGCCTGATATCCATTGGGGCTATGGCTTCCCTGTCGGGGGCGTAGCTGCCACCGATGTTGAAACAGGAGTGGTTTCCCCAGGAGGGATCGGCTTCGATATCAACTGTGGGGTGCGCTTGCTTGCTACGGGTCTGAGCTATCAGGAAGTGAAAGGGAAGGCCGATCGCCTGGCCGATGAACTCTTCCAGCATCTGCCCTCGGGTGTGGGCGGCAAGGGCATGCGCAGCCTGAGCGAAAGAGAGCTGCGGGAGGTTATGGTGCGGGGGGCGGCCTGGGCTGTGGAACAGGGCTATGGCTTTCCGGAGGACCTGGAAGTCACCGAGGAAGGAGGCTGTTTGACGGGAGCCAGTCCTGAAGCCGTCTCAACGACGGCCATCCAGCGCGGCGTCAACCAGCTCGGGAGCCTGGGCGCCGGTAATCACTTCTGCGAGGTCCAGGTCGTCGATTACATCTACGACGAAGAGGCGGCGCGAGCACTTGGCCTCTACAAGGACCAGGTCGTGACGACCATTCACTGCGGGTCCCGGGGATTTGGGCACCAGATTGCCGAGGATTACATTCGCGTTGCTGAGAGCAAGCAGAAGGACTTTGGCTTCAAGCTTGTCGATCGACAGCTGGCCTGTCTGCCGCTGCGCTCGGATCTGGGCAAATCCTATCTGGGGGCTATGGCCTGCGGGGCAAACTTTGCCTGGGCCAACCGCCAGTTACTCATGCACGGCGTGCGCCAGGCTTTTTCCAGAGTCTTCGGGCGCCAGGCGCGGCCTGCAGAGATGCCGCTGGTCTACGATGTATGTCATAATATCGCCAAGATTGAGGAGTACCGCATCAACGGCGAGCTGCAGCGCGTCTGCGTCCATCGCAAAGGGGCCACGCGCGCCTTTCCTGCCGGGCATCCTGCTGTTCCTGAGAAGTATCGCGCGGTGGGCCAGCCGGTGCTGATCCCGGGCGACATGGGACGCTACTCGTTCGTCCTCGTCGGTGCCCCTGGCTCGATGGAGCAGAGCTTTGGGACAACCTGCCACGGCGCCGGACGCCAGCGCAGCCGGACGGCGGCCAAGAAAGCTATCAGCAGCAAAGACTTGATGGCCCAGTTGGAGGCGAAAGGCATCGCGGTGCGGGTGCACAGCAAGGGCCTGCTGGCTGAAGAGGCGCCTTTGGCTTATAAGGATGCCGAGCAGGTGGTGCGCGTCGTTCACAACGCCGGCCTGGCCAGGCTGGTTGCTCGACTACGCCCGATCATCGTCGTCAAGGGCTAAGCTGCCTGGCCTGATCAATGGCGTCTGCCGGTGCCGGATAGAAGGGCAGGCTGCCAACCAGCCTGACCGGATCAATAGCCTGGCTGGTTGGCAGCTGAGAGGCCGGACAGCCTTTCAGCCAGTGCTGTCCTCCGGGCTGTCTACCCTCCTCTCGCCAGAGGAGTGCGGACAAGACAAAAGGTCGAACAACTTCCCCGAGCCGCTCTGCTCAGACGCGCTGCTGAAGCAGGGCAGCCGCCTCCAGCACCTCTAGCCCGGCCTCGTTAAGCGTTACCTCACCAATATAATGGCCCATACGCGCTACATGTCGCGTTTCCAGGAACTCCTGCGGCCCCAGGCCCGTGAGGCGCTCCACTTCCTTCCACTGCTCCGGCTGAAGACGAACCTTTTGCTCCTTGACATAGAGCGTTCCGACCTGGCGCATGGCCTCAAGCAGACGCACAATGCGTGGCGTAATGGGATGAGCCAGCTTTGTCGCCCCTGCCACCGCTCGCGCTAGCAACCGGCCCGCTTCTGTGCGCACAATCTGCCCGTCTGCCAGGCGGTCAATCAGTCCATGTGCCTCCAGCTTATCCAGCGCCCAGGCCAGGCGTTCCCCCTCTAGAGACGCCTGGTACTCCGAGACAAATGGCCCTGGCTCCGTCTCTGGCAGGTTGGCCAGCACTTCGGCCTCCACTCGCGTCAGCATTGGCTGGCGCGGGCAATGCTCAGCCAACCAGGAGTAGAGCCGGCCCGCACGGGTCACGCCTCCTCCACTACCGACGAGGCCCTCCTCACGCGCTCGCTCCACCCAGGAAGTTGCCAGCCCTGTCCAGCGCGTCACAGCCATGCTCACGGCTTTGACCGCCGTCGAGGAGATAGCGCGTATCTGCTCCTGCTGCTGCTCCTCGACCACACGCTGGCCATAGGGTGTCAGCCGATAGAGCGTCCGCTCGCCATCACTCTCGGTCCGCACCAGTGTCAGGGCCTCTAGACTGGCGACCAGCTCCTCGAGGTCCCACAGTGAATCAAACCACTCATCGCGGCTACGTAGCTCCTCCAGCAGCTCCACAGCACGTCGCTTCAGGGCCGAGCGCTCTTCCAGACGCCGGCCATAACGTCCGACGATCTCCCGATAGCGTTCGGCCAGCTGCTCTACAAGCGTTTTGCGCAGACGCTCCAGATCAGGAGGAGGGCCGCCGTTCTCCTGGCGAGCTGCAAGCTGGTGGAGCGCCAGCAAGACCTCGACTTCGGCCTCTGTGAGGGCGAAAGTCCGCACCGAGACGGGCCGCTCACTCTGCAGGAGAGCGTAGGCGCGCAGAGCTGCCTCGCCAGCAGGCGTGATATGGCCATCCAACCCCATAAAACCCAGTTCCTGAAGCCGCTCGCTCTGGTCAGCTGTGAGAGCCTCGCAGCCGCGATCTACCAGGAGAGCCAGCAGCTTGAGAGTAGGCTCGTCAAGGACGACGGCCCCGAGTGCATAGCCTCCCTTGCGCAGCGCCTCATAGACAGCCTCACCCAGCGCCGTCAGGGCATAGAACCGTCCATCGGGCAGCGACCAGGTGATCAGCTCCATTGCCTCCAGCAGATCAATGAAGTCTCCCGCTAAGCCGGGAGCCGGACGCCCACTGTAGCCCGGAATCATGCGCTGAATGGCGTTGGCCAGCTCTCCATCGATCTCCAAACGGGGCCGATGGCGCCGCGCGAAGTCGAGCCAGGCCCGTCCATGCCGATTCAGGCGCTGCACCACGCTCTTATGGAGCGGATCGCTCGCCTCCTCGGTCAGACCACGGGCCTGCAGCAAGTCCGCGGTCGCCGGCCCCACTCTTCCACCAGCGTGCTCGGCAGCCTGCAGCGCTGCCAGAATATCCGACCCCAAGAAACGCCAGTTTTGCTCTCCGTCCTCGTACTCACCCGCCAGAAGATGCTGTCCGCGCTCATCGAGTCTGAGGCCGCCCGCCTGCCAGTCGCGGCGCATCTCCTCCAGCAGCTGGAGAGCCTCTCGTCCGGCATAGGTCAGACGATAGGAGCGTGGCAGCTCCAGGGCCGCCAGCCCCTGCAACTCCAAGGCACGATAGGTCAATGCACGGCGATCATCCTCAGCCAGCTCATAGGCAGCCTGGCCGGCCTCTTCACTGCTTGCTAGCTCCCGTAAGGCTGCTACATGAGCTCCCGTCAAGAGCATAACAACCAACCTCCTTCCTGGCTCCGTTCCTACTCGGCCACAAAAAAAACAGCGCGTACCCTATCACCTGATGAGTAAGTAGCGGATCAAGGTTCGTGCCGCAAATCACTACACGAGCCGGCTCTTCTTCTCTCCTCCCAGGGGCGGGATCACCGACAGTGGGCAGGCCAGAATGAGACGGGCTTTTCCAGTGTACAGTTTCTGCTCTTCTCAGTCAAGGTCATCATGGTACATCATACTTTGTGCTATCTCATTCTATAGGGAGAAGGACAGGGAGAGCACTTCTTTGCCCTGCTCCTTCACCTGATGAGCTAATTGAGACACTTGACAAAGAGCGCCAACTTGTCTATAGATTCCCTTGAGAGAGAAAATGACTGTCATCATCTGATCA
>NZ_JADGIA010000245.1 GCF_019683635.1 Thermogemmatispora sp. | reverse complement strand
CTCTCTGCGCTTTCCAGGCCGGTCGACAGCTGCTGTCATTGTAAGACATTAAAAATGTGTGAAAAACGAACGGCCAGATGTTCTTACCACTCCTCTATATTGACACCTATCATCATCTTATCTACACTGAGGAGTGTTCTCATAGCTCCACCCCCAAAGACTCTTCCAGACTAGAGAACGAGGAGGTACCAGCGTGCCCTGGTGGTTCTTCAGACGCAAGAGCGCGACGGCCCCCACCGGCCCCTCTCAGCCGCTCCCCGATGCTCCTCCACCGGCCCGTCCTCGCAGCTGGGCAGGAGAGATGACCCTACCTGGCCGGGCTGATACCGAAGAGCGACGCTACTTGGAGGAGCAGCCCTATCTACTACCCAAAGACCTCAAGGAGGTCAACCGTCTGGACTTTCAGCACTATGTGCTGCGTGCTATCCTGCGCCGCAACTATCTGGCCCCACTTCAAGCACCGCGCCAGATTCTCGATGTTGGCTGTGGTACTGGTCAGTGGGCCTACGAGGTGGCGAGGGAGTTCCCCCAGGCCAGCGTGGTCGGTCTGGATGTGGAGCAGGCCAAAAACTCGATGTCGCCACCACCCAACTATCGCTTTGTCAGTGGAGACGTGCTCGCTGGCCTGCCTTTTGCTGACAGTACCTTTGATTTTGTTCATCAGCGCTTCTTGTGGGCAGCAGTTCCACTAGCAGTCTGGCCCCAGGTGGTGCGTGAGCTGGTACGAGTGACCGCTCGTGGGGGCTGGGTGGAGCTGTTGGAAGGCAATACTCAATCTGCTCCTGCTGGACCACTGACTCAGCGTATGCAAAACATGCTTCAGGAACTTGTCTCGCTGCAAGGAATTGATGGCTCGGGGGAGGTTGCCAATTCACTGGATCGCTATTTGAGCGAGGCGGGACTGGTGCAAGTGCAGCGGTATGAAATCGAGGTACCTCTGGGAGACTGGGGGGGACGTGTCGGCTCTCTATTGGCACTAGATATTCGTGAAGCCTGCGCAGCGCTGAGTGGGGCGGTCGCGATGCGCTTTCGTATGGAGCCCTCGGAGTATCAGGCACTGCTGGATGCCGTCTTTCAAGAGTGCAATCAGCTGAAGACGATGTACCGCTTCGTGGCGGCCTATGGGCAGAAGCCCTGAGCTGAGCGCCGGCTTGGCACCTCGGAGCTGCCCGGCCCTGTGCTTTGCCTGTGGCTCCTGTGACAACGGTTGCCTCTGACCGGCGCCTGATCGCTCGTCTGCATCTGGACCCGGTCGCCTGGCTATTTTCACTCCAGGCGCGTGCCGGGCTGGTCCAGGCAGAGTTAGCGGCCCTCCCTTGCTTCTGCCGAGGTGCTGAAGCCGAGCGCCGATGCTCTGTGCGGATATCCCGGCACGCGCCCCTGACCCTCCCGTGCCCACCTTGTGATTGGTAGTAACTTTCCCGAAGAATGTGTAGGAAACCGCTCGCTGGCCGGGGCAAGCTAATCGACCATGCGTAGCTTGCAGGGGGTGGGATCGATGGCCACCAGGAAAGGCTGGATCATCCCATCCAGAGCAACAATCGCCTGCCCTGGGGCCAGATTGGGCAGCCGCGTCCAGAGTCCCTCATCGATGCCGCCGATGCTCCGCTTCAGGCGGCTGATGACGTTGGCATCGGTGATCTTATGCAGAATCACATTGTTGATGAGACCCAACACCTCGTCGGGCAGATGCTGCGGTAGCTGAGTCACAAAGGTCAATCCCAGCCAGCGCTTACGCCCACGCCGGGCGATGCGCGCCACCTGCTGGAACAGAGTTGGCATCTGGCGCACGCGCTCCGCCGACAAGAACTCGTGCGCCTCTTCGATGATCACCATAACCGGGACCAACCCCTCGCCCTCTTTGGCGGCCTGCGCCTGGTCAGCTCCTGCCAACAGCCCCGCCTGCCGCTCTTGCTGTCGCTCAAGACGGGCGTAGTGCTCATCCTGATGGCGATGCACTCCGCGTAGCAGCTCGGCGATCACCAGATTATTGATCTGTGGCGAGTCGGTATCGCTGAGGTCAATAATCGCAACCTGCCCTTGGCGCAGCATCTGGTCGTACCGCAGCGGCTGAGCCTTACGATTGTCGAAGATGCGCAGATTCAACAAGCGCCTGAGCTTCCCCTGCAGGGCTTTCCAGCTCGGGGGCGCTCCTGGCAGCCCCCTGGCTGCAGACTTAATCTTCTGAAGGACAGTCTGGGAGGCTGCTTTAAAGTCCGGGCTACTGAACTCGATGTTTTCCTCGGCCTTCTCGACAAGGGAAGAGCAGGCGCGGACCACATCATAGATGTGCTCCAGGCGCATGCCTCGATAGCCTTCCTCCAGCTCATCCAGCTCCAACAGCCAGCTGGCATCTTCTCCAGCTCTGGGCGAAATCTTCAATTGCTGCAAAAGCTGCTTGGTGATATCGTAGGCGCGTAGATAGCGCTCTTGCTGGGCCTCTGTCATCTCCAATAGCTCGCACACAAGATACGGAGAGAGCTGCTCAAACGAGAGACAGAAGGGCTGGACGGTGGCATGCTTCGGCTGCGGATTGGCGGTTCGCCGCCCTACCAGATGATAGATGGTGACCCCCTCCACGCCTGCAGGCTGCTTCCGGCGCCGCTGCAGAGCGGCGAGCATCGCTTCGTCGTCTGCCGGCTCGTCAATAGTGGTATATTCGCCTTCGGTATCGATGAGTATCGTGGCGAAGCCCTGACGCTGGAGCTGGCTCACCAGGCCGGAAACGGTCGTGGACTTGCCACCGCCGGTCGTCCCCAGAATGCCGACGTGGCGAAACCAGAGCGACTTGCGCCTGGCGGGGACGCGCACGACCAGCTCCTCATGACCAATGGCCAGGCCCAGCTCGATCTCGCCGTTCAATTTGAGCACACGGGCCATTTCTTCGCTGGTGAGCACGTAGACGGGGCTTTTGGGCAAAGGGCGGAAGCGCTGCGGAACCAGCTGGCCACCTTTACCTCCTAGCTCCTCGCCCAGTAGCTGAACCTGGACGCGCCCGTGATAGTCTGGCAAGAAAACAGCATCGTGGACGGAGGTCGTGATCACGATCGGCGAGTCGCCGCGGATGCCATCCGGTTCGGCAAATGGCCCGCGGACCACGATCCCCAGGTAGGAGCGCTTGTCGGTGCTCTCGATGCGGACCGGTGCCTGTGCCGGTACTTTCCCGATGTTGGCCTGCGGGAGGACAACGGTCACGGTATTATCCTCGCTGGCCGGGGTGTCGAAGAGGGTTTGGCCTACATAGCCAGGGCCGAAATTCTGCTCCTGCCATTCTCCGCCGGCGTGCTCTGCATCCTCGGCGATACGTGCGAAGACCTCGCGAGGAAAGGGCTTGATAGTCTCTTCTCCTCCTCCTCTATCTCCCTTCTCCTCAATCCGCTGCGCGGCGCCCTCGACTGGTGTGCCATTGCGATGACGCTGCGTCCGCGCGGGTTTTGCCGGGGGCTGCTCCTCAAAGGACCAGAGAGAGTGGTTGGAATCGTCGTGCTGCTTCTTCATTGCGCGGCCTGCTACTTTCTGGAGCGTGTCCGGCGCTCACTGACAAAGCGGAACGGTTCACCGGCATGGACATAAGCCGTGTGAATGGCATCTTCAAAGATGTCATTGCCAAAGACCACGCGGCAGATGGCGTCAGCCAGATCGATGAGCAGGGGAAAGCCCCGGTGCTTGTGCAAGACGCTATCTGCCAGAGCGATCAGCGCGGCCTCAAAGACATGGTCGATGTGACTATAGAAGATGTAAGGTGGGGCATAGGCCGAAGCGCGGTAGACACCCATCACCACCTGCGAGCCGACCTCGTGGCTGAAGCGCTCCGCCTGCTGTTTGAATTGAGCGGGATAGTGTCCCCTGGTGGCGATTTCAAGCAGCTGCTCCTCAATGGTCTCCAGAACGAGGAACTCCAGTGGCTCAAGGGCCTGGCCGATGGTCAGCCAATGGCGCCTCTGAGTGTCGCTCTGCACAAAGACCACCTTACGATGACCAAGCAGCAGCTCCTCCAGCATGGCCAGGCTGCGCGTGAACAGCTCCATGCTGCCCGAGCCGGTCAGTAGCTCGTAAGGGACAGGAGGGCCGTGGCCCAGGCGCCAGGGAGCCTGAGCCTTCCAGGTGAGCACCGCCCGCTCGGCATAGCTCATGATGCCGCGGCGAGCCAGCTCGCTCAATCGGCTCTGTTCCTCAACCTCGATGCTGCCGCGCTGGCTACGCCGTTCCAGCAGCGCTAGCAGATCCTCCAGTGGCCTACCGGTCGTCGCTCGCAGGTCGCGGCGAAAGAGGCGCTGCGACCAGGACCCCTGGTCTCCCTGATAGGAGACCAGGCAAACCCCTAACTGAGTGATCGTGATGGGCAGGCTGTCGTAGCGCTGGCTCGTGCCATCACAGGCCTCGACCGCTCCGTTAAAGAGCAGGGCGCGGTGAGCGTAGCGCAGGTCATCAAACGAGACCCGATAGCACCCGGCGCCCCGTGGAGCGCCAGGGCGCCTGGCAATGCGCGGAAAGACCTCGCGGCGAATCGGTTCGCGCTGAGCCTGCTCAAAGACCACAGCCTCGGCAATTTCGGCCTCTAGTTTGCGATAGAGTGCTTCTAGATCGCTGCCTCCCTGCCACCTCTCAATGTCCAGTGTTTCCTCAAGCGACTCCCCATATGCCTCCTCATAGGTACGGGCGTCCACCAGCAATGGCTCATCTTGTGGAGGCATCTCATCCGCTCCTTCATTGAACAACCAATCCTGCAGTGTTTCTACTACATATTCCCTTGCTCCCGGAAAAGTGCGACAGTTTCTGCAAATAGCCGGTGTCAATCGCGAAAGCCGAGCAGACGAGCGATAGAGCGCTGGGTTGTCGCCGGGAAGAGCAGGACGGCGTAGCCCTGAGCGATGGCCGGCGGCAGGCCATAGCTGGCGACCAGCAGGTGCCGGGCGATGCGTCTCTTCTCTGCCGGGTCTTCGCCCTTCTGGAGCTGCTGGTCGACCTGGGAGAGCACCCGCTCGGCGGGCGCGAGCAGTTCAAGGGCCAGGCGATCGGCCTCTCGCTCGGCGCGCAGCAGGGCGCTGACCCGCTCCATATCATCAGTTGTTCGCGGCAACAGGTCCAGATAGAAGCCGAGCTTGCAGCTGGCCAGGATGGCGTCAAGTCGCTCCTCGAAGGTAGGAGGACGCTCACCATCGAGCACGGGGAGGATCGACGGCCCCAGGAGCCGGATGGCGCGTTGCCGGGGCTGGAGGTAGTCGTGCAGAAAATGGGCTAGCTCGTGGGCCAGGGTATAGCGCTGCTCTTCGGGTGGATCGCTGTGGTCAACAAAGATCAGCCCGTGTCCTCGCACGGCGATGAGGCAACCGTGAAGCGGGCGTTCAGCACAGCTGGAGCAGTAGGCGATTCCCCGCTGCTGTAGCCAGCGCTCAACCCGCTCCACACTCAAGCGGGTGAGTGAGAAGATCGCGACCGGGTAGGCACGTCCGGCGATCGGTGCCAGATCACAGGGATAGGTTGGCTCACAGGCCACGGAGCGCCAGAAGGCGGCGGCCTCCTCTGTTACCCAGGCGGGCAGTGACATCATCATGGCTCTTGCCCCTCCTCGCGATCGCGCGCTGCCTGCAGCAGGCTCTCTCTCTGAGAGGCGCGCGCCATGTGGGTCTGCAAAGCTTCCAGCGCCTCGACCTGGCGAATCAAGGCCAGCAGGCGCCCATCCTTCAGATGAAAGCGCCGAGTCAGCTGCTCCACATCGTCCAGGAAAGTCGCTGAGGTCCCCACGGGCCGGCGACAGAGGGCAAGGCGCGGCAGATCCTCTGCCGCGCAGCCAAGGTCACGGGCCAGCCCTTGCTCATCAAGCTGGTGCAGATCCTGGTACTGGCGCAGGGCACTGGCCAGGAAAAAGCTTCTCTGAGCCGCTCGCTGGGCCGCATAGACCAGCGCCGGTGAAGGTTTACTGTTCATCAAAACGTACTCCGTGCCTCTTGAGTCGTAAACGCAAGCGATCTTTCACTCGCTTGACTTGCTTGCGCTGCTCCTCAATGGATAAGTGCGTCAGTCCCAGTTCCGCCGCGTAGATGCCCGTCCGTCTCTCCCCCTGGAGCATGAGGGCGACGATGCGCCATTCGATGGGTGTAAATGTTTCGCTGCGCAGGCGCTTGAGCAGCTTCTGCAGCGGTGGGGCGCTCAGCACAAGCCTTGCTTCCGCCTCCTGCCAGGGCCTCACCTCTTCTATGGAACTATTCCCTGGCGAGAGAGGAAGTGCGACAGACGAAAGAGGAATCTGGCGCTGCTGCTCGCGTTGGTAACGACTGAGGGCGTTACGAAGATCGCCTTCGGCGTTCATCACAAGGTAGTGCCACAGACTGCCGCGCTCTGGCCGATAACGCTCTGGGTGTTCAAGAAACGTTAGCAGTGAGTCAGTCACGGCGTCCTGAAGCAGCTGAGGATCTGGGATAGAGGCGTAGCGCAGGCGCAGCTGAGCGGTTAATGGCTCAAGAACCAGCTCCGCAAAGTCGTCCGGTGCAGTGGGGTCTTGAGCGAGCAGACGCTGATAGACAGCCTCTAGTTCCTGGGTTGGTGGGGGTGACACTGGCAGACCCATCGGGGCCTCCTTTGGTGGGAAACAACGCCGGGCACGCGAAGCGCACCCGTTCGCGAAGGAGGGCGAAAGAGTGGCTTCTGGCCCGTTTCCCCTCCTGCTGCTCTCGGGCATCGGCATCAGGGGGAGGAAAGGGTGAGAATCGTTTCTGTATGCATGCGCCTCTTCAGCAATGCCTGGTGAGCCGTGCGTGGCGGTGGCAGGGAGCGACGGTTGGGAGGCAGCTCTCGCTCTTCCCAGCGCTCCAGCCGGAACCCCTGCCGCTGCGCCAGC
>NZ_JADGIA010000244.1 GCF_019683635.1 Thermogemmatispora sp. | reverse complement strand
AGAAGAGCGGGCTGAGGCGCGGGCCAGCGTCCTGGCGCTGCGCGAAGCCAATCGTCGCATGGACGAGTTCATCAGCTTTGCCAGCCATGAGCTGCGGGCTCCCCTGACCGTCCTCAAGGCCAATGCCCAGCTCATCAAGCGGCTCCTGCAAAAGGCCAGCGCCCTTGGTCGCGATCTCGGTAGCGGAGGTCCCAGCGGAGGCGGCGCCGACCAGCCCACGCTCCAGGTCCATCCTCTCCTTCAACGCCTGGCCACTATCCCCGAGCTGCTCGATCGCTCAATTGCTCAGGTTGACTTGCTGGATCGCCTCGTCGGGGACCTGCTTGACTTCTCGCGCATCCAATCAGAGACCTTGCAGCTGGTCCGTCGACGTCTGGACCTGGTCGCTATTGTGCGCGAGGTAGTGCAGAGTCAGCAGCAGGTCCATCCGGGGCGCGACATTCGCCTCAGCATCGAGAGTGCCGACGAAGTGCCGGTCGAGGTTGACGCCGCGCGTATCGGTCAGGTACTGACCAACTATCTGCTCAACGCCATTCGCTATGCGCCGCCCGACCGCCCTATCGAGGTCCGTCTGCGCGTCGAAGGGCAGCGGGCGCGGGTACTGGTGCGTGACGAGGGGCCGGGGGTACCGCCTGAGCTGCAGCAACGCATCTGGGAGCGCTTCTATCGCGCGCCGGGCATCCCTGTGCAGGAAGGCTCGCCGGTTGGCCTGGGGCTGGGTCTGCATATCTGTCGCACCATTATCCAGCTTCACGGCGGTGAGGTGGGCCTGGAGAGTCGGCCTGGCCAGGGAGCAACCTTCTGGTTTGCGCTGCCCCTGGCTCAGGTCGCAGAGAAGCCGGATGATTGACTGACGCTGCTGCAGTGGAAAGGAAAGATCGAGGGCTTCTCTCAGGCCAGGGCCAGCTGCTCACTGATGCGCCGCGCCAGGGCCTGGAGGGCCGTGGACAGCTCGGGAGGATGGCGCACCTGCAGGCGGCAGTCCAGCCCGACCAGCACATGGGCGGCCCAGTCCAGATTATGCGTCGAGCAGCGCAGTAAGGTCGCCTGTTCATTCTCAGGCAGCGGCTCTAATACCGCCAGGGCAGGCGGTAGTCGCTGTTGCGCCTCGGAGAGCGGCAGCTCCAGGACCACCTCGATCTGCCAGGGGGCCGGTGTGAGCGCAATGGCGCGTTGAATCGCTCCCAGACAGTCGAAATCGACTGGTCGCACAAACGTAGCGTGACATTCCTCGGCCAGCAGGATGCGATCGAGCCGGAAGACGCGCAGAGCCTGACGCAGGTGACAGTAGCCCGCCAGATACCAGCTGCCGGAGCAATAGGCCAGGCCATAAGGGTCAACCTCACGCTCGCTCTCGGTCCCACTCCAGGAGCGGTAGCGCAGCCAGAGACGCCGGCCCTGCTGCGTGCAGCGGCCCACGGTCAGCAGCACCTCGGCGTCAGGTCGCTGACCAGCCTGTGGCAGGTCGAAGAGCAGGGTCTCCTGCACCGCCTGCAGGCGCTCACGCAGCGGTCCGGGGAGCACACGCTCAATCTTAGCCAAAGCCCCCTCGACAGCGCTCTGATCGCCAATGAGATTCAGACGCCGCGTCAGCAGCAGACCCAGAGTCAGAGCCAGGGCCTCCTCGTCACTAAAGATCAGAGGCGGCAGGCGAAAGCCCGGACGCAGGAAGTAGGCTCCGTAGCGGCCATGCTCCGCCTCCACCGGGATACCAAGGTCCTGCAACATGGTGATATAGCGACGCACTGTCCGTGGACTTACCTCCAGGCGCGCCGCCAGCTCGGCCCCGCTCATCCGCCCACGGGCCTGGAGCAGCTCCAGCACCGTGAGCACGCGTGTCGTGGGGAAGTACATAGCGACCTCGCTTTCTCCATCTGCGCCAGATGATCAGATCAGCATCAACCAATTAGGACGAAGTATAACCGCATTCGCTGCTATGCTCAAGAGAGCATAACACTGATAGAAGTAGTGTGTCCGTAGAGAAATTGACTCGTGTCGATGGAGTCGAGTCATCGACCAGAGAAGAAAGGAGAAGCCGTCTGTGGAGAAAGCCCAACTGCTCAGCGAGATGCAACGTTGCTATCACGAATGGAATAGCCTGTTGGCCACTTTGACTTCGGAAGAGCTGCTCCTGCCAGGGGTGGCGGGCGCCTGGTCTGTGAAAGATGTGGTTGCCCATCTTACTGCCTGGCTGGAGCTGGCTTTCAGTGATATCTCCGCGGCCCGTGAGGGGCGGGAGCCGCTGCTAAGCTTTGACGCCATGAGCAAGGAAGAACTGGAGGAACTCAACCAGCGTTTCCACCGCGAGCGTCAGGGGCAAACGCTGGAAGAGGTGCTGACGAACTTTCACACTACCTGGCGTCGCCTCTACGATGAGACTATGGCTCTCGATGATAAACTCCTGCAGGAGACTGCCCAGCTGGTGGTGGACTGGCAGGCCAGGCCCCTTGGAGAGCTGATCTATGGCGAGACCTGTGAGCATCTGGTAGATCATACCAACGCCCTGCGAGCCTGGTTGAGCGCCCGGCATGGGAGCGGGAGCGCTGCCGAAGCCTGAGCCAGGCCAGGCCGGAGCCAGCTCTCTCTTGCTGGCCGAAGCCTGGCCTGGCGGCTCCCGCTCAGCTGCCCAGCACCGCCGCCAGCATTGCCAGCAGGCCGATGATGCGCAGGCCATCGCCGATATTGTCAACCAGCAGAGAGTCCACGAAGAAATATTTCTGGAAGATCATCAGATAGCCCAGGCCCAGGAAGAGGAAGGCCGTGCCCATCAGGAAAGCGAAGCGCGTTGGCTTCTTCAGCAGGGCCGTTGTATACAGATAGAAAATGCCCAGGCAAAGGAGGGAGCGGGAACCGCTCAAGGTAGCGCGGAGGCCTACATTGGGCAGGTCCGGCAGAATAGGGGAGAGCAGCCCGACACAGAAGGCCACCAGCGAGAAGATGATCTGCAAGCGGAGCAGGGCATTCAAATACTGATCAGAATTATTGAGCAGACTGAGCAGGATAAAGAGATAGGCGCAGGCTTGACCCAGATAAAGAAACCAGTCCGTGTGAAGGGTGACGCTCGTCACCAGCATCGACAACAGATCGGCCAGGCCAGTGAGGGCGATCATCCCCATTGAGATTCCCAGCATCAGCAAGCGTGTGCTGCGCACCTGGGGATAGGCAACCGCCACGCGTAAGGTCACAAAGAGCGTAATCGTGATCAGAATAATCGCGAGTACGATGGGCATCCAACTGAAACCCACGTCGGCCTCCTTCCTAGCGAGCCAGAGCTAGCAGAAAATCTGGAAAAATAGCTAAAAAAGAAAGCAAAGGGCATAAGCGATCCAAGGCGCCTGGAGAGATCCCTCCCTGGCTGACTCACGACTCAAAGAGCCGTTCAGCGCTGACGGGGCGCCCGTTGGGATCGACTAATTCCACGCGCCGCATCTTCACCAGGATCTGCAGAGCGGCCAGGACATCGGCCAGCTCCATACCCGTGCTCTGGGCCAGCTCCGCGATGCTCTGCACGCCATCGATAGCGCCGTGAAGGCGGCGGGCGCGTTTATCGGCGATGGCGGCGGAGCGTGCAAAAGGATTTTCTGAAGTCAGCAGTTCTGCATCCTCCTTGCGTCGTGGGATCAGGGCGGTCAAAGGAACTGGCTGTGATTGGCGGCCTGGGCCTGGGGTCCTGGCTGAAGTCCCTGGTGAGCCTGCGACCACCGTCGTCGACCCAGGCCCGGCGATGGGGGCACCTGGCGCCGGTAGCGGGAGGAGCAAGCCACGCTGAGTAGCCAGACCGATTGCCTGGCGCAGCAGCATCGTAATTGCCTGCTGAAGATCTGTCTGGGGCTGGTAACCTACGAAGAACAGGTAGGTCAGAGCGAAAGGGAGCGGCTCCTGGGGGCCCGGTGTGGCAGGCGGGGCGGGAAGCAGCGCGGGGCTGCTCATGAATCCGCCGAGGCAGTAGTGGCAAGCGTACTGGTGCAGCAGGCTCACCTGCTGTGGAGGAAAGAGCATCTCAATGGAGAAGGTCTGGATCGGACGCTGCTCAAAGGCAAAGCGCTGGGCAATGAGCAGCATCTGCTCATTGTAGGTAATCTGCTCCGGCAGGTTGGGGTCGCGGGGGAGCATCGTCCGCAGATGGAGCACCGAGGTACGGGCTGGTGTGAGGAGTGGTGTCCAAAACTCGATCAACTCAATCTGGAAGTGCTCGATAAAAGCATAGCAGAGCCACTGAAAGAGTTCATCGATCGTATACATAGCGGCAACAGCGCGCAGGAGGAGATTCATCATTACAAACTGTTGCCTGCGTGCGTCAGGTGAACCGGCTCTGCCTTGAGGGTACTGGCTGCTCATGAGCAAAAAAACCTCTGCGTTCAGGTGACGATCTAACCTAGTTAACCAGCTCCGGCGGTCACAGCTAGCTCCTTCCGCCTCTTCTTCAGAACGCCAGGAAAGGGGAAATTTTTCTCTTTTGGACCAACTCTTTTTCAGCGAAGATGGCGGCTGCCAGCCCTTGGGCGGTGAAGGCGGCGGGACCCCTATGCTCGCACAAGGCCCAAGATTACAATGTTACCATAGCAGGCACTACACATAGTGTCAATAAAAATCGTATTAAAGTCAAGTTGAGAGATTGACACATTCTGGTCAATAATTGGTTATCATCCAGTTGTGGGCTGGGGACAAAAGGGCGCCTGCTCTCAATCAAGGTGGAGTGCAGAGCGGTGCGGCGCAGCGCAGCGCAAAATCGGCAAGCGGAGAAGAGCAAGAGAGCAGGAGGGCTGGCTGGCAGAAGGAGGAGCCAGGCCGCTCCTGCCCTTGTGAGGGGCGTAGCGCACGCAGCGTCAGCAAGCAGACATGCCCACGCCCCTGCCCTGGCAGACCTTCCTCGACGGAGGGGAGAGCGGCGCGGCTTACTTTGGAATAATGCCAGGTACCAGGTACTGCTGGGCCATGACAATCACTCCCAGAATGCAAGCCAGGATGATACTGTGCCAGAACGTGCGACGCACCACCAGGCCCTCCTTGCCGGTCAAACCGATGGTCGAGGCGCCAGTCGTCAGATTCTGCGGCGAGATCATCTTAGACATCACTGCCCCACTGGAATTGGTGGCCGCCATCAAGATCGGACTCAGCTTCAACTGCTGGGCTGCCACCACCTGCAGATTGCCGAAGAGGGCGTTCGACGACGTATCGCTGCCGCTCAGGAAGCAGGCGATCCAACCCAGGAAGACGGAGAAGAAGGGGAAGACCACGCCCAGCGAGGAAATGGCCAGGCCGATGGTATAGGAGATGCCTGAGTAGTTAAAGAGATAGGCCAGACCCACGATGAACATCACAGTGAGAATGGCGTAGCGCAACTGACGCCAGGTATCGGTCAGCGCCTGCCAGAGAATAACCGGGCGTGCCCCGGCGGCGATCATCACCGCTGCCGTCAGCAACATGGCCAGCAGAATAGCCGTCCCCGTGCCCAGGGGCTGGAAGCTATAGATCGCAGCATAGGGCTTCTTGTACAGAGTCAGATAAATCGCATTGTGCAGATTGGGCCAGGCCACGTTAACCTGACCGATCTTCGCCACGCCGGCAAAGGTCCAGATAATCACCACTGCGCTCACCAGCAGCCAGGGCAACCAGGCCAGAAGCGTCTCCCCCAGGGTCGGGCGCTCGGTGGTCGACTGGCTCGTTCCGCCCGCGGCACTGGCGCTGGAATTGGCATTCGCAAAAGCTGCCATATACTCCGCCGTATCGCGTGGCCGCCAGACCTGTACAAAGAGGATCACACACAGCAGCGACACCAGCGAGGCCAGAACGTCGGGCAATTCCGGGCCGATGAAATTAGAGACCGCGAACTGTGTCAGGGCGAACGAGAGACCTGCCACCAGTGCTGCCGGCCAGCAGGTGCGCAGGCTGCGCACGCCGGCATAAACCACCAGGGCATAGAACGGCAGCAAGAGACTAAAGATAGGAAGCTGGCGTCCAACCATCGCCGACAGGGCCGCTGTTGGCAGATTGGTCACGCCATGCAAGGTCGTAATCGGCACACCGAGCGCCCCAAAGGCCACCGGCGTGGTATTGAAAATCAGGGTCATCACAATGGCATCCAGCGGCTCAAAGCCGAGGCCCATCAGGAGCGCGCTGCAAATTGCCACCGGTGTTCCGAAGCCCGAAATTCCCTCCATCAGCGCCCCGAAGCTGAAACCGATGATGAGCAGCAGAATGCGGCGGTCCGCCGGCACATTATGGACCATCCAGCGGCGAAATAGCTCAAATTTCCCCGAGCGCACCGCCACATTGTAGAGCCACATCGCGTTCCAGACGATCCACATGACTGGCCAGAGGGCGAAGACCATGCCATTGAGCGTCGAGCTGGCCGCCAGCTGAAAGGGCATTTGCCAGACGAAAACGGCGATCAGCAACCCGGCGATCAGTCCGATCAGGGCTGAGAGCCAGGCCGGCAGGCGGATCACCCCCAGCAGAATCAGGACGACGGCGATGGGAATAATCCCTACCAGGAAGGAGAGGAAGAGGTTATTAGCAACGGGAGTCAGTAACTGGTGAAACATCGCTGTTTGGCTCCTTGCGTCCAGACTACGGTATCCTGGTTGCGCTCTCCGTGCCTGTAACAGCGTCCGCCTCAGCGCGAACGCCAGGCACAAGGGAGAGACCGGCGGCAGTCGGCGGAGCCGGTCTAGATCAGACGCATCCGCCTCGGCATCATCGCCGTGCAGAGCAGAACAGAGCCAAGCAGAAACTCCCTACTGAGCCCAGGGGCAAGCGCCTGGCAGGGGAGAACAAGGGACCGGGCTGCCCTGCCTGTCTGTCTGATCTGCTTGTCGGGCTGAACTGAGCTGGCCGGCTCGTAGCCCGTGGCCTGTGGCCTGTGGCCTGTG
>NZ_JADGIA010000243.1 GCF_019683635.1 Thermogemmatispora sp. | reverse complement strand
GAGAGATAATAGATGGCCAGCAGCAAAAAGAGCAGCCAGATACCCAGGAAGAGCGTCAGAGTTTCTAACATAGCTGCTTACGCTCCTCGCCGGTTGCGCCGGTCAGCCTCCTACGACGCGCGGCACCATCACGATCTGCTCGGCTGTTCGATCAAACTCATCGATGCGCTGCGCTGGCTTGCCTGGCTCGACCTTAAAGGCCGTGGCACCACGCATACGCTCCTCGCGAAAGATACGTTCGGCCTCGCGCACAGCGGCCAGAGCTTCGGGATCGCTGGCTTCAACCTTCCGCAGATCCCAGGAGATCCGATCATCGCCGCGACGGGACATTACCCGTAGCATTCCCAAAGCTAAACTCCTTCTCTGTTTCACAGACAAGCAAGCACACTAGACAAACCGAGCTAACCTGCACTGGCGTTCCTCCCCCTGCTTTTTCTCTCCGTTGAACTGTCTCCAGCGCGCTGTTTCAGCTCCGATCTGACCCCGGGGCGGAGGAGAGGAGCCTGATACAGGTTAGAATCAGGATAGCACGCTTTACCAACCTGAGTCAAGGGCTGCATGACTGTACTTTTTCATGTCAGCGTGGGCAAGGTGATGCTGACGGTGGTGCCGACCCCAGGTGCAGATTGCACCGTGATCGTCCCGCCGAGTTGTTCGACCAGGAGGTGTGAGACGCTTAGTCCCAGCCCCAGCCCGCTGCCGCTGCTCTCCAGGAGTTGGTCGCTGCCAGCCGGCGGCTCCGCTCGATAAAATGGCTCGAAGATGTGTGGCAAAACTTCGGGCCGGATGCCCACGCCACTATCGCCAATGCTGAGGGCCAGGCCCGGCAGACCAGAGGGCAGCGAGACGGCTGCCGCCTCTATGGTAATCTGCCCTCCGACGGGGGTATAGGTGCAGGCATTGGCCAGAACGTTGCGCAGAATCTGGCGCGCGCGCTGGCTGTCGGTCCGTATTCTCCGGCGGTGCGCCAGTAGCTCCCGGGCAAAGCGCTTCTCGATCCGCAGCTGGCGCAACCGCGCTGTGTATTCCAGCTCTTCCACAGCGCTCTCTATCAGCTCTTCCACAGCAATGACACCGCTGCTCAGCCGCAACTGGCCGCTCGCCGCCCTCAGCAAACAGAGGAGGTTCTCCAGCAACAGATAGAGCTGCTCACTACTGACTCGCGCGCGCTGCAGGTAGTCGCGGAACTGCGGGGATAGCTCGGAACTGGCGGGGATCACGGCCCCGGCGGCCTCCTCCTCAGCGAGGAGCAGATCGAGAAAGCCGCTGATACGGTTCAAGGGAGCTCGCAGTTCGTGGGCAATGCGCGCCAGGGGAAGATCGCTCAGCGTGAGGCTGCCACTCCCTTCGGTCTCTTGTCTGTCCTGGAGCCTACTGCGCTCGTCGCCCTCTAGGGCATGGTCTGGTGCGCTGTCTCGCTCAGTGCTCATGATCGATCCTGCTCTCATCTTTCAGCAGAAATATTGTGTGAGAGTTTGTGCTTTCTATACGTGTCAACATGACAGAATTGGCGACCAGGCGCTTTCAGGCATCGGCGTCAGGCCATTGCGGTTATTATAGCAAAGGCAAGGTGAAGAGGATACGGGCGCCGGCTCCTGGTACGTTCTCAGCCCAGATCTTGCCGCCGTGGGCTTCGACGATGGCGCGCACAATGGCCAGGCCCAGGCCGCTGCCTCCAGTGTCGCCGCGACGCGCCTCATCGGCGCGATAGAAGCGGTCAAAGATACGCGGCAGGGCCTGGGGGGGAATGCCACTGCCGGTATCGGTGACCGCCACGATAAGGCAGCGCTCTTGTTGTACAGCGTCGATGACGACCATACCGCCGGCTGGTGTGTGGCGCAGGGCATTGTCACAGAGGTTGGAGAAGACGCGCGTGAGCATATCGGGGTCTGCCTGTACTGGAGGGAGGTTGTAGTCGATGGTGTTGCACGGTTCGACGTTGGCGCGTTCAAATTCGGGAGCCAGGACGGCCAGTACTTCATCAACCAGGACGGCCAGGCGCACTGGCTTGCGCTGCAGCTGCAGGGCGCCAGCCTCCATCTTGGCCATCATGTGCAGGTCTCTGACAAGGCGGCGCAGGCGCAGGGTTTCGCGCACAATAATGCGTCCAGTGGCCTCGTAGTCTTCGCGACTGCGGTTGACGCCATCGATGAGCGACTCGCCGAGGCCGGCAATGGCGGTCAAGGGGGTGGCCAGGTCATGGGTAATGTTCATGATGAGTTCGCGCCGCCACAGCTCTTGCTTGCGCAGTTCCTCAACATCGCGCTGCAGTTGGGCGGCCATCTCGTTGAAGTTGTGAGCCAGCTCGCCCAGTTCGCCCCTGGCACCGGTCTCGACGCGCACATCATAGTGGCCGCTCGCCAGTTGCCGCGTGGCGCGCGTTAGTTTGGCCAGCGGGCGGGTGATTGTGCGCGAGAAGAGGATCGCGGCCAGGGCCGCAATGAGGGCGACGGCGATCGAGGCAATAAGGACGGAGCGGCTCAGGGTGGCGACGAGCGGGGGCATGGTGCCCTCCAGGGCATAGCGCGAGGTGACAAAGAGGACGCCGACCACCGGGCCGCTTTGAGAGTCGCCGCCGTAGAAGATGGGTGTGACGACGAAGGGGCGTGCAGAGCCTGGAGGACCACCATCGCCTATGTCGGCAATGGTCTGCTGCCCATGCGTGCCCTGGGTGAGGGCCGCCCGCACGCGGGCATAGTTGATCTTGAGGTCAGGGTCGGTCGAGGCCAGCAGCACAGTGGCGAGGGTTGGCCGCCCGCGGATCAGGGCCGGATAGACTGGCTGCAGATGGGTGGCTGCTCGCGGGAGATAGGCATAAACAATGACCAGGGAGTCCTGTCCCTGAGAGCCGCGGACGATGGGGGCCAGGACATCGCTGGAGGCTCCGGCCAGGGTGCGCTGATGGGCCAGCATGTCGCTGCCGATGCGCCGGGCACTACCACTGGCCAGGTCCGTCAGTTGCTGGCGCTGGTCCAGGCCATAGAAGTACGCCACGGATAACACAATAATGAGAGCCAGCAGGGCGGTCGCCAGAAGAGCAACGAGCATGGAGCCGAGCGCCAGCCTCCAGCGAATGCTGTGCCACCAGTGCGTACGCATCGTTCTCGCTCCCTTCCTCTTGCTTACGCGGATTACCTACCTCTCATGACCTGACTCGACTGCCAGCGACTCCTTTGTCGCTTACTGCGGCCTGCCATCAGCGGATTAGCGGCACGGGCGCCTAGCGTGTTCCTTTGAGGGCCCCAGCGGCGTCGAATTTGTAGCCAACGCGCCAGACGGTCTTGATATAGCGCCGCTCGCCATTGGTTTCGATCTTCTTGCGGAGGGCGCTGATGTGAACGTCGATGATGTGACCATCTCCCAGATAGTCGTAGCCCCAGACTTTGTTCATGAGCATCTCGCGCGTAAAGACGCGGTCGGGCGAGCGCGCCAACAGGGCGAGCAAGTCGAACTCCGTTGGTGTGAGGGCCACTTCGCGCCCGTCAACTTCAACGCGCCGCGCGGGCAGGTCGATAACCAGACCGGGGAAACGCAGCACTTCGCTCTCCCGCTTCTCCTGACCACTATTGCCCTCACCACCGCTTCCGCTGGTGCGGCGCAGAATGGCCCGGACACGACTGACCAGTTCACGCGGACTGAACGGCTTGACCAGGTAATCATCGGCTCCGAGGTCAAGGCCGCGAATGCGATCGTCTTCGTCTCCACGCGCTGTTAAGATGAGAATGGGCGTGGAAGACCAGGACCGTATACGACGGCAGACCTCGAAGCCGTCCAGTCCCGGCAGCATGATGTCAAGGATGACCAGGTCGGGCTTCTCGCGGGCATGGAGAGCCAGCCCATCCGCTGCATCGTGCGCCGCGATGACGCTATACCCTGCATCTTTGAGGTACAGGTTGAGCAGGTGAATGATACCCTCTTCGTCTTCAATGATGAGGATTTTCTGTGCCATTGCTAGCTGCTGCACGCTCTCGGCTGGGTCATCTCGCTCCCGCCTGGTTTGTCCCACCCACGGGAAAGGGTCGGGTCGGGAGCGCCCGGGTCGGTGACGCGCCGGAGCGCGCGACCTCCTGTCCGTTAGATAATACTATCACACGCTCTTCCTTCCAGCCGGCCCTGGGGCTGGCCGCTCTCTTCCCATCCGCCAATCTTGAGCAAATCTTGAGCTTCTCATTGAGGACTTCTTTATTTCTGAGCGCTATGATACTTAACGCCAGGGAGAGCGAACGCCAGAGCAAGCGGATGGTGCTCGCTCCCTCCTCATGCGCTGTATGCATGAAGTATAACCGTCTTGTTTCTTCTCAAGAGAGCTATGCTAAAGAATCTACTCTTGAAAGAGTGAGCAGAAAAAGGAGCGATGTCGCTATGAAGCATATGAAAAAGGCGTTCTTGATCGGTGGTGGGGCGCTGCTCTTGCTGCTATGCATCGTTTTCGGCGCCCTCTTCGCCAGGCCGCTGCTGGCCAGCGCTACCGGCCAGAGCGGCAGCCCGCAGGCGACAGCAACGCCGGGAGCAGCCAGCAAGAGCGGGGCTTATTGTCAGCAGTGGCTGCAGGATCTGGCGAACCGTCTGCATGTCTCAGTCGCGACGCTGCGCCAGGATAGCAATGCGGCCCTCAGCGATGTCCTCGATCAAATGGTCAAGGATGGCAAGCTGACACAGAGCGAGGCCTCCGCGATCAAGCAGCGTCTGGCGGCTCATCCGGGCTGCAGCGCCCTGCTCAATGGGGCCAAGCGCGCCGCCATCCGCCAGCAGCTGAAGCCCTACCTGCCCGATCTGGCGAACCAGATCGCTCAGGGTTTGCATCTGAGCGTTGATCAGCTCAAAGCCCAGCTGCAGGCCGGCAAGACGCTCAAGCAGATTGCCGAGGCCCAGCACATTTCGGCCAGCCAGCTCCACACGATTGTCCTCAATGCCATCGAGCATGAGGTGGACCGCGCGGCCCAGGCCGGTACCATCACCCAGCAGCAGGCCAGCGCAATCAAGCAGTACCTGCAGAAGCATCCGGCGCTAATCACCCGGCTGGTCAACCGTCACTTTAAGTCCGGTACGCTCTAGCTTCCCCCTTCCCTGTCTCATGGTCTGATGGCGCTGGCTGAGGCCAGCATACAGGAGGGGTCGGGCCAACAGCTCTGATGAACCGCGCCCGACCCCTCTTGTGCTGCCTGCAGTTCTCCTCTCTCGCGGCTTTTTCGCCCGTCCTCGCTGGACAGCGCGGGCTGAGATGAGCCGCCGGTTACGCTCCTGACTGGCCACTGTGGCCGAGCTTGCGACGGCGCTCTAGCTCGCGTAGCTCGACGCGGCGGATCTTGCCCGAAATGGTCTTAGGAAGCGTCTCGACAAATTCGATCTCACGCGGATACTTGTAGGGTGCGGTGACGCGACGGACATGCTCCTGTAGCTCGCTGGCCAGCTCGGGTGACGGGCTGTAACCCGGGGCAAGCACGACAAAGGCTTTGACGATCTGGCCGCGAACTTCGTCGGGACTACCGACTACAGCTGACTCGGCGACGGCGGGATGCTCCTTGAGGGCGCTTTCAACCTCGAACGGCCCAATGCGATAGCCGGCACTGATGATGACATCGTCGGCTCTGCCAACAAACCACAGATAGCCGTCTTCATCGCGATAGGCGCGGTCGCCGGTGATGTACCAGTCGCCGCGGATGCAGGCCGCAGTCGCTTCGGGATTGCGCCAGTACTCTTGGAAGAGCCAGCGCGGACGCTCAGGCTTGATGCGTACGGCGATATCGCCCTCAGCACCAGGAGGCAGCTCGTTGCCTTCGTGATCGATGACGGCTACGTCGAAGCCCGGCGAGGGCTTGCCCATCGAGCCAGGCTTGACCTCCAGCGGCGGAAAATTGCCACAGAGCAGCACGGTCTCGGTCTGTCCGTAGCCGTCGCGGATGGTCATGCCGGTTGCTTCTTGCCATTGACGAATGACTTCCGGGTTCAATGGCTCGCCAGCGCCAACGCAGTGGCGCAGGGCGCGGGGCGGGTGCGTCTTGAGATAGGTGAGCGGTTCCTCCAGGACAAGCATGCGGTAGGCGGTCGGTGGGGCGCAGAGGACGGTGATCGGGTAGCGATGGAGCAGCTCCAGGGTCTCCAGGGGATTGAATTTGCCGCGGGCGTCCTGGACGAAGACCGCGGTGCCCATGACCCAGGGACCAAAGAAGTTGCTCCAGGCCCACTTGGCCCAGCCGGTTTCACTGAGGTTCCAGAGCAGGTCGTCCTCGTGGAGGTCGAGCCAGTATTTGCCGGTGATGGTATGGCCAAGCGGGTAGCTGGTCTGGGTGTGGAGGACCATCTTGGGGTAGCCAACGGTGCCCGAGGTGAAGTAGACCAGACAGGGGTCATCGCTGCGCGTCTTGGGACCGTTGAAGTCGGGGGAGGCCGCCGCCACGATCTCGTGATAGCTGATCCAGCCTGGACGGGCCTCGCCATCGACCAGGATGGCCTGCTTGACGGTAGGACACTGCCCTCGCACCTGATCAAATTTCTCTGCTCCTTCGCGGTCGGTGATCAGACCCTGGGCCTCGGCTACTTCGGCGCGATATTGGAGGTCTTTGCTGGTGAGCAGCGTGGTACAGGGGATTAGGATGACGCCGAGCTTCATCAGACCCAGTACGCTTTCCCACCATTCGGGAAGGCGCGGCAGCATGACCAGCACGCGATCGCCTTTCTTGAGGCCAAGGGCTGCAAAGGCGTTGGCGGCCCGACTGGAACGCTCGGCGAATTCGGCAAAGGTGATCTGCCGCTCTTCTCCGTGCTGACCGAGCCAGTGGACGGCGATTTTTTGGGGGTCCTGCGCCCATTTGCCGATGATGTCGACGGCGAAGTTGAAATACTCGGGGACGTCGATGTGGAAGGTGCGCCGCTCGACTTCGTAGTCGACC
>NZ_JADGIA010000050.1 GCF_019683635.1 Thermogemmatispora sp. | reverse complement strand
AAGGACTGAAGGAAGGACGAGAGAAAGGTCTCAAGGAAGGACGAGAGAAAGGCCTCAAGGAAGGACTGAAAGAAGGACGTCAGCAAGAACGGGCCGAGCGCCTGAGCGAATTGCGGCGCATGCTGGTAGCCATGGTATCTGCCCGCTTTCCTGAGCTTGGTGAGCTGGCCAGGGAAGTTGCTGCCGGCATCAGCGAGCCAGCGGCCTTGACCGAGCTGGTGGTGAGCGTTGGCCTGGTGCAGGAAGGCGAGCAGCTGCGCCAGCGGCTACTGGAGCAGGCCAGCGGGCATCGTCGTCCATCTAACAGCAAAGTCGATCAATTGGGGCAGTAGGCAGCTGTTAGCTGTGCTAATTGATGACCTTTCGTGCTGCTGAAGGGTGAAGGCGGGGCTGCTCTCCTCCTAATCCGAGCGTCGCCGGCCCTTCAGCAGCGTTCCCAGGCGCACCTCACTCATGATCATACCCAAACAGATACAGGCGCCGCCCACCCAGGCCAGGCCGCTCAAGGTCTGGCCTGCCAGCGTCCCAAAGATGCCAGCCCACACCGGCTCACAGGCATAGATCAGCGCCGCGTGTGTGCTACTGATATACTGCTGCGCCCAGTTCATGGCCCCCAGGCAAAAGCCGATATCCACCACTCCCATAAAAAGCACAGCTCCCCAAATGGTCCCATTGCCCGGTAGCAGCAGCTCCTGGTGCGTCGACAATGCCGTCGCGAAACTCAGCAGTGAAGTCGTAGCTAGCTGGACAATCGCCAGGTTGAGGGCATCGGCCCCCGCCACAAACTTACTGATGCAGACGATATGCAAGGCGAAAGCAACCGCACAGCCCAGAATCAGGGCTTCGCCCAGGCCAAAGCTCAGGTTGAAATTCTTATTGACCGAGAGCAGCGTCAGGCCCAGCAGAGAGAAGACAAATCCGAGACCTGCCTCCAACGAAGGGCGCTGGCGAAGCAACAACACAGCAAAGAACGGCACCAGCGGGATATACAGGCCCGTAATAAAGCCCGCCTTGCTCGTGATCGTGTACTGCAAGCCCAACGTCTGCAGCGCATAACCACTAAAGAGCAAGACACCGAGGATCATCCCTCTGCGCAGCTCCGCTCCTGTCAACCGGCGTAAGTGGCGGCGAAAGAGCAGCGCCAACGTCAGCGCTCCGATGCCAAAGTTATACCCTAAGTAAGTAAAGAGACCGACAAAGTGGATAGCATACTTCGTCACCAGGAACGTACTGCCCCAGATCATCGTCACTACCAGAAGCAACCCATCGATACGCAAACGCCACCAGAGTCCTCTCGCCGGGGATGCTCCTTCAGAAGCAGAGGTAGAAGAAACCAGCCTGGGCTGTTCCGCTGCAGTAGAGAGCTTCTCTTGTGGAGTCATGGTCGTGAGACAGGTACCTTTCCAGGGGGACCGCGAGCCTATGCCTATGGTTCCCATTGTCCATCAAACAAGGTTGTTGCTGCCCCTCTCCTCTCCCCAGCTGCCCAAGCAAGCAGCACAGCGGCGCAGGGGTAGACGAAGTCAGCTCGGCAGGGCTGACCTGGTAGAGCCGGCATGACCGGCAGCCAGTCAGCCAGCCATCAGTCTAACACAAAAAGCCCCGCCTCGTCAGCCCACAGTGGGCGGAGAGGCGGGGATAGGCGAGAAGCGGTGCAGAAGAAAGAGACTCGGCTCCTTCCTCTACCTCTGAGTGTGGCCGGCTTCGGTCTGCAAGCTTGCCGCGTTGGGAAGAGCGGCCTCTCGCCGCAAAGCCTCGACCAGCTCGCGCAGGAATAGCTCGGCATCGGTGACCAGGCCAGCCGCCTGGAAACTGCCGCGATCGGCCAGCTTCGTCACCACTGCTGGGTTGATATCCACCACCACCGTGCGCACTGTGGCCGGCAGCAGGTTGCCGGTGGCAATGGCGTGCAGCATCGAAGCCACCATAATCGCCATCTCCACCCCTTGCAAAGCGCGGCGCATCTGGCGCTGCGCCTCCTGCATATCGGTAATCACGCCCGGCATGGGGCCATCGTCGCGGATCGAGCCGGCCAACACCAGCGGCACCTGGTGCTTGATTGCCTCATAGATCAACCCTTCGCGGAGCAGACCGACCTCGACCGCCTTCTCTAGCGAACCAACCGCCCGAATCGCATTGATCGCCCGCAAGTGATTGCGATGGCCGCCTTCTACCTGTTCACCCGTGCGCAGATCGACCCCGAGCGAGGTACCGAAGAGGGCCGCCTCCACATCGTGGGTCACAATGGCGTTCCCTCCGAAAATGACCTGCACGTAGCCGCGCCGGATCAGCTCCGCCACATAGCGGCCCGCCCCCGTGTGGATCACTGCCGGGCCGAGCACAAAGAGAATCTTTCCACCGTGGGCCCGGGTCTCCTGCATCTGGCGCGCGATATGCTGGATCATCAAGATCTTCGCTTTCTCAGAAGAGACATCGCTCTGCATAAAGGCAAAGATCTCGCGCTCGCGGGCGCGCTCAAAGGACTGTACCCGGATACCTTCGTGGCCAACCACCACCTCGTCGCCGACCTCGACCTCATGCATCGGCTTGCAGTAGGCACGGCGGTGCTCACGATCAATGACGATGGCCACATCCATCTCAATCTGCTCCACATCGACCCACTGGCCCCCGAGCCGGACCTGTGTCGGCAGGTTCGTCGTCGAATAGAAGCCCTCGGGGAGCACTCCCCGCTGTTCCACACGTGCTGTACGCACATCGTGACCATTGACGAGCATGGCCCCGAGCTGCTGCAGCTCCGAGAGGATCAGATCGAGCGTCTGCTCGTCATCGGCTTTGATCTCCATGCGCACATAGCTCGGCTCGCTCTTATGCTTACCGACCTGAATCTCCTGAATCAGGAAGTCACCGCCGCGATCCATGATGATGTCCCAGGCGCGCGGCAATGTCCAGGAGTCAATGATATGTCCACTGAGTTCGATAATTTCGCTCGCCATGAGAATGACGCTTCCCCCAGACCAAACAAGATGGAACGCTCAAGCACTGCCTGCTGCTTGGGCGTTGTGTAAGTAACAGGGCAAGGACGGAACAGAGAGGAAAAGAGGCGACTCCGTTGCCCACCTGTGGCCCCGCGCGCTGTTCTGGGTCCAGTTTAGTGCGCCCAGGCATGGCTGTCAACTCCTGGCGCTGGCCAGGGCCGCCGCAGTGATGGCTACCAGCGTCGTCCAATAGGGCAGATAGTTTGGAAGGGACAGGCCCGGCATTTGGCCGCTTTCTGCCGGGCGAGTATGGGCGGCTGCTCGGCGCTGCAGCGCTGCATCTCTTCGAGCAGACGAATCACCTTGCGTCGCAGCGCCGGCGTGTATTCGATGGTAAACTCGTTGTCTGCGTAGCGCAGGATGCCGTGCGTTGGGGGAACAGCAAAGTAGTCCTCCAGGATCAGGCAGTAGGCGCCGATCTGGACTACATGGTTGCTATAAGGCACAGTAGCATTCTGTACCTGCAGCTTCAGCTCGACAGGTACAGGGCGCCCATCTGGCAGCTCGACGACATAATCAGGCTTACCGACCAGCGGATAGCTGCTCGATATCAGCGGCTCCCCCTGGCCGTCGGCGTCCTCGTAGACAAGGGTGCCCTCGGGCAGACCCAGAGCACGCTGGCGCTCTGCCAACAGACGGGCACGCTGGGCAGCGCGCTCATTGCGAAGCAGGAGCAAGAGCGCGATGGCAATGAGCAGAACGGCAAGGCCAAGCGAAAGCAAGATGCTATTGAGCATGGTTCATTTCTTCGTGCAGCCGCTCTCTGTTGCTCACGGCGTGCGCCGCTCACTCACGCTCGGCCCGGCGGGACATTGGCTGCGCTGAGCGAGCGGAGCGAGCGCACGCCCTCAGCCGGCCAGTCAGTGCAGGAAGACGGCGGCGGCGATGAGCACGATGGCGCCGATCAAGAGCACAATGGCGACCAGGGTGAGCCGACGGCTGCAGCCGGAGAAGGGCAGAGCGCGCGCTTCATCGTAGACGTCTTCCAGCGCCTCCGCATGTTCTCGATGTTGCTCCTGCCCGGTATCGAAGGCGCCCCGCCGCAACAAGAGACGCTCGTGCAGCTGATACTCCGGGAGCGCCGTGGCCTGGGGGCCATGCTCGTGCTCCAGCTCGACCATTCGTGCGAATAGCTCTTCTGTATCTGCCTGGGCGGCTGGCTCGTATTGCTCGTGCCACCAGGCGAGCGGACAGTATTCGAAGGCTGCCACTTCGCTGGCGGTAAAATAGCGTTTGGACTTTTCTTTCCCTCGCGGCTGGCGTTGCTCTGGCTGCATGGAGGCTCCTCCACAGCGGCGACCTGACGGCCTTCCTGCCCGCCGTAACCGGCGCTGGTCTTATTCGCTGCGGGCGGGCTGCTTCGCCTCGCTGGTCTCGGAGCTGGGACTGGTACCGGCCAGCCCTAGCTCAGCGGCGATGCCCGACATGGCCGTGATGACATTGGCAATGTGCTCGTCAAGGTCAACGCCCAGCTCAGCGGCTCCGCGGACGATATCATCGCGGTTGACACCGGCGGCGAAGCCTTTCGTTTTCATCTTCTTGCGTACCGACGAGACCTCCAGTCCAAGAATACTTTTGTTGGGCCGCACGAGCGCGGTAGCGGTGATGAGGCCAGTGATCTCGTCGCAGGCATAGAGCGCTTTGGAGAGCAGATCGGTGCGTGGGTGAGTCTCTGCGTTGAGGTCGTTATGGGCCAGAATGGCATAGATAATGCGCTCATCGTAGCCGGCCTCGCGCAGCCAGCCGGCCAGCACGCGGGTGTGCTGCTGCAGGTCAGGATACTCCTCGTAGTCGCAGTCGTGCAGCAGACCAGTAATGCCCCACAGCTCTTCGTCCTCGCCGTATTTGCGCGCATAGAAGCGCATGGCGGCCTCGACAGCTAACATATGACGCTGCAGATTCAGATTTTTCACGTGCTCGGTCATCAGACGATAAGCATCATCACGAGTTGGCATATGCACGTTTTCTCCAGTTGCTCTCGTTTCTCTCAGGCGAGTGTCCTGGGAGTTTCCATTATAGCACAGGTCTCCCGTCACGGCGTATGGCCTGCTGCCATCGGCCTGTGAGAAAAGCAGGGAAAGGATAGCGCCCCACGCGCAAAGTATGCTATACTGGGAGCAATCGAGATGGGCGCGGCGCGCTCAGCTCGTTGCAGAGCAGCATTGGCCCCGCGCTCCTCGGGAGTAAAGATCATTACAGCATTTCTCATCCTTCTATTGTATGCCTGTTACCGACGGCGGGCTGCATGTGGGCCGCTGCGGGTAGCGGCAGATCTAGATAGGGGCTGGTTTTCTCGATGAGCGAGATTAAGGTTAATCCGGGCGAGCCGTTTGACGTCGCCCTGAAAAAGTTTAACCGCCGCGTGCAGCAGGATGGCATTCTCTCTGAGGCCCGCCGTCGCGCGCGCTATGAGAGTCCGCAGGACCGCCGCAAACGCAAGGCGGCCAACCTGCGTCGTAAACTTCGTCGTTCGCGCCGTGGTTGAGGATGGCGCCAGACCCACAACAGGGTGCTGGCTGCCGCCTACCGGTGATTGCCGTTCAAGCTGTTCCTCTATGAGTATGGGAGAGGGGAGTGACTCATTGAGGAGTGGAACCCGTCTGGCGCTCCCTCCTCGCCGCTGGGGTATGTCCCTTCCGGCGGTGACATCTTCCCATCTCCCCTTTTTTCTATAGAAGCTCCCCTCTCTTCTCCTGGTTGAAGAAATACCTCTCTTACTTGTCTTTCTCCTCTTGTTGAGATCTGGCCCCGACGCCTGAATCTCCGGCAGCTGACTCGGTCTCGCCCGTGGACTAGGCGCGCAGCGTCACTCCCAGGCCGGGAGCCTCGGGCAGGACCAGCTTGCCCTGGACGACTCGTACGCCGCTGCAGGGGTCGTTGTCAACGAGCAGGTTGCCGTCGAGATCGGCGTAGTCTACAAGCGGCGTCAGGTGGGCGGCAGCGGTAATCGCCAGCGAGCTTTCGATCATACAGCCCAGCATGACCTGGAGGTGGTGGGCGCGGGCTGCGTGGATCAGCTTCAGGGCCCGATTGATGCCACCACATTTCATCAGTTTAATGTTGATGCCGTCGACACAGCCGACAAGGCGTGGAATGTCTTCCAGGGAGACGCAGCTTTCATCAACGATGATTGGGACGGGGACCTGCTGACGAAGGAGGCGCAGGCCCTCCAGGTCGCCGGGGGCGATGGGCTGCTCAACAAACTCGATGCCGTACTCGGCCAGGGCGTTGATGGTGCGAATGGCTTCCTTGACGGTCCAGCCGGCATTGGCGTCAACGCGCAGAGTGGCCTGCGAGACAGCGCGGATGGCCCGCACGTTCTCAACGTCCTGCCTGGTGCCTACTTTGATCTTGAGAATGGGATAATCGCGGGCGCGAGCTGCCTTCTCGGCCATGCGCTCAGGCGTATCGAGGCCGATGGTGAAGGAGGTGAGGGCGCTGCGCTCAGGATTGAGGCCGAGCAGACGATAGAGCGGCAGGTTGAGCCGCTTCCCAACGAGGTCGTAGAGGGCCATGTCAATAGCGGCTTTAGCGGCGGGACTGCGCCCGATGGCCTGGTCGAGGCGCGCAAGAATGTCCTCGATGAGGAACGGATCATCTCCAAGCTCCTCAGCAAAGCGCTCCAGGCAGGCGCGAGTGGTGGCAAAGGTGTCGCCATAGTAGGCAGAGGGGGCGGCTTCGCCGTAGCCGCTGAGACCATCGTGAGTGATGGTGACAAGCAGATTGTCGGCGACCTCTTCGACGCCACGCGAGATGCGGAAGGGCGTACTGAGTCTGAGCTGCAATGGACGAGTCTCTAGCTGCATGATTGGCTGCTCCTTGCTCTCCTTGGGGTCTTGATTGCTGCGGGCTGGCTTCTCCAGGCTCTCGTCGCGCCTCCTCCTTCGCTCTCTTGGGACCTGCCTGGTTGACTCCAGAGCTGCTCACTCAGCGTATGAGATCCAACGCAACGCCAAAGCCGGAGGGCCGTATCTGCTTCAGAGCATAGCATAGGAGGCCAATGGCTGTCTGCTTCTGGTTGGGCTGGAGAAAGGTCGATGATGAGGTTGCGACAGGCTTGAGACAGGACTCTGCCTTCCTTGCAACAGCGACTGACTATACTCTCTCCTGTACCGAGGCCCTCGCTCCTGCAGGCAGATAGGCAAACAGCCTGTCGGCTCTCTCGGGGGCCAGGTTCTCAGGCCAGAATCTGGAAAAGAGGAAACAGAGCATGCCTATGAATGCGATAAAGACAGCACTCTATACGTGTTTGAAGCGCTGCGTCAGTTACTGCTTTAATCTACTGAATCTCCTGCTTGGTGGGAAGCTGCCGCCCTTCGGGAGCGCAGCGGTGGTCGTCGAGGAGCAGGGGCGCTACCTGGTGCTGCTCCTTCCCAGCGGGCGGGCGGTCTTCCCTGGCGGCTTTATGACCTGGCGAGAGCACCCGCGCGAGGCGGCGGAGCGTGAGGGACGCGAAGAAACGGGGTTACTGCTGGAAGCCGATGATCTAATCAATTTTTACTCACTGGTGACGACCGACTGGCGGGCTATGAGTACGATCAGTTTTGTCTATCACGCGCATGTGCGCGGTGGGCTTCTGCGTCCGGGAATGGAGGGCCGCCCGTGCTGGCTCACAGAGGAGGAGCTGCGACAACGCATGGATCGCCAGTCGCTGCGTGTTCTCGATGACTACCTGGGCTATTGTCAACGCCGGCGCGACGAGCTGAGTCACGTCAAAACCCTGGTCCCCCTGATGCGCTGAGATGCTGGTCGAAATGGGAAGAGACGGTCGCTGCTGGCTGGCTGTCTCTCCCACGCACGCCTGCTTGTGTTTCAGTCTCCTCTCTATAGTAGTAGCAGAACATACGGATATATAACCATCGAAGATTATATATCCGGTTTTGGAATAACATAGTAATGATAGCAGAGAGGAGAAAATGAATATAACGCGCCTCCGAAGACTCCTCGTGTGGGCCGTGGCCATCGGGCTGATCGTGCCAGCATCGCTGGTGGTAGCTCCGCCGCGGGCGCGTGCTCTGCCCCAGGCCGGGCCGATCGGCAAGATCAGCGTCTTTGCGACTGGGCTAAACAACCCGCGTGGCCTGCACTTCGGTCCTGACGGGCAGCTCTATGTTGCTGAAGGTGGCCTTGGCGGCAAGCAATCTACGGTGGGTCGCTGTCAGCAGGTGCCGTCGCCGATTGGACCGTACACGGGCGGCTTCAGCGCGCGCATCTCGCGCATTGACCGTCACGGCAAGCGTGTCACCTTGATCGATCATCTGCCTTCCAGCCAGACCAGTCCGGCCAGTGGAAGCGAGATCAGCGGCGTCTCTGATCTCAGCTTTATTGGTCACAGGCTCTACGGCCTGCTCGCCGGCGCTGGCTGCTCGCACGGCGTACCACAGGTGCCCAACGCTATTTTCCGCTTTGAGCCGGAGCGCCATCGCGTCGTCTACATCGCCGATCTCAGTCATTTTCTGCAGACACACCCGGTCAGGCATCCTGATCAGGAGGACTTCGAGCCTGACGGGACCTGGTATAGTATGGTGGCGGTCGATGGCAGCCTGTACGCGCTGGAGCCGAATCACGGTGAGCTGGATCGGATCACCCCGCCTTGGCAGCATGACCGGCATGCAGGGAGTGAGATCCAGCGGGTGGCCGATATCTCGGCCAGCCAGGGCCACATTGTGCCGACGGCGGTGGCCTTTCATCATGGTCTCTTCTATGTGGCCAATCTGGGCACCTTTCCGGTCCATGTGGGAACAGAGAAACTGCTGGCGATCACGCCGCGTGGCCATGTGCGTGTCCTGATGAGCGGGTTGACGGCGGTGGTTGGCCTGGCCTTTGATTGGCGCGGGCGACTCTATGTTCTGGAGACAACTACTGCTAACAATGCTGGCCCGGTGCCCGGTACTGGTATGATTGTGCGCGTCAGCGAGCGCGGACGTCAGGTACTGGTGGCCTCGGGCCTCAGTTTCCCAACCGCTATGACCTTCGGGCCGGATGGCGATCTCTATGTTTCGAACAAGGGCTACGGCTACGCCCCTGGGCAGGGAGAGATTCTGCGTATCCATCTCCCTGAACATTAGCCCTTATCTTCCTCGCCTCGCCGGCTTGCTCAAAACCCTGTTTTGATCCGGCGGAGCCGATCAGCTTTCCCTAGGAGGGCATGAGCCTGATCGTTTGACAGACAGCCCGCGCTGCGTCAGCAGGCTCGTGCCTCTGGCGTTTTGGGTGTTCTGTTATGCCTGTCTTATAGTCTTGCTTGGCCGGGAGAGAGGAGGCGAGCGGCTGGATAGTGACAGAAGTGCCATTTAAGTAAAAAGATATTAAAAGTTAAAGTTCAATTTTAGTGGCAGGTGGTCATGACAGGAAAAGGGCGAGAGATCTGTGTGGATACAGCAAAGGCGGTCAAGGCTCGAATGCGATGCAGGTGATGGAAGGCGGCAGGTAGCTGTAAGCGGGGAGCAGTGAAAGTGCACGAGGGAAAGTAAGCAGGCTTATATTGTTGAGAGATTTCTCTCAGAATGGACGTAATATCTATACAGCTCAGCCTGCTACTAAGGAAGGCGGCCAGGCGGACGTTTCAGCGATCGAAAGGAGGCAATGATGCACAAGAAGAAACGTCACCATCCTCGGGGGCACGCGTAGCAGGAAGCATCTTCTCTATGTTACCAGTCGGTGCCGGCTGGTAAAAAGCCACTCATTACCATTTTCTCCGTCCTGACAGGACAGAAGCCAGAAGAGAGGTTACCCGTGCGTAAGAGCAGACCATTCCCTTTGGCCTTGATTCCGGCCTTGCTCTGCCTTATTGCGCTGCTCGTGGCCTGTGGTGGTGGTCAGAGCAGCACCAGCAGTACACAGATTGCGCCGCCTGACAAGCAGGTGCTGCGCATCCCCATCGGCGCAACCGATTTTGGCACGCTGGACCCGGCCCTGGTACAGCTTGCTGTCGACGCCGACACCATTCAGGCTATCTGGACTGGCCTGGTCGAGTGGGACCATAACATTCAGCTTCGTGACCAGCTAGCTCAGTCTCATGAGGTCTCATCTGATGGCCTCACCTATACCTTCCATCTGCGGTCCAACCTCAAATTCAGTGACGGCACGCCGCTCACCTCGCAGGACGTTATTTATAGCATCGATCGCACCCTGCAACCGGCCACCAAGTCGCAGGTTGCCTACTATCTCAATCTGATCAAGGACTACGACAAGATCACCAGCGGTAAGATCCCGACCCTGATCGGCGATAGCCTGCTGGCGCCCGATCCCAACACGGTTGTCATCAAGATCAGCAAACCTGCGGCCTATTTCCTGCAGGCCCTGACCTATCCCTGTTCCTACGTGGTCGAGAAGAAGCTGATCGATAAGTACGGCAGCAAATGGACCGACCACCTGACCGAAGGTGGTGGTGACGGGCCGTTTAAGGTCCAGAGCTACGACCACACCAAGGGCATTGTCCTGGTGCCCAATCCCAACTATTACGGACCCCAGCCCAAGATCCAGAAGCTGGAGTACCTGATCTCTGGCGACCAGGACACCACCTTCCGCGCCTACCAGTCGCATCAGTTCGACTATACCGGTGTTGTGGGCGTCCCACCGGCTCAGATCGACGCTGTACGCAGCTCGCCGGAGTTTCACGAATACGTGAACTTCCGCATCAGGTACATCACCATGAACTACCTGGTGAAGCCCTTTGACAACATCCACATTCGCCAGGCTTTCGCCCTGGCCATTGACAAAGTGCTGCTACAGCAGACCGTCTTTAGGAACACCGTGGAGGCCACCAACCACATTGTTCCCAAGGGCATGCCGGGCTACAACCCCAACCTGGTCGGCCCGGCGGGCGTCAGCAGCCTGTCTGGCGATAAAGCCAAGGCCAAGCAGCTCTTGCAGCAGGGCCTGCAGGAAGAGCACATGACCTCGCTGCCGACCATCACTTTCAACTATTACACCGACGTCAAGGCCATCGTTGACGCCTCCCAGGCCATTGCTCAGATGTGGCAGACTGTCCTCGGGGCTAACGTCAAGCTGGTCGGCACCACCTACGAAAAGCTCATCACCCTGGAGAACGCCACCGTTAACAACCCCAACGGCCTGCAGGTCTGGATCTCTGGCTGGTTGGCTGACTATCCTGATCCGCAGGACTTCCTATCGGTCTTCTTCGACAAAGGCTCTGGTTACAACCAGATGAACTATGGTCAGAACAACTCGACCGATGCTGCGCAGCAGCAGCAGGTTCAGAAGCTTCTCGAAGAGGCCGATGTCAATCTGAATCAGACGCAGCGCATGCAGCAGTACAACCAGGCCGAGCAGCAGATCGTCGATGACGTAGGCTGGATTCCCATCTATCAGAACAAGATCCAGCTCATGCAGAGCACGAAGCTGCACGGCATTGTCTACAATGGCCTGTCGATCATTCCGCCTGACGACTGGGCCAACATCTACTTCACCGTCTGAGACTGTGCGCTGGCCGGCTGCTGGCGAAGCGCTGAGCAGGCCGGCAGCGCACTTGAGGCGCTGCTGAGTAAGCCTGGCATTCTGCACTCTCGGCCCGCACTGCAGGCCCTCTGGGCGGGTGTGGGTCTGCGGGTTCAGAATGCCAGGTTTTGCCTGTTACCAGGCTTGCCTCTTTTCTGCCTGGTCGGGCATACTCTAGTCATGGATATGGTTGTGGCAGCCAGCGCTCTGAAGGTCCCGTACCCGCCGCCAGCCAGTGGCAGTGACGCTGGACCCGGGGTGCGCAAGCAACGGAGAGTGGGAGTCCATCGATGCTCCAATTCCTGGTGAAGCGCCTGATCGGGCTTATTTTTGTGATTGTGGGCATCACCTTCATCACCTTCATCATGGGCTATCTGGCCCCGGGTGATCCCATTCGGGCCCAGATGGGCGACCATTTTGACTATCACACCTGGCTGATGCTGCGTCATGCCTATGGGCTAGATTTGCCGTGGTATCAGCAGTACTACAACTACTTAGTGCATCTTGCCCATCTTGACTTTGGCATCTCCTTCAAGTACCAGAACCGACCGGTCTGGGACATCCTCAAGGATGGCGTGCCGGTCTCGCTGGAGCTGGCCTTCTGGGGCCTCATCGTCGAGCTGCTGCTGGGCATTCCCGTTGGCATTCTCTCGGCCATCCGAGCCAACAGCTGGATCGATACCCTCAATATGGGGGTGGCCCTGATCATTTATGCCCTGCCGCCTTTTGTTATCGCCATCCTGGCCCAGGTGATCATCGTCTGGATCGACAGCAAGACCGGGGCCAGCTGGCCTTCGTCGTCCTGGGGAGCGCCCTGGCAATATGACTGGGCTGATCTGCAGCCGAAGATTGTTCCCATCCTCGTCTATGGAGCCGCCGGCTACGCCTATTTTGCCCGTTTAGCGCGGACAACCATGCTGGAGGTGCTGCGTCAAGACTACGTGCGCACGGCCCGAGCCAAAGGTCTGCGCGAGCGGGTCGTCATCTACTGGCACGCCCTGCGCAACGCCCTCATTCCGCTGGTGACTGTCCTTGGGGTGGCCATTGGCCTGTTGGTGGCCGGCACCTTCTTTATCGAGCAGATTTTTAACATCCCAGGCATCGGGCGTATCTCCTTGCAGTCCGTCATCGACCTTGACTACCCCGTCATCCAGGCCACTGTTGTCCTGCTGGCGGTCGGCGTTGTGGTCGGTAACCTGATTTCCGACATTCTCTACACCATCGTCGATCCGCGCATTCGGCTTGAGTAGGGGAGAGGAGAGAAGCAGTATGTCTATGGACGCACACCAGAGATCATCAGAGGCCGCCGGTGAGAGCTTCGTGAAGCCCGATGCGGGCCTGCAGCCTCCGCCAGCTGAGCTTCTGGAATTAGCTGCCGGGGTGAGCGAGACGCCCCCGCTCGCCGTTCCTCCCGGCGAGGAGGAGCTACTGCAGGAGCGGCGCGCGCCTTCGCCCTTGCGGGAGTCGCTGCGTCGCTTACGCCGTGACAAGCGAGCGATGGCCAGCCTGGGATTGATCATCTTCTTTGTGCTGGTCGCCTTCTTCGGTCCCCCCATCTACCAGCACATCGGTGGCATTTACCAGAGTCCTCAAAATGGACCAGTGCCCGCCAGCGTCTATCACAGCTACTATCATGAGGAGCTGATCCGCCAGGATGAAGGTCCTTCGGCTCAATACTGGCTGGGAACCGACGATCTGGGGCGCGACATTCTGGCGCGGCTTATGCAAGGGATGCTGGTCTCTATCATTGTGGCCACCCTTGTTGAGGTCGTTGACATTGTGCTGGGCCTGATTGTGGGCGTGCTGGCCGGCTATTTCGGGGGCTGGATCGATCAGTTGCTGGCGCGCTTCACCGATCTGATGTTCGCCTTCCCGGGGCTGCTCTTTGCCATCATGCTGACCGGCATCATTGGTCCAGGGGCCTCCGATGCCCTGGCCAAGCTGCCGATCATCGGCCCCAACGGTAACGGGCGTCTACTCCTGGTCTCGCTGGCGCTGGCAATCACCGTCTGGCCTCTCATGGCGCGCTACGTGCGCGGGCAAACACTGCAGCTCAAGGAGCAGCAATTTATCGAAGCGGCGCGCACCTCTGGCAGCAGCAACCTGCGTATCATCTTTCGCCACATCATCCCCAACCTGATGAGCATCGTGGTGGTGGCCTCGACGCTCAACATTTCGAACACCATCATTGGCGAGGCCGGCATCAGTCTCCTCGGCCTGGGGGTCCAGGCTCCCGGCTCCAGTTTGGGCCTGATGATCTCCGATGCCACGCCCTACATCAATACGCACCCCTGGGAAATCCTGGTCCCGACAACTGTCCTCGCCCTGATCGTACTGGCCTTTTCCTTCCTCGGTGATGGTCTGCGCGATGCCTTTGACCCACGCTCCAAAGATTGAGGGCCACGCTTCCCCGTGGCCCCTCAATCACCTGGGGCGAGAAGGCACTTCCCCAGCGGCTCAACTCTGTGGCCAGACTAGAGCCGGGCGCTCTCCCAGTTGGCTTCGCTGTTGGCGAACATGCTGCCGATGGCGGCGATCACCAGATAGGCGAAGGTCAGCACACTGATGATAATGAACCACTGCGTATTGCTGATCAGACTGGTCCACGAGTAGAAGAGCGTGCCGATGATGGCCAGAAAGCAGGCGATCGAACCGCAGAAGACGCTGCCCCACAGGATTGGGGCCGGTACGATGCGCCGCTCCCGCAGCAGAGGATGGCGCATACCGTAGAGGCGGATCAGGTTGAAGAAGAGGAAGCCCGCTGAGAAAGCCCAGACGAGCGTTGAGGAGGCCAGCATCACGTTATAGACCTCGGTCGAGAGGTTGGCCGGCGTCGTCACCTTGACCGTGTAGGGAGCCAGCAGGAAGACGAAAGCCGTCACCACAATGGCCACCGCCGCCTGGAAGAACATGGCGTTGGCCGGCACGCGCTGACGATTGAGTCGAGCCACCTTCACCGGCAGGCGCTGGTCGATGCCAGCAACCATCAGCAGGCGGGCATAGGCATAGTTGTAGACGACCATTGCCATGACGAAGAAGCTCATCAGGCAGAAGGCGGCAACGTTGCCCATGAACTTGCCCAAAGCCAGATCAACCACGTGTACCAGGGCGAAGGGCGCAGCCCCATCCTGGGGACCGGCGATAACCAGCAAGGCAAAGGTGGCAATGCCGTAGCCAGCGATGACCAGTAAGGCCCCCCAGAAAAGATGACGGGTGATTACTCGCAGCCGGGCAACCTCGCCGCCCATGTTGAGCGGTACCTCTGTTCCAAGGTAGGCCAGAGTGATCAGACCGAAAAGGTAGAGGTTGCCACTGTTCTTGTCAAAGCGAATGCTCCAATCGGAGAGATGGCTGAAGCTGGTGGCCGAAGGATGACCGCCCAGGAGCCAGACCAGCCCGGACAGACCGAGCAGCACCACCGCCAGCATGGTCAGCCCTGCAACCAGGTTGACGAGCTTCTGGACAGTGCTGTAGCGCTGAATGGCCAGGGCGCTGGTCAGGCCGATGAGGGCGATGATAAAGAGACCCTGCTGCCACGGCTCGGTGAGCCAGCCAGGGTTAAGCCCCTGCAAATAAGAGACGATGACGTCGCCAGCGCTGATGATGACCAGAACGCCGGGGAACCAGGCACAGAAAGCCGCGAAGAAGCTCCAGTAGCCGCCGAAAGCTTTGTGGGTCCAGTTGTACAGCGAGCCTTCGTGCGGAAAGATCACGCCAAGCTGGGCGGTGGCAATGACCCCCGGAATAAAGAAGGCCAGAGCGCCAATCGCCCAGTAGGTGAAGGCAGCTGCCCCGCCGGCGACGGCAGTGGTGGCGTTGGTGATGAAAAAGACGATCATCAGAAAGGTGGCAATCATGTCTCCCGTACTCAGCAGACGGGGCATGACGCGCGGGACGTAGCTTTCCGATGGCAGGACCGCTTTCCAGGCTTCCCGCTCCCCTTCCGCCTGCTCTGCCTCGCTCTCGACCAGGGAGGGGGTGCTCTGACGGCTGCCCCCGGTGTTGCTGGCTTCGAACCCGCCTCGCTCCTGTTGCATACGCATAGCCCTTCTCCTCCTTCCCTCCTTCTCTGCGCCTGTAGCCAGTGAAGCTGCTTATGCTTGCTGACCGCGAGAGAAGGGATGTTCGGCAAACTCGGGACACGCAGTGAGCATTGATTGCATCGGCACTGGCTCCTTCTGCCCATGATATTACTCAGTGCGTCAGAGAAGCTGCCGAGCCGTATGCCGGCTGAGTGAGCTTGAGCAGCGTGGTGCGCCAGAGGAAGACACGGCGTACGTAGCTAAAAAGTACTGGCTATGTGACTCACGCCACGGGCCGCTCGGTGGGGCTGGCGACAGGAGAGGAGCCGGTCAGGGCCAGCGCCTGGAAGGCGCTGATGGTGATCACGCTTCCCGCAGCCAGCACCAGGCGCAGGCCACCAAAGCCACTCTGGAAGGTGTCGTCGCGCGCGCTCACCTGCCACTGGCTCGGCTCAGGTGTTCCGGCCAGCCAGGCCCGTGCCTGCAGCATGTCACCCTGGATGCGGAAGCGCAAGCTGTAAAAGCGATTGGCCTGGGCTGTAAAAGGAACGGAGGCCAGGCGCGTCTGCATGCCGCCGCTGCTTTTGAGCAGCACGAGCTGCCCGCCGTCGATGTAGGCTTTATACCAGTTATTGGTGTCCATCCAGCGCAGAACCGCGCCGAGGTTGGCCTGCTGGAAGCGGTTGATGGCTCCCGTGAAGAAGACTTCGCCATCGCTGAAGGTTGGGCCTAAGATGGCGTTGTAAGCCCCCTGGCCGTTGCTGAGCTGGCCCTGGTGATGGCTGACCGCGAAGATGGTGCCCAGGCGCGCATCGCCTTGCCAGGGGTGACCATCGGTGGCCCTCCCCCAGCTGCGTTGATCGGGACGCTGAAAGGTATCTGCCGCCAGCAAGCTCATGCCAGCGGGCAGCGCGGTGGGAGAGGCTGTCACCTGCGACCCCCTTGAGGCGGAGGGCGTAGCCGCTTGGCCAGCCGAACTGGCCTGGTTGGCTGACGGCCTTGACTGAGCGGTAGATGGAGGGAGCTGAAGCGCCGCTTCGATCGGGGGAAGCAAGATCAAGGAAAAGAGCACCGTGATCACAAGCAGCCCCGCTAAGAGCAGACTGCCGCGCTTGCTCGACGGCCCGGCTGTCGCCTCCGTCTCAGCCTCCTCGGCTACGTTGCCGCTCTCTTTGATTGCAGGAGCAGGGCGTGACACCCCGCGCTCCTTTGGGGCCGCTGCCGCTCTGGTTCCTGCCGCTTCCTCGGGCAGGCGCCCCGCCTTGTCCGCTGGCTGCCGCTGGCGACCCAGGCGTAGCGGCTGCGGCTCGGTAATCGCGCCGCTGGTGACCTCCTGGCGGTCGTCACCAACGGCTGAGCCTGGAGCAAACCACTGCTTGCGTTCGCCGCTATTCATAGTGCCTCTTTTGCAAGAAATGTTCTATTTCATCTATGAGTGAAGCCGGTTCCTGAGCGGCGGCTCCTGGTGGGGGAGCCTGGCCTTTCTGAGGTCCTAGCTGCTCCCAGGGTGTAGGCCGGAAGAGTGCAGACTGGCTCTCTTCTGCTCTATACCCGATTAGCTGCCACAATCCAACCAGACCAACCAGGAGTACCAGCCCGATCAGGAGCGAGCGCCCGGCAAAGATGAGCAGCCCGTCGACGGTCCAGCGTCCGGTGAGCCAGCCGGCCAGGGGAGTCAGGAGCAGCGTGAGCAGTCCCTCGGCCACGAAGAGAAAGCGATTGACGTGCTCCTCCTGTGCGCGCTCGTAGGCCAGCTGTCCCTGGTCGAGGGAGAGGCCGGGCGGCAGCAGATGGCGCTGAGAGAAGATCACCGTGCTCAGGCTGGGCCTCAGCCGCGGGAGCAAGATGCCCCAGGCGGTGGCGGCCAGGGTATAGAGGCCCAGGCTGATGGCCAGCCAGACTGGAGCTTGCAGGTTGGGCAGGCCGAGAGCCAGCAGGCTGATGGCCATCACGAAGGGCTGGCAGAGCGCTACCGCCTGGCACCAGGGCCGCCAGCGCTCGGGAATCAGGCGATCCGACGGACCAAGCATGCCGCGGAGGGGCAGCTGTAGGGCGAAGGCCAATCCCAGCGCCAGGGCCTGGGCAAGTAACAGCCAGAGCAGGGTGGGCAGCGCCCCCTGCTCCTGCAGGATAGCCGCGAAGGGGGTGGGCACAGCGTTCCAGATGCTGCCGAGCACGATAGCCAGGCCACTGGCTAGCAGGACCAGCCCCAGCTGTCGGCGGCGTGTTAGGTAGCGCCACCAGCCTCCTTGCAGCAGCCAGTCGAGGGTCAACTGCAGGCGCCAGCGGCGCGCCCCCTCTGTCAGGTCAAACCAGTTATCAACCATGCGCCCGGGCGTCGGCAGAGGAGCGCGGGCCTCGGGCCAGTAATCAAGGGCAAGGAGTGGAAGCAGACAGAAAATAGCGAGCAGGCCCGACCAGGCGGGCAGCAGCCAGACCAGGCTTAGCCCGAACATTGTCCCCAGGGCGGCACGCATCAGGGCAATGCGCTCATCGACCGCCGGCCAGGGGCGGCGCTGGAGCAGCCAGGCATTGCCGAGGAGAGAGGAAAAAGCGGCGAGCAGCCCCAGTTCGAGCGTGGCTGGCCAGAGCGGAACGGGCAATGGCCGCAGCACGGGAAGAGCTAATTGCGGCAGCGTGCAGAGCAGCAGGCCAGTTCCCCAGTAGCGGGCCGCGCTGCGCCGGCGTCCGGTGAGCAATGTGGCGGCCAGGAGCGAGCTGGCCAGCCAGACTGCCGCCACCAGGGCTGTCGCCAGCGCCTCCCTGCCCTGTGACCAGCTCTGGGCCAGGAGACGCATCTGCAGGACACTCAAACCCAGGCTGCCGCTAAGCCAGCCGGCATTTAAGAGACGCCCGCCGATCACCGCGTCCAGGCGTTGCTCTGAGAACAAGACAGCTTTTGTTGCTTTTCTTTGACCAGATATCATTGTTCACCAAGTGCAAGTCTCTTTGCTTGCATATTGTGTCTGATGAAGGCCATCGACAAGCAGTCGGTCTTGAGCCTGAGTATCACAGAGCTGGCGAAGGTGAAGGAAAAGTCTCTGACTCCTGCACCGGCTGTAGGCGGGTGCGCAAGCGCCTGTTCAGGCTGTCGGGCGGGACCATCTCCGGCTCCTCGCTGGTTACCGTTGTGACCAGCAGCGGCGGCTCCTGGCGGTAGAGCAGGGCCTGATCGCACTCCCGCAGCCAGGCGCGGATCTCGGGCAGGAACCGGTCCAGCTCCTCCAGAGGCAGCGAGGCATAGCGGTAGCAAGCGTCCACGTGGGCGGAAAAGAGGCTGTGGGCCCAACCCAGGTAGACCACCCATTCCGGATGGAACTGCACAGCCAGCCAGAAGCGGCGTGGATCGCTATCCTCAATGGCCTCGATGACGCCGTCGGGAGCGGTCGCGGCCACAGTCTGGCCCGGGGCCAGATAACCGATCAGCTCGCCTTCGGGGGTCACGTAGCCCACGATCTGGTGATGCATGGAGAGGACAGCGTCGATATAGTTACGCTGGGGGCCGCGCGCCTCCGGTCCGCGCAGGATGCGAGCCAGGCGACTGCGCGGATTGACGGCGATAGGATGCTCGACCCAGTTGTCGGCGGTGATGCGTCCCCGGGCGCGATGGGGCACCAGCGGCGGCATACCCCGCGGCCACTGCGAGCGGATATCTTGATAGAGACCACCGCCGCGTACCACGTTCATAACCTGCATGCCGCGGCAAATACCCAGCGTCGGGATGCAAAGCAGCCAGGCCAGCAGGGCACAGTAGCGCTCCCAAATATCGCGCCACAGCTCTGGTGTCTGGGTCTGTGGGTGCAGCACATCGCCATAGAGGCAGGAATAGAAGTCACCTCCGCCGGCAAAGACCAGTCCGTCGACGTTGCGCACCACCGGCCAGATAATGCGAAAGACTTCCTCGAAAAGATCCTCGTTGCCCAGAATGTCGAAAGGATCGCAGCTTTGCAGCATGGGCAGCGTTGGCAAGACCAGCGGCTCCCCGCCGCTCTCGAAGATAGCGTTGACCGTGGCGGCATCGCCAGCGTACACGGGCCAGCCGCCGTCGCGCAGGCAGCCGCTGGAAGAAAGCACTCCGATGCGGGGCCGATAGTAGGAAGGGAGCGGCGCCCGCTGCTGGCTGCTGACAAAGCGGGCAATGCGTTCGGCCAGCGACGCCCCAGCGTTCAGCGGGCCGCTCAGCTCATCGGTGCGGCGCTGACTAAGCGCGCTGCCCTGGTTGACTTCTGGACTCTGATTCTGTCCTTGGGTCGCAGTGCGTGCCTCGCGCACTCCTCTTGTAATCATATGTACATAGTAGTCAGGATCGCGCGCCATAGCTGCTCTCTACTCCTCTCTTCAACTTTTTGCTGCTGCTTTCCCATAGCCTGGCCTTAGCGCAGGGGCATCATTGATGAGTTGCTGATGATGAATTGCTGAGCGGGGTCACATCCAGCGTGGCCAGGCGCTCAATGGCATAGTGGATCTGGGTCACGCCATCCTGCAGCTCGCCCGTCTGCGGATCGAATTGACCCACAAAGGCATCCTGAGCCTGCTTGACCAGGGTGTCCAGCAGAGCCAGAGCCGCCGGCTGACGCAACTGGCTGCTGTTCATATGGACAAGCTGGATGGCATCCTGACGGATCTGTTGGTAGAGGCTCTGGACCTTGTTGAGGGCCTCGGTGATCTGCTGGGCCAGCTCCTGCTGCTCGCGGGTCGAGCCAGGCGACTGCACCACGCCCTCCAGATGGATACCAATGTGATGGAGGTAGCCGGGCGGCTGCTGGTTAGCGTCGAACTGCAACAGCCCCACGCGCCCGATATGGGGGTCCACCAGCACCGGCGAGCCGGCGGGAACGTCGTTGCCCAGGAACTCGATGCCGTCGAGATAGTCGAGGATACGGATAAACTGGCGATGCATCAGGTCGGTGCTGCCGTGGTTCCAGTCGTCGCGCGCCGCCCCGGCCCACTCAAGGATCTTTTGCCCGTTACGGAAGAGCCAGATATCCAGACCGCCGGGCAGACCCAGCTTCTGCAGTGTCGGGTCAAGCGCCAACAGATGGCGCAGGTGATCCAGCAAGCTGTAGTGATGCTCGCTGTCCTGGGGATCGGGTGTATTCGGAATAACTGCCAGATAGCGCCAGGTGCTGCGATCGAGCGAGGGCACCGTTGGCGGAGTTGCAGCGTCCTCCTCGGTGACCAGAAAACGACTGGCGATGGCCAGTAGATTGGTGTGCTGCTGGTCGCCCTTGTAGAGGAGGTGGGCGGTGCCCTGGCTCAGGGAGAGCTTACCCAAGAGGATCGACTGACTTTCGACGGAGTTGTCGCTCTGGAGCCAGGCATAGTAGGCTTTGCCGGGCGCTGGCGGTGGAACCTTGCTCAGGTCAACTTGCACCTGATCTGCGATACCTTGACTGGTATTCACGTTGACTTGACCACTGCTCAAGAAGAAGACATGACCAACGACGTCGCTCGTGGCGCCGGCTCCTGCCGACTGGGGCTGCGTACCGCTGCTGTGGGCGAAAGGCAGCAGGTTCAGGCCCCCGCTGACCAGCAGAACCACCAGCGAGGCCACCAGGGCCAGGAAAACAATGATGGTCGGGAGCCAGGGCCGGCGTCGCGGTGCCCCGCTGCCGAATTGCCCAAGCGGGCGGGTTGTAGGCCCAGGGCCGAGCGGCTGCAGACCACCGCTGCTGTTGCTGCCACTACTGTAACTGCTGTTGCTACCGGTCGCTGGACCGGGGCGCGTTGGTTGCTCAAAACGAAAAGGCTTCAAGGCAGACCCTCCTCTCTCTCTGGCCGCATTCAATCAACAGGGACAGGCAGCGAGCGCAATCCATCCATTTTCGCTTCTCTGCTGAGTGAGGTACCTTAAGCCTGGCTCGCTGGCCTCTGCTGCAAGTGTATGCGCCAGCTAAGGAAGGAGGGGCTTTTTTTGAGAAGGCTTTACAGGACAGGTTCCCCGAAAATTTTGGACAGAGTCCCTCACTGGCGTATCGCAGCAATCGCAGCATCCATCAATCGCTGTTACGCGCCCCGGGGGCCTTGCTCGACTCGCAGTAGAACTGGGATACAGGTGAGAGAGAAGTCGGGCGGAGCCGAGTGCAGAAGCGGGAGGGAAGAAGTGACCTGGGGAGGGAAAAATAGCCTGCCAGGCCGAAGCCGGCAGGCCAGCGATTGGCGCGTGAGAAAAAGGCAAATAACCTAGCGACTGCGGGCAGCCGCCTTGGGGGTCTTGGGGGGGATGTGCAGCGGGCGTCCCTCGGCTGCCAGGATGGCCTCGCGCAGTCCCTCGCTCAAGGACGGATGCGGATGGATGGTCTCAATGATTTCATCGCCGGTCAACTCGCCGCGCATTGCCACCGAATACTCGCTGATCAGGTTTGTCGCATCGGGGCCGATGATATGGGCGCCGAGAATCTCGTTATACTTGCCCAGAATGACCTTGGTGAAGCCGTCGGTCTCGCCGATGGCCACCGCCTTGCCGATGGCGCTCCAGGGGAAGCGCTCCACGCGCACCTCCTGGCCGTACTGCTCGCGGGCCTGGGCCTCAGTCAGGCCGACAAAGGCCACCTCGGGGAAAGTGTAGATCGGATTAGGCACCACGCTATAGTCCATCCTGGATGTATGGCCAAGAGCATTTTCGGCGGCCACCTCGCCCTCCATCGAGGCCACATGCGCCAGCCCGGCCCCATGTACCAGATCGCCGATGGCGTAGATGCCGGGCAGGTTCGTCTCCATCTGCTCATTGACGCGCACCCTGCCGCGGTCGTGGTCCAGACCCTGCTCAAATAACTGCTCCAGGCCGCTCGTATTGGGGCGGCGGCTAACCGCCACCAGCACATAGGCGCCGTGGAAGACCTGCTCACCCTGCTCGCCGCGGGCGATGACCTTCTTCTGCTCGCCGTCGTCCTCGATGGCCTCAACCCTGGCCCCGGTGGCGATAGTAATGCCGCGGCGGCTCAAGATGCGCACCAGCAAGCGGCGCACCTCCTCATCAACGGGCGCCAAAATATCGGGCAGCATCTCGACGATGGTCACGCGCGAGCCGAGGGCCTGGAACATGCAGGCCAGCTCGACCCCGATCACGCCGCCGCCCACGCAGACCACGCTCTCGGGCACCTCAGTCAGGTTCCAGCAAGTATCACTATTGATGACATTGCGCCCATCGATGCCAGGGAACGGCGGCATCAGTGGCACTGAGCCGTTGGCCAGAATCACCTTCTCTGCGCTGAACTGCTCGCGGCTGCCATCGCTCTTTGTCACCGTCACCGTGCGATTGGCCTCAACGCTGCCCAGTCCCTCATAGATCGTCACATTATTGCCCTTCAGCAGCGTGCCCACGCCGTTCGTCATGCGTTTCACTACCTTATCCTTGAAGGTCATGGCGCGCCGCATGTCGAAGGTGGGCGGCTGCGGCAGAGTGATTCCCAGCTCCGCCAGAGATTCGAGGCGGTGCAGGCTCTCTGCGACGTGCAGCATGGCCTTGGAAGGAATGCAGCCGACGTTGAGGCAGGTCCCACCAAGATACTGCTTCTCGACAATGGCAACGCGGGCGCCGAGCTGGGCCGCCCGAATAGCCGCCACGTACCCGCCCGGGCCGGCGCCAATCACAACTACATCATAGTGGCTACTGGTCATGGAACTTCTCTCCTGCAACCCATTTGCGTTGTGGGTACCTCAGTCAGTATAGCACGTTCCAGAGAGCGTGACCAGCAGCCTGCTCTCTTTCTCTCCGCCTGTCCGCCCCACTGGCTCAGCTATGGTTGGGGAGCGCGACAGCAAACAACAGGGGCGCTCTCTCGTCGGCGGGGCGGCGGCCTCTAGCTAAAACTTAAGGACGCAGAAGGACCAGCAGCACGCCCAGGAGCAATAGCACCCCGATGGCGGCAAAGACGCCAGCGTTGAGCAGCATGTTGCTGCGCGCCTGCTCGCGGAACTGCTCCGACGGCAGCTGCAGCGGGTTGGCTGATGCGCTGCCCGCCATCTCGTCATCTTGTCGCTCAAGGTAGCGCTCCAGCAGGGCTTCCAGATCCCGTTGCATGGCGCTGGGATGCGGATAGCGCTGGGCACGCGACAGACTGAGCTGGCGCACAAGAATCATCTCCATCTGCGGACTGACGGCAGGATTGAGACGGCGCGCCGGTGGGTGGAAGAAGACCAGGCGCTCGTTGGGATCGTAGCCGGTGACGGCGTGATGTAGTGTGGCCGCCAGACTGTAAAGGTCAGCGGAAGGATCAAGCTCGCCACGCACCTCCTCTGGGGCGTAGTAGCCAGCCGCTATCGCGTCTCCTTTCTCGACGGGGGGATCGGGTAAAAAAAGGGGAATGTGGATCAGCCAGGCCGTCTGCTGGGCCGTGTTGATCACAACGGTCTCCGGGTTGATTGAGCCGTGCACGATCGGCGGCTGCTGCTCGGCCAGAATCGCCAGCAGGCCACACAGTTGATAACCATAGTGCACTACTTGAGATTCGGGCAGGGCCCCCCCCTGGCGCTTGAGGAGCGTGCCCAGCGTTTCCCCTTCTGGGTGGGTTAGAACCAGGAAATAGCTGCCGCGCTCGCTAAAGCCCTCCACCACCTGCGGAAAGCCCTGATGCTGACCCAGACGCTGCTGGCGCTCCATCACCTGGGCGATCACCTGATTGGCACTGGTGCGCTGGAGCAACTCTGGCGGCATGAGAACCTCGCGTATCAGGACCTGACGACGCCCCATCTCCTGATCAATAGCCGACCAGGCCCGGCCCTGACGACGTTGGGTCTCCGGCAGCGGTACAGGGCCCAGGATGCGGTATCGACCCTTGGCCAGGCTGTCGCCACGCATGAGCAGATACTGCTGAGGTTGAGGTAATCCCAGCAGCGCCCCCGTGCTGGGTGGCGCCATCGCCTCCTGGTAGCCACAGCGCGGACAACGACCATCAAAGAACATTCCCTCGTATGCGCAACGTGGACACCGCATACGCTACCTCTCCTTTTCTGGCCTCCGAGCCAGATGAACAGCTAACAACTTCGTTTTTTTCTTCTCGTCTCATATACCCTAGTACACTGAGTGAGAAACAATGGTGCGTGGTGTCTTGCAAGCAGGATAAGCTGCGCAATGAGTAAGGATAGCGCCGAACAAGCGCATCTCAGCGTCGATATTGTCAGTCAGGCAGAGAGCACAAGCGGCTCGTCTTTGAGCGATCGGACCGAGTGCAACAGGCAACTATGAGTATAGCCCCGCTCAGCAGAGCAGGAGCCGACGGTGGCAGAAAAGTGGTCCTGCCAGCGCATCCGAACGAGAATTTTCTCCCTAGGGCGAGACCTCATCCAGGCGCTTCTGCCGGGTGGAGGGACCAAACTGTGCCAGCAGGGCTGCCAGCAAGAGAAAGCTACCGATGAGCACAAAGGTACCACCCGGCCCCAGACGTGTCACCAGAGAAGTGACGTAGCTGACGCCGATCCCGCCACCAACATGGCCGATCCCGTCAACCAGGGCGAAGCCGCTGGCGCGGGCCCGCGTCGGGTAACTCTCCGTCGACCAGGCGTAGACCATCGGCAGCCAGATATAGCAGCCCATTCCCAGCACGATTGTGCCGAGAGCCGCCAGCCCAAAGCTATTGCCGCTCAAAGCGACGGTTACCTCTCCCAGCATAGTCAGCAGGGCTGCGATCAGTAGCCAGATCTTGCGCTCCACATATTCGCCGAGCAGATAGGCCGAGAGGGCGCAGATCGTACTGCCAATGATGCCGAAGGAAGTGATCAGGCCGGCCTCAGCGACTGGATAGTGCAGGGCCACTAGCAGGGTAGTCATGCCTGAGATATTCGAATAGACCGTGATATAGGCCAGCAGCCAGATGACCAGCAGCAGAATTGTGCGCTTGAAATAAAGTGTATTGCTGAAGATCTCCTTGTAGCCGGTGCGCCGATCGTAGATAGGCACCTGTAGCTCGGGCTCTGGCGGTGGTAGCTCACCAGCCAGGCGCTGGCGGGCGTGGTCTTCCATGCGCCCGACCACGCGCTCGGCCTCGTAGATGCGGCCCTTGGTAATGAGCCAGCGTGGTGATTCTGGCAGCTGGAAGCGCAGGAGCAGGCCGATAAAGGCCAGAGAGGCCCCGATGGCGTAGACGATACGCCAGCCGAAGGTAAACTGAGGACCAGCCAGGGCAATGGGCAGTCCATAGGGGAAAGGTTCCGGCGGCGTCGTCAGATAGAAGCCGAGCCAGACCCCGAGCGAACCCCCGATCGAGGACAAGATAAAGGTGAGAGCGGTGTAGCGAGCGCGTGCCCCACGTGGCGCCAACTCATTCACATAGGTATTCACCAGCGCCAGATCGGCCCCGATCCCGATGCCGGTCATGGTCCGCGCCAGCACAAAATGCGTGTAGTCGGTCACAAAGGCTGTGTAGAGGGAGCCGAGGCCGGTGATGGCCATTGTCACCACCATCATGTCGCGGCGCCCGTAGCGGTCCGCCAAAGGGCTAAAAACCAAGGCCCCCAGGACGTAACCCAGGAGATTCATCAGAACGGGGAAGCCCAGATACCGGCTGGCCGTCAGCGGAAGGCAGCCAACCACGATTTGCGTGCAGGTTTGAATGAAGGAGACGTTGATGTCACCAATATCGTAGAACGTGAAGAGCAGCCCCAGACCAATCACCAACAGCACTGTTCGAGGTAAGGCCCAGACCGGAATGCGGTCCTGCCGGGCGATGATCGCCGCCGCGATGCGCGATTTCTTCTGGCCAGGTAAGACGACCCTGCTCGTGTGAGCTGACATGCTGCACTCCTATTACTTCTACGTCTGGCAAATCAGCTATGTTTCATTGAAAAGAGAAAATCCTTTCTCTGATGCCCTGGTGGCCTCCCTTGTAAGGAAAAGGAGGAAACATTGGGATGCTCTTCTCTGCGCCCATGTTATCCACTTAGGCCGCATGATGAGAAGGCGACATATGCAGAGCCATTGTAGAGAAAAAATGGCTGGCAGGCAATGTTTAAAAGGACAAATTGGCGGAGAGAAATTGTACTCAGCAACAATCAGCAAGGGGACCAGCTGGCCCCGCCGTCTCTGCGCTCCCGACAGGGGCTACAGGTGAAGCGGGGCCAACTGCTGGCTCGTGCGGGCTGAGCATGTGGATGGAGAGGAAAATGTGCTTATCTCTGCTGGGGGCCATCGAGGTGGCGAGCGATTAAGATCATGGCCTCCTCGCCGACCAGGGCCCGCAACTGGGCGTGAATCTCTCCCATGCGCTCCATGCGTCGCGTGATAAAGCAATGGCGGCTTACTCCCAGGGCCAGGCCCTGCAAACCACGCTCTGCCGCCTCGTACTCGGCCTGAATTTGGGCTAGCAGGCGGGCCACCTCGGAGCCATCTCGACTTGGCTGCTCTTCGGATGCGGACATAGCCAGCTCACTCCTTCTCTCTTCCTAGGCTTAGCAGTAACTGACGACCTCTCTCCCTTCCTACCCATCCCTAGGTGAGATCTGGCTGTCCTTGCCTAGCAGCGAAAGCCCTTCCTTCCTTCCTTCCTCTTGCTTGCTCATCCCAGTAGGGGCAGTGGATGGACGAAGACCAGCCTGGGGTCGGGGCAGCCTAGAATGTCTCGCCGACCTTGACGTGACCGCGGAGTAGATTGCGGGCAATGATAAAGCGCTGGATCTCATCGGTGCCCTCGAAGATGCGCCAGACGCGCATCTCGCGATACCAGCGTTCGATTGGTAGCTCCTTGGTGTAACCCATGCCGCCATGAATCTGCAGGACGCGGTCCACGACGCGATTGGCCATATTGGCGCCGTAGAGCTTGGCCACCGAGGAGGACTGGCGATTATCCATCTGCTGCTCTGCCTGCCAGGCGGCGAAGAGCGTCAGCCAGCGAGCGGCCTCGATCTCCACGTAGGAGTCAGCGATCATCCACTGGATGGCCTGGCGTTCGGCGATAGGTTTACCAAAGGTCACCCGTGTTCGGGCGTACTCGATGGCCATCTCTAGCAGGCGCTCGGCGGCTCCGACGGCGCGGGCAGCGATGTGCCAGCGACCGGCCCCGATCCACTTCATCGCGAGCTGATAGCCCTTGTTTAACTCGCCCAGGATATTCTCCTCGGGGACGCGCACATTCTCGAAATAGAGGGCTGCCGGTCCCCAGGAACCCATCGTCGGAATATAGCTAGAGCGCCAGCCCATCTCTCGGTCTACCAGGAAGCAGGTCAGGCCCTCGTGGACGCCCTTCTCGGGGTCGGTGAGGGCGAAAACCATCGCAAAGTCGGCCTCGTTGCCGTTGGTAATGAAGATCTTTTCGCCGTTGAGAACCCACTCGTGGCCGTCCTTGACGGCCCGCATCTTGAGGTTGGAGACGTCGGAACCAGCCCCCGGCTCGGTCAGGGCAAAGCAAGAGCGTCGTTCGCCGTTAATGGTTGGGAGCAGATAGCGCTGCTTCTGCTCCTCGTTGCAGCTATAGAGGATGTTATCGGCAGAGCCTCCAAAGGTGAAGGGCACGAAGGTGCGGTAGAGTTCAATGGTGATGACCGCCGTCATGATCGGGCCAAGATTGGCCCCGCCATACTCCTCGGGCGTGTTGATGCCCCAGAAGCCTAGTTCTCGGGCCTTCAGCTGAAGCTCGCGGAGCTTGGCGCGGTCTAAGCCGGGGCGTCCCTCTCGTTCGTTGCGCAAGACCTCGCCTTCCAGTGGCATCAGCTCCCTCTTGACGAAGGCGCGCACCGTCTCCTGGATCATCTTCTGTTCTTCTGTCAGGCGGAAATCCAAAGTTCTCCTCCTCGTTGGTTGCAGGCAGCTGCTTCTTCTCCTGCCTGCTGGGCGATGCCTGACCGACACGCGCCCGCTCTAGGTGTGAGCAACGGCAGCTTCGCCGGCAAAAGGTGGACCTGGGCGCCCCCGGATGGAGGAACAGCCGGTCGGCGAGCGGCAGGCAGGACTGATCAGGACGCCTGGTCCGGGTACAGAGCTATTGTATGAGGAGAGCAACAGGGGAAGGCAATGTTTTGACCGACAAATTCGTGGCCGCTTCTTTGTGGCAAGAAACAGGAAGCTACGCCGTCCGGGGGCGGCTCTCAGGCTCTCAGGCTCTCAGTGAGCAGAGAGCTGGCCGGGACGGGACGGCGTCAGGGCGGGGGAGTGGGGCCTCTGTGGGTTAGGGTGAGGAGTCTGCGGAGCTGGGACCCTCTCCCGCATGGTAT
>NZ_JADGIA010000049.1 GCF_019683635.1 Thermogemmatispora sp. | reverse complement strand
GATGAGCGAAACCATAGAGCGCGTTGTGCTAGAGGAGGGCCAGCCAGCCCCCGACTTCACGCTGCCCGTCGTGGGCGGCGACGAGGCCAGCGGTGATCAGCTGCATCTGGCTGATCTACGCGGGCGCGTCGTTGTGCTCTACTTCTATCCGAAAGACAATACTCCAGGCTGCACCACTGAAGCCTGCAACTTCCGCGATATGCATCCTGAGTTCCGTCGGCGCGGCATTGCCGTCCTTGGCATCAGCGCCGATGAGGTAGATTCGCATCGCGACTTTGCCGAGAAATATCATCTACCTTTTCCCCTACTCGCCGACGTGGGGGCTGTAGTCGCGCGCCAGTACGGTGCCTATGGGGAGAAGACCCTCTACGGTCGCAAGTACCTCGGGGTTCAGCGTATGACCTTCCTCATCGATCGCGACGGGGTCATACGCAAGATTTGGCGCAGCGTCAAGCCAGATGGACATGCTCAGGAGGTGCTGCGCGCTATCGAGGAGCTGCAGCTCGCCTGACGCTCTCTGACTGAACCTGGCTCGGCTCGACTCTGACATGATTGCCCCGTGCTTGTCGAGCCGCCGGCCCCAGGCAGGGGTGGGCACTCCGTGGTGCTATTGCCTCTGCTCTGGGGGGCAGCAAATCTGGAGCTGGCGCTCGACGCGTTGCAGAGCACGAATGTCGTGCAGGCCCTCGACCAGGTAGACCAGTCGCTCGCAGAGCATGCTCCCGTGGAGGCTGATGTCGCGCAGGGAGGAGGCGAAGCTCCAAAGGAGCATAAGCCAGCGCTGACTGGCTTCGTGGCCAGACTCCAGTGGCCGCACTCCTTGATCGGGGGTGGTCAGGCTGGTGAGCAAGTCGTGCTGCAGGCGGGCGAGATGGCAGCGAAAGTAGCGCTGCCGTCGCCAGAGGCGCTGGGCCTCCTGAGTGTCTCGACGGGCTAGGGCTCCAACACTGGCTGCTGTCAGCGCGCTGGCTTGCTGACCAAAGACAGTGAGGCGCTCGAAGAGGGTCGCCACCAGCAGCGCCGAAGCGGCGGAACTGTTAGGGCCGCCTTGTGCTCTGCTAACCGCTAGCGGCGCTGGGTTCGAGAACTGGAGCCAGCGGAGGAGACGGGCCAGCTCGCGCGTCTCTTCCGCTAGCTGCAAGAGCGTGCTCACAAGCAGGGGTAAAGAGCAGAGATAACGACGCTGGCTCTCACTCTGGGCTAATTCCTCGCCCGACACTGCTAGCCAGCGTCCAATCTCTTCCTCAATGCTCTGCCCAAGAGCAATTAGCTGGGGATCGCTCTGTTGCAGCGCGCTGGCAAGTGCAAGGTCCACGCTAGCTACCGCCGTCAGAGCCAGTCTGAGTCGCTCGCTGGTCAGGGAACCCAACTGAACCAGGCGAATCCAGGTGGCTTCCAGGGGAGAAACAAGCAAAGGAGCATCTATTTCACGCATCATCTTCTGTTTAGACATAGTCGATCTGCCTCCTGTTGAAATCAGGCTGTGGTTGAGGTAATCTCTGGCCCTCGCGGGAACGGCCCTGTCCTGGAAGATAGGACTGGCAGCTCTCAGCGAAGACACAGCGAGTGCGTCGATTCTCTCACTCGGAGCACAACTGTGGTATCGGTGATGAGATGGGAGACAAACCGACCCACAAAATGCGAAGGAAGAAGCGTTATCTTCGGCATGAAAGGAAGCCGAAGACGGGCACAGATGGGCCACATGCCTGGTCCGCTCTGAGCCTGGCTGCTATAATAGGCGGTGCGTCAAACTGAGCAGTTTGCGTGCCGATCCTAAGCGGGCAAATATCTACTGTGGAGGAACTGCCCGGTCATGAAGAACCTGATCAAACAGCTGACGCGCCTCTTCCTGGGAGCGGGTTGCTCCTTGATCTTGGTAAGTGTCTTGAGCGCCTGCAATCTCTTTGGCGGCGCGGGAAGTGCTCCAACGCCGACACCAACAAGCAAGCCGACCGCAGTCTCTAGTGCTATCTCGGTGGTCAATCTTGTCAGCTATCGCGGCGATGGCTATGTCATCGGCTATCCCCACGGCTGGAAGGTTGACACCAGCAAGCCAGGCTTCACCACCTTTTCTGATCCCCAGGGCATCGCCTATCTCTCGGTGCATGTCCAGCCCAATCCGAACGGTGTCATCTCAGCGCAAGAGCAGGTCTCGGTGGGTCTGCAGCTTTTCCGTTCGCAGGTCACTCACTATCAGCCGGTCAGCGTCGCCCCGACCGCGAGCGTGGCCGGAGAACAGTGGAACCAGGGAGCGGCCACCGGTGACCTGCGTGTTGAGGGCCAGTCGAATCCAGTCACGGTCAAAGTCGTTGTCCTGGCCGCCAACCATCCGGCGAACTCGCCCCAAACCCAGGGCTTTACCATTGCCTACGCCACTGCCCAGGAGATCTTCGAGCTAGCTGATCAAGGGGAGTTTCAGCCGATGCTGCGATCTTTCGCCTTCACGAGCTGAAGGCGCGGAGAGGCTCCCCTCTTTGAGAGCACCAGGGTTGAGCCGAACGAACCCATCGGCCACCAATAGACGGAGTGAAAGGAGCACATGGAGCTGTTCGACAAGGCGAAAGAGCGAGCGACCTCGCGTCCGGCGATCGACAGCAGCCAGGGACATACCATCGCCTACTCACGTACCACCAGCAGCCGTCTCATGGGAGTCCTCGACGCCAATGCCAATGGCAATGTCCACGGCGGCGTCATCATGCGTATGGTCGACGAGGCGGCGGCGGTGGTTGCCATCAAGCACTCGCACCGCAACGTAGTCACCGCGCGTGTTGAGCGTTTTGACTTCCTCGCGCCGGCCTATTTAGGAGACGTCGTCTCAGTGCACTGCGAGCTGCAGTATGTGGGGCGTACCAGCATGGAGGTCGGCGTGCGCGTCACGGCGGAGGACCCCCTGACTGGCGAAGTGCGGCACGTAGCCAGCAGCCGGGTGATCTACGTAGCTCTCGATGAACAGGGCAAACCCACGCCAGTTCCCCCGCTTGTCCCCGGTGACGATGAGGAGCGTGCCATTATCGAGCGGGCTCGGCTGCGTCGTCAACGAATGCAGAAGCTCGAAGAGGAGCTGGCGAAACTGGAAGAGGGCAGCAGCGGATAAGGCCGGGCTACGAATCAGGGGCCTTGGCCTGATCGCTGGGGGACATCAGCGTCGGCGTCTCGGGCCTCGACGGCTCATCCAGGAAATGCACATCGTGCATCAAGAAACGCACTGCGACACTGCCCAGCAGCACCAGGGCCCCGATGCCGCAGAAGAAGGTATCCACCGGACCAAAAGCCAGGCCAAGCACTCTGCCCCGGAAATCGTGCAGTACGGTGCTCACCAGAGACCCGGCCAGAGCAGCGCTCAGGACCGAAGCCAGGCTACCCGCTGGCGTGAGGACCGCTGTCACGCGACCAACAAACTCACGGGCCGTCAGCCGCAGTACCAGCGGCTCGACGGCCACATTCACAGCGATCCAGGTTGCGCCTACCAAAAAGATCAGTGCGAAAGCCGGGCCGGCACTGGTCATGCGTGCCAACAGCAGCGTGGTCAGCCCCAGTGCGAAGGTCGCACTCCATAGCAGACGCGCTAGACCGAGACGATTGGCGATCAGTCCGGCGATCAAGGCGCCAGCGATAGCTCCCAGACCGAGTACTGTGCCCAGCGGGCCATAGAGGTTCGGCTGGGCATGCAGGTTGTCAGTCACAAAAAAGATGGCCAGGGCATTGAGGGCCCCGAAGGCGCTCATGCTCAGCAAGCTGGCCAACAGAACGGCCAATAGCCCGCGGCTGCCGAGCAAAACCTGCAGCCCGGCGCGGAAGTCCTGGCTGAAGCTAATGTGGTCGCTCTCCTGGCGCTTCTCGACCGGGGCGCGGATCATGGCGATGGTCAGAAATGAAACGGCGAAAGAGAGGGCATCGGCGATCACGGCCCACTGGATACCGAAATTGAAGACCAGCAGTGAGCCAATGGCAGGCCCGACGATAACGGAGAGACCCATCGTCGCCTGGCTCAGGCTCGTAGCTCGTGCCAGGTCCTCTGGTCCGACGATGTCGCCGATCAGCGCCAGGCGTGCGGGATTAAAAAACTGGCCGCAGCTTTGGTCGAGCAGCACCACAGTATAAACGGCTCCGAGCTGCCAACCGAGTGGTGGTTTCAATTCACCGAGGAAGGGCACGGTAGGAGCAAGGACCCAGGCCAGGCAGCTGGTCAACGCCATGCGCAAGCCGTCGGTGCGCAGCATGGTCAACCGTCGCGACCAGCGATCGACGAAGACGCCAGCCAGCGGGCCGATGATCGCCACTGGCACATACTCAGCGATAAAGACCCCACTGACTGCCACCGGTGCCCAGGAGCGCCCTCGCCCCAAATCGTTAGCGATCCAAAGTACAAGCGCTGCTCCTAGAATCACGTCGCCCAGGTTGGAAATGGCCTGACCGAGCCAGAGCAGCGCGAAATTGCGATTGACCAGGATTTTCATCGACGGTCATGAGAACCAGGCTGATCGTGCTAGAGGGGAACGATGATCTTGAATTGACCCCGCATGCCAGCGCTACTATTCTCTAAAGAAAGAGAGCGGGCACCTGTGTCTCACGGCGCCGGGTCGGGCCTGGCAACGACTGCCGGCTGCTGAGTCGGCGGGAGCGGCTCGGGCGCCCTAGCCTCTGCTTCCTATCTGCTGGCCGACCTTCCTCTCTACAGCCTGTCACAGCAATGGGAGCGCTGTCAAGGTGAACGGCGCTCAGAGGCAGGTGGAGGGGCCAAGTAGTAGAAGAGGAACGAGCAGGCAGCTATTGTCTAGCGAAAGGTGCAAAAACAGGAGGATTCTCTTGGCATACCACTATCGTGGCAAGACAGCCCTGATTACGGGGGCTTCATCGGGTATTGGCCTCGCATTTGCGCAAGCCCTGGCGGCGCGTGGCATGCAGCTTATCCTCGTGGCGCGCTCGGAGGAGCGTCTGCGGCAGCTCGCCAGTGAGCTGCAGGAGCGGCATGGTATCCAGGCCGAAGTCATCGTGAGCGATCTCAGTCGTGAGGGAGCAGCGACCCAACTGGCCAGCGCTGTCCGAGAGCGTGGCCTTCACGTCGATCTGCTCATCAACAACGCTGGCTTCGGCACCTATGGTCCCTTTGTCGAGCAGTCTCCCGAGCGCGAGCATGAGGAGATCATGCTCAACGTGGCGGCCCTTGTTGACCTCACCCATGCGCTGCTCCCCGCGATGCTGGCCAGGGGTGAGGGGGCCGTCATCAATCTGGCCTCACTGGCGGCCTTCCTGCCCATTCCCCACATGGCCGTCTATGCCGCTACCAAAGCCTTCGTGCTCTCCTTCAGCCATGCGCTTGGGGCCGAATATCGGCGCCAGGGACTGCGGGTCCTGGCCGTCTGTCCTGGTCCCGTCGCCACCAACTTCTTTGCTGTCATCGGCACCTCACAGGAAGACATGCCTGGTGTCATTCTCTCCCCTGAACAGGTGGTAGCTGCCAGTCTCCACGCGCTGGAGCGGGGACGTAGCCAGGTCGTCCCGGGACTGCTCAACAAGCTGATGGCCTTCGGCTCCCATCTGGTGCCACGGGCGCTGGGAGCGCGTGTCGCTGGCAGCTTCCTGCCCCGTCGCACGCAACCCGGCAGATCTGCCGCCGGCGGCCACTCGCTCTCCTCGACGCCTGAACCACAACCGCACTGAGCTGGCTAGAAACAAAGCTTCCCCTGGCCCTATCCCAGGAATGACAAACAAAGGAAGAGCGTCTATGATGGGCTGCGCTGTGGTGTCCGCTGGGGTGTGCCCTGTCGCTCTTCCTTTGCACTACGCTACTCCTGGCCGAGCGGTGTCGCGATCTCACCTTCTGGCGAAGGAGCCTGCGCGGGCGAAGCTGCGCTGGTCGACTCAGAGACCAGCACAGCGCGCGATCTGTGCGGCCAGCGCGGGAAGGTGCGAGGGAGGCGCCCCTGCCGATAGAGCTGCCAGCCGGCCAGCCAGAGCAGCAGCGCCAGCAGGCCGAGCGCAGAAAAGGCCGCGCCGCGCGGCACCGAGGCAGGCCGGTAGAGGTAGCTGAGCGTATGCGTACCCGGTCCGACGCGGATAGCTGGCATCAGGCCGGTGAAGCTCTGCACTGGCACGCGCTGCCCGTCGAGTAGGGCGATCCAGCCTGGGTAAGCTGTCGTGGCCACCACCAGATAGCCGCCGGTGGCGCTGGTCACGCGGAAGCTCTGCTCATCGTCCTGCAGGCGCAGCAGCTGGATCGTCGCCGGCAGAAGCTGGTAATGGTCCAGGCTTGGCAGTTGGCCATTTGAGCCGGGACGCAGCAAGTAAGCCGGTCCGGCGTCCAGACTATTGCGGTAGAGGAAGGTCCCATCAATCTTGCTGACGAGGAGCAGATGGCTGTCTTGGAGCGGGCGCTCTGAAACCAGCAGCGTGACGTGCAGCAGGCCGAGGAGACGCGGGTCAGGGTGGACCCAGGGAGCATCGTAGGGAATCCGCTGCTGATAGCCGGTACCATAGTACCCACCGGCGCGGTCCATATACTGGACATAAGCGCCGACCAGCAGCGGATCAGCTCCATCAGCCAGGCGCAACTCCAGCTCAGCCGCCGTCAGTTGGGGAATATTCTCCTGCACGCCATAGATACGTCCATTACCGGCTAATTGCTGCGCCGCCAGAGCGACCCGCGAGGGCCTCGTGATGAGGCTCACTGAGCCAACCTGCGAGTAGTGCTGATCGAGAAGCACCAGATTGGTGGCCACCAGAGCCATCAAGAGTACTCCCGCGCCCAGGCTTGCGGCCCGGCTCAGCCGCCGTAGCGCCTGGGTCAGGGTGCTGGCGCCCAGGCCAGCCAGCAGCGCGAGACCCAGCAGGCCCAGAAACCAGATGCGGGCCAGACCGCGGAAGCGGTCGAAGTCGGGCAGAAAATGCTGGACCACATGGTAGACCTTCGAGGACTGCCCCATTGCCAGACTGGCGACCAGTACCACGGCCAGCGCCAGCAGCCAGGCTTTACGTACGCGGCTGGCCGTGCCGAAGGCCGCCAGGCAGAGCACGCTCAGGCCCGGGGCAATCATGTCCTCCCAGGTCAGCCAGCCCGGTGGCGGCTCGTTCACCAGCGAGTGGAGAAACTGCGTCAGCGTAATCTGATCCTTGGTATGTAGAGCATAGGCCCGTGTCGAGTAGCGCATCAGTTCTAGCAACGGCAAAAGATGGACGCCGGCCAGGGCCATGCCCAGGCCGCCGGCTGCAAGCAGACAGCCGGCTGAAAGCAGGGCCGGACGCCAGCCAGTCTGCCTCAGACGCTGTAGCAGGAACCAGAGCGAGACAGCGGCCAGCATCAGCAGGCCGTAGTAGGCCATCTGCGGATGCCCGGCCAGCAAGGTCATAGCCACGCAGACGGCCAGGGCCGGGCCCCAGCGCAGTGGCTGCCGGATGGCTGCCCAGGCGGCCAGCGCCAGCCAGGGGTACCAGCAGACCGTCTGCATAATTGTCACATGACCGGCCCCCAGATGGCTGATCAGGCGAGGCGTGGCCATATAGCTCACCGCTGCCACCAGTGCCGGCCAGCGCGGCAGCGCGAGAACGCGGCGCGCCAGCAGCAGTGTCCCCAACCCCGCCCAGAAGAAATGCAGAGTCATTAATACAAAGAAGTAATTGCGCAGTGAGAAGAAATGTACCAGTTGTGTGGGTGGATAGAAGAGAGCTGCCAGGGGATCGGCGCCCAAGGGCAGGCCACCGCCGAAATAGGGATTCCACAGTGGAAGGCGATGCGCCTGAGCAACTGTGCGCTGTAGCTCCAGAACCATCGGCCAGTGGCTCACCACGAGATCACTACCGGGCCAGGCGGCCACCAGCTGGTCGTCACTCGCTGGGGCGGGCCACTGGATCAACAGCGCCACCACCAGCAGTAGCGCCACCTGACCAGCTCCAACCAGCCAGCGCTGTAGCCGTGGCCCGAGTTTACCAACTCCCCTTGATGCCTGCTGCAGATGCCGTAAAGATAGCTGGAAATAGCCCATTGCTTTCTACGCCTTTCTTCTTACAGGCATTTCTGTAGATAGAGAGACGCTTGGAAAGGGGTAAACGTTCCTCCGCAGGATTCAGAACGACTTGTAGCGAGAAGGGTATCAGTAGGCGATAAAACTGGCCAGAGGATGAAGAAACGGACGAGGTGGGCAGGCCAGAGGGTCAGACAGTCAAGGGGAGGTTCGCCCGGCGGCAGAGGCAATGCGGCATGGAGCTGCGGAGCAAAGGAAGAAGGAGACAGAGGTGTATGGGAGTCGAACCCACCAGGGACCGCGCGCAGCGACCCCCCAACCGTTTTGAAGACGGCGAGGCCCACCGGGACCCCTACACCTCCATAGTCGTCAGGCGCTGACGGAATGAAGAAAGCCAGGAGAGACGAGGAAGAAACCTCGTCCCGCCTGAGTGAGAGTATAGCCGATTGCGCAATGAGCTGCAAGCCCGTCTTGCGCCTGAAGGCCCACCAGGAGACCGGGCGAGCGGGGCCAGCGCCTTCAGGGGCTGGACTCTCAAGAGGCAGGAATCAAAGCACGCAGGCGCTCTACAGTTACCTCAGTGAGCGAGCGCACTACCAGATCGGCCTCGTGCAAAGCCTCCGGCTCGCGCGTGGTTGCGACCGCCAGGCAGCGCATGCCTGCGGCGTGGGCCGCTTCAATACCGGCGACGGCATCTTCAATGACCACGCAGGTGGAAGGAGGCACCTGCAGCGCTTCGGCGGCCTTCAAAAAGATATCTGGGGCTGGCTTGCCGCGCTCAACCATTTCCCCCGAAATCAGGACCTGCAGATAGCGCTGCAAGCCCAACAACTCGCTGATCAGCGCGATATTCTCCGGGGGGGTGGACGAGGCCAGCGCCTGTGCGATGCCGGCCTCATGCACGGCCTGGAGTAGCTCTAGTGCTCCCGGCAGTGCCAAACTCTGAGGATTCTGGCGCACCAGCTCACGAAAATAGGCTTCCTTGCGCTCCGAAAGAGCGCGAACCCGTTCGGGGGGCATCTCTCCCCAGAGCAGCGGGATAATGCGATCGTTGCGCATCCCAAAGGTCGCGCGGAACTCCTCCTCGCTCAGCGTCCACCCCTCCTCTTGAGCCAGGCGCTGCCAGGCCCGGAAATGGGCCTGCGCGCTATCGATAATCACCCCATCCAGGTCCCAGATCACGGCCCGAAGGCCCTGTTCAGCCATAGAAAGACCCCTTGCTCCTTCCTCGCAAAACAGATGAGTTAAGAATAAAGGGGGAAGAGAGTACCGAACGTGGCGCTGCTTGCTCGGCCCTTCCCCTGCAGTGTTTCGCCAGACATGATACCATATCATCTGCCTGGCCTGCCTATCCAGGTGGGCCAGCGCTCTCGCTTGCATAGACGCCTACAGAGAGCAATGATAGAATAGTGGCGGAGGTGCTGCCCATGAGCGATCGGAAATATTTCAACGAAGAGATCGAAACCCTGCCCCGCGAGCGCCTGCGTGCACTCCAACTGGAGCGCCTGCAGGCGGTTGTCACTCGTGCTTATAGACAGAATCCGTTCTATCGTCAGCTCTATGATGAAGCTGGCGTCAAACCAGAAGATATTAAAAGCCTCGAAGATATTCAGAAGCTGCCTTTTCTTGAAAAGAAGAGCGTGCGCGCTGCTTACCCTTATGGTATGGCGATGGTGCCGCCCGGAGGCGAGCAGGGCGCCTTAGAGGTGCATGCCACCAGCGGCACGACCGGCAAGAGCGTGCCCGTCTTTGCCACGCGGCGCGATCTGCAGAACTGGGCTGAATTGAACGCCCGCGAACTCTGGATGGTTGGTCTGCGTCCCGGCGATATCCTCTTGAACTGCTACGGCTATGGGCTGCCGACCGGTGGCTTTGGCTTCCACTATGGCGCCCTGGAGATGGGCGTCATGGTCATCCCCATGGGATCAGACGCGCGCCAGTACGAGCGCATCTTTGAGTTTATCGTCGACTTCGGGGTCAGCGCTATGTGTATGACCCCTTCTGTCGGCCTCTATCTGGGGCGCAAGGCGCGCGAGCTGGGCATCGATTTTACGCGCACCAGGCTGCGCATCGGCCTCTTCGGGGCTGAACCCTGGCCCTGGGAGACACGTCTGAAGCTAGAAGAATACTTTCACATCACAGCCTACGATGAGTTTGGCATGACCGAGTTTCTCGGGCCGGGCATGACCTGCGAGTGCCAGGAGCGCAACGGTATGCACGCCTGGGCCGATACCTTCCTGGTCGAATGCATCGATCCCGAGACCGGCGAATGGGTGGAGGAAGGTCAGGAAGGAGAGCTGGTCTGGACCTGGCTCACGGGCGAGGGGACGGCCATGATTCGCTACCGCAGCCGCGATCTCTCGCGTCTCTGGTGGGAAGAGCGTTGTCCCTGCGGACGCACCCATCCGAAAATTGGAGCTATCAAAGGGCGCACCGATGATGCGGTCTCCATTCGCGGTCTGCTGGTCTTCCCCAGTCAGGTAGAGGCGGCTCTGCTACGCTTTTCCGAGACCGGCACGAACTTCCGCATCATTGTCGATCGCCACGATGGGCTGGACACCTTCCTGCTCAAGGTCGAGGTTAAGGAGCGGCAGCTATTGGAGCAGAACGAGCGCTGTCAGGAGCTGGCCCGTGCGATGGCAGAGGCGGTCAAATCGATCACGGGCAATACACCCAAGGTGGAGTTGGTGCCGCCCGATAGCCTGCCGCGCGCTACCGGCGGTGAGTCGAAGACGGCCAGCGCCCGGGTAGAGGACCGGCGGAAGCTGCATGCTGGCGCCTAGCTAGCCGGGTCATCGGAGCGGCATGCGCCACGCTTGCGGTCTGCGGTGTCCCTTCTCGTGGCCCCTCTGGGGAAAAACGCTCCTCGGTGCTCCGTTGCCTGCCAGACCGTTGGCGTACCTGCCGCTCGCAGACTGGAAAGTTAGTGCAGCCGACCCAGCATATAGACCAGAATCACCGCCGTGCTGATCCCGTTATTGAGCATGTGCAAGAGTAAACCGGGGTAGATGGAGCCGCTCCACCAGCGTAGCAGGGCCAGGAGCAGGCCAATGACGATCAGCACGGGCAACGAGCCGAGGTCGGCATGGGCCAGGCCGAAGACCAGGGCACTCACCAGTACGGCCCAGCCGGTAGGCAGGCGGCGGCGCAGGCCAGGAAAGACGAAGCCGCGAAAGAAGACCTCCTCGCAGAACGGAGCTACGATCACCGCCAGCACCAGCAGAGTCACGGTTGTGATCGGCTCCAGGCGACTACTTTCCAGAATGACCTGATCATTGGTCTGTAGCGGAAGATGCAAGCCCTCAAGCAGCGCCGAGTAGAGGCCATTGACCAGATAGAGGAGGGCCAGAAAAGCCACTATCAGCCAAAGAAAAAGCAGTCGGAAGCGGCGCAGACCAAGGGCCTGCAGCACAGCCCGGAGAGGGAGGCGAACCTCTTTCGCTGCTCTCGGCACTGAAGCTGGCGGAATCTCGCCGCCAGCTTCGGGCGCCGCTAACTCACCAGCCTCAGAGACAGCCTGACGACGCAGGGCGCGGCGGGCGAAGAAAAGCGCAACCAGCAAAAAGGCTCCCTCCACAACCAGTGTCGAGAGCGCGGCGGCCAGCGCCCCCTCCAGATCTTGCTGCAGAGAGAGAGGCGCCTTTGGTGCGGGTAAGCGGCTTCCCTGGAGCTGGGCAGCGAGCGAGAGCAGCAGCCAGGGCACCAGGGGGATCAACAGCGCCAGCCAGGTCTCGCGAAACGACCAGGGAACAGGGGCCTCCTCTGTTCTCTGAGGTGGGCGGTCTGGCTGCGGGTCCCTTTCGGGATATGACAACGAACTCACCAGATCCTCCAGCTAGGTTGGAGTGACAGGGCACATCGCGTCCAGGAACTAGGAGGGAGAGTCAGAGCCTGCCTGGCCCTCGCTCCTGTGCTCGTCGGCGAACAAGCCTCCTGGCCTCTTGCCCAGTATAGCGGATGCCTGCCTTGCTCTGCAAGCGCGACCTGCCATCATGCGAGCGGGTAGCAAAGAATGAGAGCGTCTCTTTTTGACTCTCCAGACAAAAAGCGATTTCCACCATCTTTGATCGATCTTTTGCGCATCATCAACTTGACATGGCAGCCCTTTCCGCAGTAGGATGAGACCACCAGACCGGCGAGGGAAAAGCTTGTCAGGAGGGGCAGCCACCTCATCCGTATCAGATTGGGCGAGGCGACTCAGAAGCAGATGAGCAGGGAGAGGGTGCCAGCTCCTCGTCGGCCTCAGTTGGCAGAATGCTTGTCGCACGTCTTTCCCGTACAGTTAGCGAGCAGAACAAGCAGAAGCGTGTTTGTCGAGAGGAAGGAAGGGATTCTTGGCAGGTACACTTGAAAGCAATCCAGCGAACAGTCCAAACTGGCGAAAGCACCGCAACGGCTGCCCATTCTATCGCGAGCGCTGGTTTTCCGACAGCGATGTAGAAGCGGGCGAGCCGCTATATCAGGTGTTCTGTATGAAAGGCACGCCCCCGCTCACTCTAGAGGAGCAGAACCGCTGTCTGCGCAGCAAAACGTGCTGCTGGCGTCTCACAGAGAAGGCGGAGAAGAAAGAAGCTGTCAAAGGAAAAGGGGCCCGGAGGAGCAGCCCCGACTGATCGACCGCTTGGCGAGCTGACGGCTATCCAGCCAGGATCTCATGACCTCTGCGAGCAGCCCGCGTTGGCTCCAGGTCGGGCGAAGCGGCCTGCTCTCGTCACCTGCCCTGTTCTCCTCTCTTCTTGCCTGCTTGCTGTTCCTCCCCTCTAGTGATCTGTGCCGGCTATACGCTGAGGCCGGGCTTGTGGCTGATTCTGAGCGTTCAACCGGCCAGGCCAGCTATTCCCGCTGAGATGAGTGCTGCCGTAGGAAGGAGCGTGGTCGTTGCCGGACGGGCGGCGCTGGGCAAGCAGCCGCCCGGTCATGTACGACAGACAGGTCAGGTAGAGAGAAAGCACGAGGAGCGCGCTGGAGCCGGGCGAAGACAAGCGGCGCAGTAACTCCAGCGGGCGGACAAGTAGGCAGGCAGAGGGCAGGCCGTGGACCTGGGCGCTGTCAGCCGACGCAGCGACCAGCCAATTAGACTAAGAGGGAGGCAGCATCAGAGAGCAAAGGCTTGCTCACTGGTTCGTCTGCTCCTCATAGAGCCAGGGCTCGCTGACCAGCCGGTAATCAAGCAGCTCCTCTGGCTTAAAGAAGAGGCTAATCTCCCGAGCTGCGGTCTCAGGTCCGTCGGAGCCGTGAATGATATTGTAGCCGATCTCCAAAGCGAAATCGCCGCGGATCGTACCGGGGGCGGCCTCAGCTGCGTTGGTGGCCCCCATCATTGTCCGCACCATCTTAATCGCGCCGCGGCCCTCGACCACGCCGACCACCACGGGACCGGAGGTAATATGCTTCACCAGGCCGGTGTAGAAGGGTTTCCCTTTATGGACAGCGTAGTGCTCCTCTGCCAGGGCGGGAGACATCTGCAGCATCTTCAGGCCAACAAACTTCAGCCCCCGCTGCTCGAAGCGGGCAAGAATCTGCCCGATGAGGCCGCGCTGGACCCCCTCGGGCTTAATGATAATCAGCGTTCGTTCCATCGCTTGCAGTCAAAACTTCCTTTCCACCAAATTACAGACCAATGGTTTGGTTGAGCGAAGGAGGAAGAAGAGATTTCTACTGGCTTGTCACCAGAGGGAGAATCTGGCGACAAGCCTTCTTCATCTCCAGGCGTACACGTCCGAGATTGGGAGAGCGGGTCTGCTGGGTTGTCACGACGAGGATCAGGTCGCCCACCTCCGCCATCTGGATCGTCCCCTGTTGCGTTTCAATTATAGCATGGCGAATCTCGCCCTGGTTAATTTGCTTGGTATAGGTGCTGAGGGAGCCAAAGGCGGTAGCGGACAAGGCACCGATCATTTCCTCATCCTCGCTGTGCAACGTTCCGCTGACGATCAGCCCGTCCTTACCCACCAGGATGACGCCTGTGACCTCATCAAGCTCGGTCAACCGTTGTAGAATCGTCTCCACTGATGACTCCTTTGGATGGTAGCTAGATTCTTCTCTGAGCTGAGAGTCGCTCACCTCAATGCCAGAGCGCAGCCCACCCTGAGCCGGCCCGGTCTACAGAGTAGTGGCCCGGAAGTAGGGAAGGTCGGCTCAAGCCAGCCCAAATCAGAGCCAGGCAAGCGCATGGCCCACCTGGCTGACCGGACCTCTCTCCCCTGGCCTATCTGCTGCGCTTCCTGCTTGCCGGGTGAGCCGGCGGCGAGTGTTCGCCTTGTGTCATGCTGACCCAGCGGCTAGGAGGAAGCACCCTGACCCTTGGCGCGGCGTGTCATTGTCAGCGCCTTATTATAAGCCTCCATTGCCTGCAGATACTCGCCCTGGCGCATGTAGGCGTCACCGAGCACGCGGTAACCTGGCGCATATTTCGGCGCCAGCTTCAGTAAAGCGCGTGTATTGCTGATCACTTCGCTCAGCAGTTCCGGCTGATTGCGGATCACAATGCGATACTCCTGCATGGCCTCGTCGTAAGCGCCGGCGAGCTGGTACTGATACCCGCGGATCAGGTGCTCCTTGTAATTGGCCTCGCCGCCTTCCGAGCTTCTGCCCGCGCCGGTGCTGGGGCCACCTGTGCCGATGCCGGGGATCTCGCGACCGGCGGGGCGAGCTGGTGAGGAGGGGCGTCCGCCGGAGGTCGGGGGACGATTCTGGGCTGGCTGGAGGCGGAAAACTGGGCGCTTCATCGTCGTCTCCAGTTCGTCCTCCAGCAGGGCATCGGGTCGATAGCCCGGCAGCGAGGGACCCTGAGCAGAGCTTGAGCCTGAGCCGGGGGTAGCGGGCCAGAGCGGTTCAGGGGCGCGCCTCGGCTCCTCGTAGCGAGAAGGCTGAAGTGGTGGCTGTCCCTGCGGGGCGCGGACCGTTTCCTCCAGCTCGGAAGGTGGGGTTGAGGCTGGAGGGATCACTGGCTGCGGCTGATTGCCATAGGAGATTCGAGGCTGCTGTTCAGGCGCTGCGGGCTGGGAGGGCGTCCCTGGCTGCGCAAAGGCAGCCAGCTCGCCCGGCTGCAACGGCACGAAGCCCTGAGCATAAAGTTGCTGTTCGAGATCCTCCAAAGTTGTCAGCAGTCGTTGCTCAGCGGCTGCTGATGGCCCACTCTGCTCAGAGGGGCGCTGTCCAGCTCCGGCGGCCAGCTCAGCCAGCCACGACGAGGCGGGCTGCTCCCGTGGTTGAGCTGAAGGGGCGGGTGCTGGCTCTGGCTCAGGGCGTGCGATCTGGGCCTCGTAGACAGACGGAGCATCCGTAGAGGCGCCCGCGGAGCCTGCAGAGCCGGTTGACCAACCGGCCAGTTGCTCCAGCCAGGGAATCCCCGCCTCCGAGTGAGTGGAACTCTGTGACGAGGCGGCGGGTGTGGCGGGCGCAGGTGCAGGGGACACAGGCGACTCCTCACCCCAAATCGAGGCAGCTGGAGGGGCGGGCGTTGCGTCTGCCCCAGGCATGGCTGGCGAGGCAGAAGGTGGCCAGAGCGGGCCAGACGCCTCCTGCTCCTCAAAGGCGCTGTGGCTGGCCTGCAGCTGCTCCAACCAGGCCGGCTTTTCCATAGGGGCAGAAAACTCCTCGCTTGTCAGGTCGCCCCAGGTTGCCGAGGCCGGGTAAGTCGATTCCGACAGAGAGGAGTCCTCTGCAGCGCGAGCGACTGGCTCAGCGAGCAAGTCCTGTTCCGGGAGCCCATAGCCGTCGGCCTCTGCCGAAGCCGGCGCCATTGGAGTGCTCTGTGCTCCCTGGCCTGATAGCCGGGCCGTCTCTCTTTCCGACTTTGGCGCTTGCTTCTCTTCCTCGACTTCGCCCCAGACTGCTCCGTGCGAGCCAGCGCTGGCGGAAGAGGCTGGCGACTCCTCGACGGACTCCTCTTCCTCTATTGTCTCCGCTCCCAGGGACTTCAGCCATTCCGGCCACCCCTCCTCTGGGTCGGCTCCCTCCTGCATGAATGGAAAGATCTCTTCCGCCACCTCCTGTTGATCAGCGTGTGACTCTGCCTGAGCGGCGGGCTGAGGCCAGGAGTTGTCTGCGGCTTCCTCCCTATGGGCCAGGCTTGCTGACTCCGGCTCGGGCGTGGCGGCCACCTCTCTCTCTGCATCAGCAGAGGCCGCTTGCTCAGGCGAGGGGGTTGGGGTAGCGAGCGAGCCGGATGGCTGGCGATAGAGCGGTGAATCGAGGGCATCCAGCCAGGCGGGATGAGTGGAAGACTGGCCAGCGGGCAGGCCCAGGTCTTCCTCGGGGCCAGCTGATGAGACGGGTGGCCATGCTGGTTGCTCCTCCCAGGCAAGTCCCTGCTCTCCGAAGGAGAAATCGCTGCCAGAGAGGGACCAGGAAGGGGAGCTTGCGCGGTAAGCCTCGCTGCTGCTGGTGGTGGGGGCCTCTGGCGGCTGTGCGGGCGTCGAAGGCGGCGCGGGCGTCGGAGAGGAAGGTGGCGTCGTTGTCAAAGCCAGAGGATAAGGGTCGGGTGTTGTCCAGCCGAAGATCGGCTCGCTCTCCTCGCTGGCTGGTTCCTGCTCCTCGGCCAAAGCTGAGCCGGATCTGGACGAGACCAGCTCAGCAGCGGAAGCTGCAGTAGCCACAGATGGGGCTGCGGACCGCTCAGGAGGCGGCATCAAGACTGCATCCTTGCGCACAAGCGCCAGGAAAGGGTCATTGGGGGAGGCCGTCAGCAGATCCCTGAACAGCTCGCGAGCCATCGTCATCTCGGGATCAAGCGTCTCAGCGCGCTGGATCAGCTCGCGAGCACGGGCTGGATTATGGGGGAAGGTCATATGAGCCAGAAGCAGCAGAGCCTTCAAGCAGCCGGGGATCTCTTCCAGCAAGCCTGTCGCGATCTGCTCAGCGCGCTCGTAGTCGCCATCGCGCCAGCAGGTCTCAAGCAGGCCGGTGCGGGCATCCAGGCGATCGGGGGTAGCGGTCAGCACCGCTTCCCACTCCTGAGTGGCCTGGAAGAGCAGGTCGCCGCGCATGTAGAGGCGGGCCAGGCCGGCCCGCGAGAGCATAAAGCCAGGCTGGCCGCTGCGAGCGCTCAGCTTATTAAACTCCTGACGGATCTGGCTATTGCCACGGCTCAGCTCATAAGCCTGCTGATAGCAATCGAGCGCGGTTTCCACATCGCCCAGGCGTTCGCTTGTCAGCGCGCGATTGCAGTAAGCGAGCACGTTTTCGGGATCATTTGTCAGGACCCAATCGAAAGTCTGCTGGGCTTCGGCCAGACGATTCTGGGCCAGATAGATCTCGCCGAGGAGGCGGTGAGCCTCTAGAGAGTGAGGAAAACGCGAGAGTACATACTGGCAATGTTCGAGGGCCTCCTCGATGCGCCCGGCGCTCAGGGCATCCTCCGTATACTGCAAATACTCACGCAGCGTAGACATCGTTTTCAGCATAGAACCTGGTCTCCTCTTCCCGCGTTAGGCAGCTGTGAGCAACTTCTGAAAATGGTCGATCTGTCGAGGGTCCTCGGGGCCAATCAACGCCAGGCGGCGCCATTCGGGGGCGAAGCAGGTGCGCGCCACCCGTTGGAGATCCTGGGGAGTCACAGTCTGAATCTGGTGGATCATCTCATCCACATCGACCACGTGGCCAAGCAGGCATTCCTGACTGGCGAGCCAACTGGCGACCTGCTGAGTGCTCTCCAGACCCAGGATCAGGCCCCCGCAGACATAGGCCTTAAAGCGCTCCAGCTCCCTCTCAGAGACGGGAACCTCACAGAGCCTGTTTAGCTCCTGCACAATGGCCTGTACAGCGGCCTCCGTCTGGGAAGGGTCAACCCCTGCGCTCACCACCAGATTCCCTGTTTCGTAGTAACTGCTCGTGTAACTACCGATATCGTAGGCCAGCCCGCGCTCCTCACGAATACTCTGGAAGAGGCGCGAACTCATTCCCTCGCCCAGGATGGAATTCAAGAGCATCAGCGCATAATAGTCGGGAGAAGAATGAGCAACTCCCAGGGTACCTAATGCAAGATTCGTCTGCTCTGTCTCCTTACAGACCACGGCCACGGGTGGAACATCCCGCGGCGGCGGGCAGGGTGTCCAGGTTCGTAGCGGGCGCGGCTCCCAGTCGCGGAAGAGCCACTCGATCAACTCTCGCACCTGGGCATGGTGAATATTACCCACCACACCCACCACCAGGGCATTGGGACAATAAAACTGCTCCAGGTACGTCAGCATATCCTGGCGGCTGATCGCGGCCACCGTCTCGTCGCGTCCCGCGTCATCGCGTCCCAGCGGCAAACCGGGCCACATAACCTGGTCCAGCAGAAGACCCGACCACTCCTGCGGGTCATCGCGCGTCGCGCTCAGCTCCTCGATGATCACCTGCCGCTCCTTCTCGATCTCATGGGGATCGAAGAGCGGATAGCGGATCATATCGGCGAGCACCTCGATCACCACCTCCAGGTGCTCGCAGGGGACGCGCGCCGTATAGCTCGTCAGCTCCTTTCCCGTGCTGCCGTTGAAGACTCCCCCTACCCCCTCGATTGTTTCCGAGAGAATACGTGCGCTTGGATAATTTTTCGAGCCTTTAAACAGCATATGCTCAATAAAGTGGGATATGCCGGCCAGGTGATCCGGTTCGTAGCGCGAGCCGGCGGCAAAGAAAAAAGCGATGCTGGCCGAGCGGATGCTCGGCACGCACATCGTCAGCAGACGCAAGCCATTTGGCAGCGTAGTTCGCTCGTATTGCATCGATGCATGCGTTTCTTTATGAATTCAGCCGCTAGTGAGCCAGTCGGAAAACAGGCAGGTGAGGCACGCCTGAGCGGCTTCTCTTGAGAATGATACCCCCTGTTGCCAGACATTATAGACTCTTTACAGGTGTGTCGCAACAAGGCAATAGAAGAAGTTAGGCAGACTAGCCCATCTGGGTACAGCGGAAAGCGGCGCACAAGCAGGTGGCTGAGAGTAGAGAGCGAGCAGCCGGGCCGGGCCGAAGAAAGGCAGCCCGGCCCTTCAACCCTCGCCCTTGCGCGTCGGCAGAGGGATTTTGCTGGCGGGCCGCAGGCTCTACGGTACGGCAAGTCAGCGTCGCTCAAATCAGACCCACGTCGTCCGCCAGGCGGCCCAGGTCGCCCAAGACGCCCTCCTCATGCCTGTGATGGTGATGATGGTGGTGGTGAGGGTAGCCGTAGTCATTGCCCTCCAGCGAGCGCTCCAGGCCGTGCAGAAGCATCTCGCCACCGATCACTGCCGCCGCCCCGCCCAGGGCACCCATTGCCAGCTTGCCGCCATCCCCCTGGAACAGGCCACCGGGGCCGCCGCCCTGCTGATTGGGTGGCTGCTGCACTGCAGTGGCAGGCACGGGTGCGACGCCGACCAGACTCGTGCGGCAGCCTGGGCAGTTGCTTGTCCCCAGGGGAGAGATGGCCCAGCAGACCGGGCAGCGCAGCACCAGCGGTGCTTGTGAAGGATAGGAACCAGCGGGGATCGCATTGGCGGGTCCGGGGACTGGTTGCCCGGCGGGATAGGCTCCATACTGGACCGGTGTCTGAGCTGCGGGGGGAGCATAAGCGGGCGAGCTGGGAGCTGGCGCAGGGTATGGGCTGGCTCCGGGCGCGCTACCAGCGTTTGTAGCCGGGGGGACGGGGTAGGGACCGGCGGTCGTGACTGTTGGGGCGGAGGCTACCGCTGCAGCGGTCAGATCCGTGCCACAGGCGCTGCAGAAGCGGGCGCCACTCTGCTGAGGCTGGCCGCACTGAGGGCAGAAGCGCGGCGTGGCAGGCTCGGCCAGAGAAGCGCCGCAGTTGGTGCAGAAGGCATTTTGGGCAGCCACCTGCGCGTGACATTGAGGGCAGAGTCGTATAGACGGCCCTGCCGACACATTGGGTGTTGCTGGGCGCAAAGCATTGCCGCAGTGGGAGCAAAAAGCTGCTCCGGACCGCACCTGGCCGCCGCAGCGCGGGCAGCATTCACCGCTCGCCGCCGCTGCTCCGCCTGGGGCAGCAGCCGACTGCTGCAGCTGCAGAGACTGGGCCTGTGGCACAGGTGTGCCACACTGCGGGCAGAAACGCTTACCGCTCACATCAGTACCACAGGTTGCACAAGGTTGCATGTGCTAAATTCTCCTCTCAGACAGAAGCAAGCACTTCGTAGCAAACTCTCATCTCTCCTGATTACTCTTCGCAGTCTACCACAGGGTGTGTCTTTTCGTCGAGAGTGGGAGGAACGGCCCTGGCCTTCATGTGGGGCAGGTTGCAAAAAAAGGGGAGAGCCCTGAGACTGATCGAGCGAGAAGTGGGAAAGCCAACCGTGGGAGCGGGGAGGCAAAGGACGAAGCAAGGGCCTTTTCTCCTATCGAGGGGAGAGCGAGACCGTAAAGGGCATGGGTCGGCTTGCCGGCTAACCCATGCCCCCTTGAGCGGGCAAAGGGAAGGATCTATCTGCTCTCTTTGCGGAGCACCAGGCTCCTCCTTTAGCCATTGTTACCGGGCAAACCCAGCCAGTCCTGTCCGGGCGAGCGCGTGCTCACACGCACTCGCGCAAGGAAGCATTGCCGCTGAAATTGCGCAGCTTCATCAGGGCCACCACCTCAAGCTGGCGGACCCGCTCGCGTGAAATGCCCAGTTCCTTGCCGACTTCCAGCAGCGTGCGGCTGCGTCCATCGCCAATGCCGTAACGGAGCGTAATCACAGCGCGCTCGCGCGGGGTAAGTGTTGAAAGAGCGCGATGCAGCTCCTCGCCGAGCAAGTGCTGTGAAGCGGTCTCAGCGGGAGCGGGGGCAGTACTATCCTCCAGCGTATCGGCCAGCGAATGGCGAGCCTCGTCGTCGACGGGGGCATCCAGAGAGACGGGTTGCTCAATCACACTGAGGAGATCGATGACTTCGTTCACGTCGATATTGCAGGCTGCGGCAATTTGCTCAGGTTCAGGGTCCAGCCCGCTCTCCTGAGAGAGCTGAGCGGCAACGCGGCGTACTTTGCGGAGGCGGGTCGCCACATGTTCAGGCAGATGGATCAGGCGAGACTGCTCTCCGGCGGCGCGGCTAACAGCCTGACGAATCCACCACGTTGCGTAGGTGCCGAAGTGGCAGCCGCGACGATAATCGAACTTCTCGGCGGCGCGCATCAGCCCGAGATTGCCCTCCTGAATCAGATCGACCAGAGGGACGCCGGTGCTTGTATAACGACGGGCAATAGCAATGACCAGGCGCAGATTTGACTCGATCAATTTGCGACGCGCCAGCTCATCGCCCTCAGCGGCGCGCCGTGCCAGCTCAAGCTCTTCCTCGTGGGTTAGCAGCCCCAGACCACGGATATCGCGCAGGTAGCTCTGAAAAGCATCTTCAGAGCCGAGAGCCTGGCGCACATTCAGAGAGCGGCGCTCGGGAACCTCGTCCGTCAGATCGGTCTCGACGCTCTCCATCTCTAGCTCATCGCTGCTCTCCAGCAACGGATCAAGGGCCAGATCGGCAACGGTCTCGCCCGCGGGGAGGGCAGCGTCGTCCTCACCAGTGGCCAGCAGAGCGGCCTCGCTTTCTATCTCCAGCGTGGCCGCCTTCCGGCCTATGCGCCGCCTCGTTGACTGGCTGGCCGGTCGCATCCTGCGGCCATCGCGTACAGGATCTGCAGCAGCTATAGCCATGATTCCACGCTCCCTTCGGGAAACTCACCGACAAAAACCAGCTTGCCGGCCTCCGTACGGCCTCGTGGTCGGCATTTGGTGCCGGGTAGGCCCATTCCTGGCATCCATCCAGCGGCTTCTATTCTACCCGGAACCCAGGTTAGCCAACATCAGGTGTTTACCTTAAATTCTCTCAGGTTCTAACCGTATCTTCCTTCTGGCCGTTTGCTTCCTTCCTCAACCTGGCGACTCCTCCACGGCAGACTTACCCTCTAAAGACGCCCGACGCAGTCAGAACAGGTAGCAGATCCAGGACACGAGCGGCCAGCTGAGAGCGCTGACTCAGTCCTGCTCGGGATCACAGGGGTCCTCGACCCCGTGACCGCGATCGTAGAAGGTTTGCAGGACATCCCCAGGATGCTTCTCATAGGCTGGGCGTTTGCGCCACTGCCTTTCCCCGGCTTCGGAGGCGCTCATCTTCAGAATCAGGCGCTGTTCATGGCGCGTGGCGATGGCCGTATAGGGATAAAAACGATCTGTCCAGAACAACAATGGCCCACGGCGCACCCGCAGACTCTCAGGGTAGATGGCCACCACCCGACCCAGGTGGTGCTGGTCGGCACTATAGACGCTCAGACCCTTTTCAAGATTGGCAGCGCTCCAATTTGCCATGAGACACTTTTCTCCTCTCCAGACAAGAGCCAAGAGGATAATGCCCTACAGCAAGCTTGCTTGAGGTTTTTGTCTTCTCTTCTCCTGACTTGATTATCTCCATCCCTATCACGCCCTTCTGCCGGGGAAGCGTTTCAGTCCAGTATCATGCTGGAGCAGAGCCAGGCGCCGGGAGGAAGAGAAGACTTAGAAAGCGGCGGACAACTGCCCTGCAACTTCGCCCGCGTTCTCATCTTCGCGCCGTTTTGTCATCACCGTCGCTCATGTGAAAGTGACTGATTTTAGGATCGATAATGTCTGCTATTCCTGCTAACCTGACACTTGGATGCTCCTCCTTCGCTCTGCAGATGGAGGGAGGAAGCCGATCTTCACACGCAAAGGATGGATCAGATCAGAGAAGAAGGAGTAAAGGATGACAGAGGCTGAACAAAGTCGACTCGGAGGGATGATACTGGCAGAGGTCTATCGTGGCTGGGGCCACTATCAGCAGCTCTTGGTGGAAACCCTCACCCCACTCAACGAGGAGCAGCTAGAGCTCCGTGTCGCTCCTCACCTGCGCAGCATCCGCCAGCTTGCCGCCCATATTGCGGCGGCGCGAGCCGGCTGGTTTGGGGGAGTCATGGCGGTTGAGCCAGAGCAACTGCTGCCTTACACCCGCTGGAACAGGCAGGCTCCCGACGGACCCGTGACTGTCCTCATCGAGGGGCTACAAGCCACCTGGCGGATCGTCGATCAGCAGCTGGCTCAGTGGACAGTCACTGACCTCAAGACCATCTTCTCGGGCATCTGGTATGACGAACCTTATAGTGATACACGCCAGGAAGTTATCTGGTATCTCATCGAGCACGATCTGCACCACGGGGGAGAGCTTTTCTTCATTTTGGGCTGTCATGGCTTGCCGACGCCCGAACTGTTGGCGACGCAGCGGCAGGAGAGATCGCCTGATCTCTGAGGATCTGGGGGGCCGCTCACCCGTGGGGCGCCGACAAGCCAGAGCAGCGGGGTCAGCCCGCCTTAGTGCTCCCAGTAGGTACTGACACGCCAGTAGCGGCGGGTCGTCAGATTATCCTCTGGTTCCCCGTCTGTAGAGGCCACGTAGCCGGCAAACTGCAGGTGGCGCAGGGCCTGCAGCAGCACTGCCGGGCGCTGATAAGTGGGACTCAGGCGGTAGCGCTGCACCAGCGCCTGCCGAACCTCGCGCAGGGTCAACGCCTGCGCTTGCTCTGTGGGCAGAATCGTCAGAATGCGCTGTCCTAGCTCGCGCATCGCATTCTGGTGCGCCTGCTGCTCGAAGGCGTTGGCCCGTGCCTGCTCTGAGAGCTGCTCTGCGCTTCTAGTGTCACGGGCAAACGTAGCGGCAATGCGACACACGGGGTCACCGCGCTTCATGCAGCTGTGTTCATAAATCGTGACCTCTTCTCCATAGCGTTCGGCAGCGCCCTCGATGGCTCCCAGGAGGACCGCACATAGCTGCCTCGGACTATCGTAGATCAAGATAACGCTCCGCTCTTGCGCCGCGAACTCATAGTTAAAGAGCGGCGGGGTCAGACCTGCGGCAGTCTTGCGCAAACGGCTATGGACATCCCGCATCGTGAGCAGCAGATCGTAGGCACTGCTGACGCCCGAGAGGATATACTTGCAGAGATGGCCGGTGAGGCTATTCAGAATGAAGTAGCGTCCATATTCGCGCAGCAGCTGATCAGGGGACAGACCGCTGAGGCGGCTGGCCGCTGCTACGCCCGCAAGAAGCGCGCCGTCGTCGTAGGAACGGCTCACCAGGGGTGTGGCGCTCGGCGATTCACCGATGGCCTCGCGGTAGGCACTCAACAGGCCGCCGCCAAAACGCTCACCCAGATACTTTTCCCAGGTTGTAAAAATGAGACCGTGCATACCTGGCCTCCTTCTCTCTCCAGTACCTGATCCAGCCCTGCCACCTTCTAAGGAAAGTCGGGGGTGGGCCTGTCCGACTACCCTGGATAGCGGGCGCCTGACAGGGGCTGGACTCTATAAACACGTTACGCTGTACGCTTGCTGTTCAGATGAATAGACAGGCCAAAAGTACCAGTATTTTTTATGCAGTCAGAGATTGACAGATAGTAGATATTTTATCTCAGCTGAAGCTATACTCTTGACCCTCACTCATTTTGAGAGAAGGAAGCGGCCAGGGAATCCGCCGGGCAAGATGAGAAGAAGGGGCGTTGACTCTGCGAGCGTCATATGAATATTTCTCAACTCCGAGGAGCGAGTTTTGCTAGATCTTCATTACATCTCAACGCGATGTTCACCGGGATCAGAGCCTGGTGCGGCTATCGTAATGCCGGGGGTGACAATGGGAGGCAGGCCCTGGGGGGACTGAGATGTGACGTGATCCTGTAGGCGGGTTTGTCGTGGGGAACAGGGAAAAGGGAGGGAGGAGCGCGGCCCTGAGCGCTCTCCCTCCCTCTTTATCTGTCTCCTGTATAGGACGAGGATGGTCCGGCTTCCTTTGAGAGTGGGAGGGGGAAATGTTCCGTCTCTTTCCTGGCGGGAAAGAAGGATGGACATGCCGCCGAGCCGGGCCGGGTTAGGTTAGGCCTCAGCTCGGGGCATCTCCGTTGGCTCTTCTCCAGGCCGCTTATTCCTGGCGATGGATGGTCTTGAGGGCCTCCACCTCCTGAATCAGATCGACCCACTGATCGAGGGCAGCCTCGCGCTGCGCCTGCAGGTTATCGAGCTGCTGGCGCAGGGCCTCTGACGTATGCACGCGCTCGGTCAGGTGGCTGTAGAGGCGCGTCACGATATCCGAGAAGGTACCGTTCTGTGACACCGGTTGGGCCTCCAGGCGGTCGCTATCGTAGACCTGGCGCTCCTGAAGCTTGTCCAGCTCATAGCGGAAGAGGCGCGCGATGCGTTGCTCGGTGCTGCGGGCCAGGCCGTTGCAGATCGTATCAAGAATCGGGGCCATCAGTCGGCGTGCTTGCTGAATAATCTCCTCGGCCCTCCCCTGAGCGTTCGTCAGGCGATAGAGTGCGCCCACTGCCGGATTCTCGCGGGTTGGGGCATACTTCTCCTCATTGAGCAGCTCGCCCAGGGTCACATAGAGGCAGATATCGCGGGCCTTCTCGCGGATGCTGCGCTTCAGCTTATTGTAAGCTTTCTGAATCTCATCCAGCTCGCCGCCGAACTCACCGAGGGCCACCCGATTGATATCGAGCGAGCCGTCGACTTCCTCCTTGTAAGCAATGGGCATCAAGAAGGCCTCGGCCAGCGTCCGGGCGGGGTCATTCAGCTCGCGCTCCAGGGCCATGCACAGGCTCTGGCGCAGCGCCTTAATCAGACCCCAGCCGTCGATATCCGTCCAGCGATTGCCGATCTCCATCGCTGGTGAATCCTCTGTACGGCGGTTGCCGACCTTAATATAGTGATCGAAGTTGCCCTGGGTGATGCGGATCTTGACGCGCTGAGCGGCGCGCTCGTGGGCCGTTTGCAGCACGCGCTGGAAGACGCTCTTCTCGCTGCTGATAGCTGAATCGAACTGGCGCAGGGCGTCGTTCCAGGCGTCGAGCATGGCATTTGTACGGCGCTGCAGGTGCTCGAAGCGGGCAGCGCTGCGGCGGGCCTGGCGCGAGCGCATTTCCTGCTGTAGCTCCTGCAGGTCGTGGCTTTCGACGCCGAGCTGGCTCATCTGCTCCCAGCACAGGTCTTCGGTCAGCTGCAAAGCCATCGCCAGCTGCGTCTCTGCGTGACGCAGCTGCACCTCGTAGCGGTTCTCCGTCAAAAAGACCTGCAGGTCGTGCGTCAGCTCGGGCAGGCCGCTGTACTGCAGCATGGCCTCATGCTGCTCGCGCGTCACCTGCTCGAACTCCTGAGCGCTGGTAGTAGACGGCAGCGAGGGGGCCATCTTCAGCAGCTCGGGGTAGATTCCCAACAAGCGACCGGCGTACTCGCGGCCCTCCTGCTGGCGTTCCTCATCGAGGGAGGTGCCGGCCAGGCCCAGCGTTGCCAGCAGGGCATCGAGGGCGCGCAGCGGGTAGAAGAAATAGGTATGACGTGGACCGTGGCGGTGGTAGCTCGCGTAGCCGGGGGGCAGCTCGCGCAAGAAGGGGCGCAGGCTGCCGAGGGCCTTCTCTTGGCTGGCGGGAGAGTTGATCTCATCCCAGTGCGTCACCACCAGGAAGAGCATGCGGCTGGCCACGTCGAAGGCGCGGTTCTGCAGGACCGCCTGGCGGACCTCCTCAAAGATGCGCTGGATACGCTCATCGTCGCCAAAGCGGTTGTTGCCGATCACCAGCAGCAGGGCGTCGACCTGCTTCAGCTCCTCGCGCAGCATCAGGTCATGATAGATCTGGCCGGCGGCGCCGCCGGGCAAATCGACCAGGACGCTGTTGGGCGGCAGCACTGAGCGCGGTCCCGCGTGGACGCGGTACTCGACATAGTCGATGATGCGTGTCAGGCGCGGTTCCTCGCTATCGCGGGCTGGCTCTTCGATATAGCGGCGGCTTTCTGTTTTCCAGCGCTCGCGTGGCACGACCTCCACATAGGGCTGATCGTCCTTCAAATAAGTATCGCCGAAGGCTTCGCTCGCTTTGAGCAGGATATTAAGCTCAGCGGCCAGGGCCTCGCGCATCTTCTGCGTTGGGGCCGTCTTGATAGCCTGCTGCGTCTGGCTGAGCAGGTGGCCGAAGGCTGCCCGGGTCAGAAAGTGGACGTGCATTTCCTCCGGCTCATCGTCGCGGCAGAGGCGCACGCGAGTGCGCACCCCAGTGACGGCGCCCCCGGCCAGGCGTGGGAAGATATCCCGTCCGATCAGGGCCGCCAGTAGCGTGCTCTTGCCGGCGCCGGCGTGCCCGACCAGCTTGACGGTATACTCTCGCGTATAGTCCAGAGCGCGTGCCGCCTCGGCGATGTGGTGCCGCAGACGCAGAGCCTGCTGCGACTCGATCTGCTGGATCTGTGGACGTTCCAGCAGGCGGGCACAAGCTGAGGCGCGCTGGAGCTGCTTTTTCCAGGCATTGATCTTTTGCGCTTTATCGGGGAGATTAGCCGGGAAATAAATATCGATCTGACTAACCTGCTCCTCCAGGCGCTGGAGCAGGCTCTGGATCTCACCGGGAGCGGGAGGGGGAGCCGCCGTCTGGGCAGATTTTCCACTCTCCCCTTCCTCTCCCTCCTCCCCTTCCTCTTCATATTCGTAGTCTTCTTCCTCTTCGTCTTCCTCCTCATCGTAGATATCGGGTGACGCTGGGGCAGCAGGGGCCGCGCCAGGCTGCGCGGGGGCGGTGGTGGTGGCCGCGCCACCAGTGGCAGCAGCAGCTGCTGAAGCCTGGGCGGTTGTGGGTGGCGGATAGAGACGTGTCCCGCAGATATTGCAGAAGGGTGCACCAATGGGCACGACGTTATCACACTGGGGACAGGTCATTAATTGTTGTGGTTGCTGTTGGGCCTGTCTAGTAAACTGCATACGTCTTTTTGTGTACTTCCCTTCCACAGATTTTGACCGTTAAGGCGAGATAGCATTGAAATAGGATGCTTTCATGTTAATAGATTTTTGTGGCCCCCGGCCCTCTCTAGCAGGAAAGTACCACCTGGCCTGTGACGCTCGCTGCCCTCTTGGGGGATAGGAGGAGCGCTTTTTGAAAGGCTCATTCCTCTGGGGAAGGTTTTGAGAGATGGCTCTTGTGGCCGGCTGGAAGCGCGGAGAGACGGCTCAGCAATAGGCAGAGAGAGGCGGGCGTGGTACAATAAGGCCGATTTCCCCGATGCCTTTTGAGATCCTAGAGGAGCGTGTCTTTTGATGCAGGGACAACAAGAAGCAGTTGAGACATCGAAAGAGCAAGCGAAGCGTGCAATGGTGATTGTGGCTCATCCCGATGATGCGGAATTCGGCTGTGGCGGCACTGTAGCGCGTTGGGTGCGCGAGGGATGGGAGGTCTACTACGTCATCTGTACCGATGGGGGAGGGGGAGGACCGGACGAGGCGCAGGATGTCAGCGCAGAGGCCCGGCAGCGCACGATTGAGACGCGCAAGGCCGAGCAGCGGGCTGCCTGTCAGATCCTGGGGGTCAAAGAAGTCATTTTCCTCGGCTATCCCGACGGACAGCTCCAACCGACGCGCGAATTGAAGCGCGAGCTGGTGCGCCTCCTGCGCACGTATCGCCCCACACGCGTGATCTGTCAATCGCCCGAGCGCTCATGGTCGCCAGTGCTCTTTTTGGGCCGCTATCATCCAGACCATCTGACCGCCGGGCGCATGGCGCTGGAGGCGATCTATCCTGCTTCTCAGAATGCCTGGGACTTCCCGGAGCTATTAGCCGAGGGATTGCAGCCGCATCGGGTGCGCGAGGTTTACATTGTCGGGGCGCCCATGCTCAATCATGCTGAAGATATCTCGACGACCATCGAGCTGAAGCTGCAGGCGCTGCGGGCCCATGCCAGCCAGGTCGGAGACCATTTTGAGCAGGTAGCGGAGCGCGTGCGTCGTGGGGCCCAGGAGTCTGGGGCGCGGCATCAGTTGGCCTATGCTGAGGAGTTTCACCGCACGGAGAACGCTCGCTAGCCCTCCTGGCCAGGCCAGCCAGCTGAGTGTTGTCTGGGAGCATTGATCAAGAAAGGGAGAGGACGGTGCCTATGCAGGAGTCCAGGGACGTTGTTGTTGTGGGGGGAGGGCCGGCGGGTCTGGCCGCCGCCGAGGCGGTAGCGCGCCGGGGGCTGGG